>CAZKJZ010000077.1:7460-11019 GCA_964553145.1 uncultured Frigidibacter sp. | reverse complement strand
CCAAGAAGGTGGCGGGCGATCTCTTGGGCGTGCTGTCGGGGCTGGAGGATGGGCTTCACACCGTTCAACTTGAATTCCGCCAGCCCCTGGGTCCCGTTCTGGCCAAAGCTCCGCCAGATCTGCCTGGCTATGGACCCAAGGTCTTCATGGTCGACAACAAGGGGCCGTCGGCCAATGTCGATATCGACAAGCTGGCGCTGCCGGGCGGCGGCAATTGCGGGAAGTTCAAAGTGGGCGACATGATGCACGGCAGCTATTCCGGCACCGATGCCCATACCGGTAGCATCTCGCTGATCGTCACGCCGCCAGGGCCTGCGAGTGGCGGGCAGCCGGTCATCACCCAGATGAACGGCGGTGCTCCGCCGCCCATGACCACCAGCAGCCTTTCCTATGGCGCGGGCCTGCCGGGCGGCGGGGCCAGCGGGCTGTGGGATATCAACACGTCGACGATGAAGCCCTGCGGCTACAATATCACCATCACGGTGACCGACCGGACCATCGTCCATTCCAGCGGAAACCACTGGCAGACGACCGATATCGAAGGGTTCTGCATCGAATAGCTGAACGAGAAGGGGCGCGGGTTCACCGCGCCCCTTGCCCGTTTCACCGACTGCACGCCCCGGGCTTGACCCGGGGCCTTTCCTATGGCCGCCCTGACCCTGACAATAGAGGCCCCGGATCAGGTCCGGGGCGGGGTTTTGCTGCCAAAGGCGCGCGCAACCTGCCGCCAGTCGTCAAAGACGCGAGGCGACGTTTTCCCAGTTGACCAGCTTGTCCAGGAAGTTGGTCAGATAGGCCGGGCGCTTGTTGCGGAAATCGATGTAGTAGGAATGTTCCCAGACATCGCAGCCCAGAAGGGCGGTCTGACCAAAGCACAGCGGATTGACGCCGTTTTCGGTCTTGGTGACTTTCAGCGCGCCGTCCTTGTCCTTGACCAGCCAGGCCCAGCCCGAACCGAACTGGCCCGCACCGGCGGCGGCGAAATCGTCCTTGAACTTCTGGACCGATCCGAAGGAGTCGGTCAGCGCCTTTTCCAGATCGCCGGGCATCTTCTTGGCTTCGCCCGGCCCCATCATCTCCCAGAACTGGGCATGGTTCCAATGCTGGCTGGCATTGTTGAAGATGCCGTTCTGGGCCACGGCGCCCGCCTGATAGGTGCCGCGCACGATATCCTCGACCGACTTGCCTTCCCATTCGGTGCCGGCGATCAGCTTGTTGCCATTGTCGACATAGGCCTTGTGATGCAGGTCGTGGTGATATTCCAGCGTCTCTTTCGACATGCCAAGTGCGGCCAGCGCATCATGGGCATAGGGAAGATCGGGAAGGGTGAAGGCCATGGTCGGGTTCCTTTCGCGCGAGGTGTAAGGCTGACCCGTATAAGACCCCTGCCCGGCCCAAGGTCAAGGGCCGGGCAGCGAAAGTTCGCCGTATGAGGGTGGGTCAGAAGCGTCGGCAGCTGCCGGTGCCGAAGAATTCCTCGACATGGCCAAGCGCCTTGCCGCTGATCGAGACTTTGGACCCGTCCTTCGGCACGGTCATGCGGTAGGCCATCGACACATAGTGGAGCTCGCGGTCCTGGGCGATCTCGACCGTCCAGCTGTAGGTCTGGCGATAGGCATTGTCGACGGCAAGCTTGGCGGGCACCGGATCCTTCTGGGCAGTGTGGCCAACTGAATCCAGCGCGCGGAACCCGTCGGGGGCGTCTTTCAGGATGAAAACCTGACGCGGGATCCAGTGGGTGCGGCCGTTTTCGGTCAGCTCGCAGGACAGGAGCACGGGTCTGCCCTTGTAGGACGGGCCATCCGCGGCCATGGCGGCGGGGGCAAGGGCTGTCGCTGCCAGGACGGACAGGATTGCAGGTTTGAAACGCATCGCGGCACCTCGTACAAGTCACATACTCTTTGAGAATTTGTCGCACAAGGCCGCACAAGGTTCAACGGAACCGGCCATTCAGCGCGGGATTGTACGGGTTTCGGAAACGGTCAGAAGGACTGGCAGCGACCGTAGCCCTGATAACCATTCACGTAACCCAGCGCCTTGTCGCTGATTGAGATCTGGCTGCCGTCTGGCACCGGCAATAGGGCGAAGAACAGCTACTCCCCTTGCGCGCGGCATTGGCCGAACAGCGTTCCGCTGTTTCCGTTGTAGGTACCATCAAAATTGGCAACCAACTGCGCTTTCATATCCGCGCGGAAAACGGTGAGTCTGTAGGTTGCCTCTCCCGTAGGGGTCGACCAGGTCGGCGCCCAGACACCTTGCGATATTCCAAAAAAGCTCCAGCCCAAGGTGCGGCGGATATCGTTGTTGCGAAGCACTTCGGCCGGAACCCATTTGCTGCCCACGGCCACGATCAAAGCGTCCGAGACCTTGTACCGGTCCTGCGCCGCATCATAATTGACGGTAATTTCGGAGGGCACCAGATATTTGACGGTTTGCGGCGGATTAAACCTGCAGACGACGGTGCCGGTCAGGAAACTGTCCGCAGAAGCGGGGCCAGAAGCCAGGAACAGTCCTGCAAAAGATGTAACAGCGCTAAAGAAACCGGAGGCAAGACGTCGGTACGGGCGGGCAGGTTTCATAAAAATCTCCGTCGCAAGATATTTCATTCAGTTTCGCAGCCGACGAAAGTCACTGAGCCTTTCGTGGCATTGGACAATGCAGATGAGGTTTGCCCGTCGCGGATAAAGGGCCGATGTCTGCAGGCCAGTTCTGCCCGCCCCCCCGGGCAGAACGTTGTAACGCCGCGCTTGGCCCCTTAGTAGGCGTCACAACTGCCATAGCCCTGATAATCGTTCATATAACCCAGCGCCTTTCCGGTCATCGATACCTGGCCGCCGTTCTTCGGAATCGTCAGGCGATAGGCCATCTCGGCATATTGGTTGGACGAGTCGGCAGTATTGGCAATCCCGTAGCTGAAGGTGCGGCGGGCGCTGTTCTCGACCGCCAGTTTTGCCGGAACGGGACGCTTGATAAAATGCCCGACAATTGGATCAATTGCCAGATAACCGCCCGAACCATCGTCCAGGATCAGGACCTCTTCGGGGACCCAGCCAGTGTTGCCCTGTTCCTTTATCGTACAGTGAAACAGGATCGGCTTGCCTTCAAATTCCGGGCGGCCTTTGGCCTTTGCAATGACCGGCGCAACCATCAGGGACAGCGCAGCGGCTGCCAACAGGGAAAAGCGCATTGGAAATATCTCCTTACCAATCACCAACCCATGGTTGCACAGCCAATTAAGCGCGCGCAAGAGGGGGCAAAAGCGTCAGATAAATATTTCCGCGCCGGGCCGGGCCGAAACCTCCAGCGCGCCGAAGACATAGGCGGCGACGGACCGGAACGAGACCAGGGTGAATGTGTCGTCGCCCGACCGCCAGAGTGCCGCGGCCACCTGGGCCGCGCGGGTGCGGCGCAGTTCGCCGGGCGCGAGCGTCGGGAAATCGACGGGGCAGAGTTTCATCAGCACTTGCGCTGCCTTGTCGCCGGTAATGCGGAACATGGCGCGGGCGTCAGAGACATCGGCGACCAGATGATGCTCGCCCTCCAGCGCCTTGGTCAGCGC
>CAZKJZ010000077.1:0-7360 GCA_964553145.1 uncultured Frigidibacter sp. | reverse complement strand
GATCGCCGCGCAGCGTGATCATGCCTTGCAGGCCGGCCTCGGTCACACTCGCAAACCCGGCGCAGGATTTCCCGTCCAATGCGCTGACAGCCCGTCCATGCGCATTGGCGGACGAAAAACCGGTCCCCACTTTTTCTGCCAATGCGTCAGACATTCTGTTTTGCTCCTTCGCTGTCATAGAAGACCGGGCTGACGATCCTGGCCTTGAAGACCTTGCCGCCGTCGCCGGGGAAATCCAGCACCTCGCCCATCCGGTCGGGGCCGTGTTTCACCAGACCCATGGCGATCCCTTTGCCGAGCGTGGGCGAGAAATAGGTCGAGGTCACGCGCCCCTGCACATTGCGCTGGCCGTTGGCATTGACGCCGTCGGCCACCGCATAGACCCCGTCCGGCAGGACCGAGCCATCCAGCGTTTCCAGCCCCACCAGTTTCCAGCGGTCGGGGCTGGCCATATGCGTTCGTTCCTGCGCGCGCTTGCCCAGGTAGTCGGGCTTTTTCTTTGAAATCGCCCAGTTCAGCCCCAGATCCTGCGGAATGACCGTCCCGTCGGTTTCGTCGCCGATCATGATAAAGCCCTTTTCGGCCCGCATGATATGCATCGCCTCGGTGCCGTAAGGCATGACGCCAAACTCTTGCCCGGCGTCGACCAGCGCCTTCCACAGCGCCAGCCCTTCGGATGCGGGCACCGCGATTTCATAGGACAATTCGCCCGAGAAGGAGATGCGGTAGATGCGCGACCGGCAGCCCCCAAGAACGCCCTCGCGCCATTCCATGGCGGGCAGCCCCGCAGCCGACACATCCATGCCGCCAAGCGTCTCCAGCACCTTGCGGGCGTTCGGACCGGCGACGGCGATCTGGGCATATTCCTCGGTCACGTTGGCGGTATAGACTTTCCAGTCCCACCATTCGCATTGCAGCCAGTCTTCCATCCAGCCGTGGATACGGTCGGCCCCGCCCGAGGTCGTATGGCAAAGCCAGGTATCTTCGGACAGTCGCACGACCACGCCGTCGTCCGACAGGAAGCCGTTTTCGCTGCACATCAGCCCATAGCGGCATTTGCCGATCGGCAAAGTCGACATGACGCCGGTATAGAGCATGTCGAGGAAGCGGCCCGCGTCCGGCCCCTTGACGATCAGCTTGCCGAGGGTCGAGGCATCCAGCATCCCGACCTTGGTCCGGGTGTTGGTGATTTCGCGGTTCACCGCCTCATGCACGCTTTCGCCGGGGCGCTGATAGCAATAGGTCCGGCGCCAGAGGCCGACGGGTTCGAAATAGGCGCCGTTCGCGCCATGCCAGTCGTCCATCGGCGTCTTGCGCAGGGGCTGGAAGATATCCCCCCGCGCTTCGCCTGCGATGGCACCCATCGAGATCGGCGTATAGGGCGGGCGGAAGGTGGTGGTGCCGGTCTGGGGGATCGGCTGATGCAAAGCATCAGAAAGAATCGCCAGGCCGTTGATATTTGACAGTTTCCCCTGATCTGTCGCCATACCAAGCGTCGTATAGCGCTTGGTATGTTCGACGGAGTGATAGCCCTCGCGCGCCGCAAGCTGCACGTCCGAAACTTTCACATCGTTCTGATAGTCCAGCCACATCTTCATCTTCAGCGCAGGGCCCGCGCCCTGCGGCATGATCCAGACCGGCTCCAGCGCCGCCTCGGCCACAGCGTTGGTCGCTGGGGCCTTGCCGCCCATGCGGGTGGCGACATCGGCCAGAACCTCGTCCGCCGTCAGGGCGCCGCTGGCGCTGCCAATGGCGGTGACCATCGCCTTGCCGTCATCGCCGGTCGGTGGTTTGGCCGCATCGGGGCGGAACATGGCGCGGGCGCCGTCCCAGGCAAGCTTGCCGCCGCAATGGGACCAGAGGTGCACGACCGGCGACCAGCCACCCGACATGGCGACGGCGTCGCAGTCGATGACCTCCAGCTCTGCTCCCTGCCCGGCCTGCGCGCAAACCGACACGCCGGTGACGCGCTTGGTGCCCTTGACCTTGGCGATGGCGCGGCCTTCCAGAACGCGGATGCCGCGGGCGCGGACGGCGTCAGGCAGCGCGCCCTTGGCGCTGGTGCGTGCGTCGATGACGGCGGGGACGACAAGGCCCGCGTCAGACAGCGCCAGCGCGGTGCGATAGGCGTCGTCGTTGTTCGTCACGACGACGGTGCGGTCGCCGGGGCTGACGGCCCAGTTGACCACATAGTCGCGCACGGCCCCGGCCAGAATGACGCCGGGAATATCGTTGCCGGCGAAGGACAAGGGCCGCTCGATGGCGCCGGTCGCGGTGACGACATGGCCCGTGCGGATGCGCCAAAGCCGGTGGCGCGGGCGCCCGTCGCCGGGCGTATGGTCCGCGATCCGTTCATAGGCCAGAAGATAGCCATGGTCATAAAGACCCGACGCCATGGTGCGGGCGCGGATCGTGACATTACCCATCTTGCCAAGGGCTTCCAGGACGTCCTTCACCCAGGCATCGGCGGGCTTGCCGTCAATCTCGACCCCGTCCACCGGCGCGCGGCCGCCCCAATGGGCAGTCTGTTCGATCAAGAGCACTCGCTTGCCGTCACGGCCCGCCTGCAAGGCGACCGACAGGCCCGCGATCCCGCCGCCGACCACCACCAGATCGGCAAAGGCATAGGCATATTCATAACGGTCCGCATCGCGTTCGGTCGGCACCTTGCCCAGACCCGCCGACTGGCGGATCACCGGTTCAAAGACATGTTTCCAGGCGAACCGCGGGAACATGAAGGTCTTGTAGTAGAACCCCGCCGGGAAGAAGCGGGCCAGCCGGTTGTTTACCGCGCCCACGTCGAAATTGAGGCTGGGCCAATGGTTCTGGCTGGCGGCAACCGCGCCGTCGAAAAGCTCGGTCGTCGTCACGCGCTGGTTCGGCTCAAAACGCGTGCCGGTGCCAAGACCGACCAGCGCGTTCGGCTCCTCGGCGCCACTTGCCACCACCCCGCGCGGGCGGTGGTATTTGAACGACCGGCCCAGCAACATCTGGTCGGCGCCCATCAGGGCCGAGGCGAGCGTGTCACCCTGAAAGCCCCGCATCCGGTTGCCGTTGAAGCTGAAGTTCAGCGGTTTGGTGCGGTCGATCAGGCGACCGCCTTTGGACAGACGGGTGCTCATGCCTTGGCCTCGTCGAATGCGTTATTGGGGTGCCCGCCAATGCCCGCCGCGCCCCGGACTTGATCCGGGGCCTCGTGGACCGGCAGAGGCCCCGGATCAAGTCCGGGGCGGGTTTTGGAAAGGGCCAGAAGGATCACTTGTACCCCTCCCAGTTCGGGCGTTTCGCCTTGATCCTGGCCTGCAACTCGGCAGGCGGTTCCTTGGACTGGGCGGCATAGGTGCCGAAGACCTCGAGCGTTGCCGTGTCGCGCGCCGCCAGGAACCATTTCCCGCAGCCATAGGAATGGCGCCAGCGTTCGAAATGCACACCCTTGGGGTTCTTGCGGCTGAACATATAGCCGTCGAACTCCTCGTCCGACGATCCCGGCCCGAAGCGTTTCAGATGCGCCTCGCCGCCCGCCTGAAGTTCGGTTTCATCGGCTTTGACGCCGCAATAGGGGCATTCAAGGGTTAGCATGGTGCTCGTTCCTCGTTGACTTCGCGACCCGCACTGAGCATGCAATTCATATGGACACTGCCCTCAAGATCGCGCCGCTTCTTCTCTTGCTCGTGGGGGCATTCGTGGTGGTATGGCGTGGACTTCGAAAGGACACGCACGACAAGGGAAAGATCAGGGGTGGAGGGCCTGATTTCCCCGATAAGGACTTGTTCTGAGCCCATCAATGCGCCACCCCCGCCGCCACCGACTCGTCGATGAACTTCCCTTCCCGGAAGCGGTACATGGAAAATTCCTCGGTCAGGGGCGACGCGCCCCGGGCCATCAGTTCGGCCATCGCCCAGCCTGACCCCGGAATGGCCTTGAAGCCGCCGGTACCCCAGCCGCAGTTGACGAAGAGGCCGTCCACCGGCGTCTTCGACAGGATGGGCGAACGGTCGCCGGTCATGTCGACGATGCCGCCCCACTGGCGCAGGTTCTTCAGCCGGCTGATCATCGGGAAGGTCTCGATCAGCGCCCGCACCGTTTCCTCGACATGGTGGAACGATCCGCGCTGGGTATAGTTGTTGAACCCGTCGGTGCCGCCGCCGATCACCATCTCGCCCTTGTCGGACTGGGACATATAGCCATGGACGGTGTTGGCCATGACGACCACATCCATGCAGGGTTTGATCGGTTCCGATACCAGCGCCTGAAGTGCCAGCGATTCAATCGGCAGGCGGAAGCCCGCCATGTCGGCCAGAACCGATGAATGGCCCGCCGCGACCAGACCCAGACGGCTGCAGCCGATGGCGCCCTTGGTGGTGTCGACGCCGGTAACGCGGTCGCCTTCGCGGCGGATGCCGGTCACTTCGCACTGCTGGATGATGTCCATGCCCATCGCCGAACAGGCGCGCGCATAGCCCCAGGCCACGGCATCATGCCGCGCGGTGCCGCCCCGCGCCTGATAAAGCGCGCCAAGGACCGGATAGCGCGGCCCGTCAAGGTTGATGATCGGCACCAGTTCCTTGACCCGCTTGGGCTCTATCCATTCGGTCGCCACACCTTGCAGGTTGTTGGCATAGACGGTGCGGCGATAGCCGCGCACCTCGTGGTGGGTCTGGGCCAGCATCAGAAGGCCGCGCGGGCTGAACATGACGTTGTAGTTCAGGTCCTGCGACAGCCCTTCAAACAGGCTCCGGGCCTTTTCATAGATCGCCGCCGACGGGTCCTGCAGATAGTTCGAGCGGATGATCGTCGTGTTGCGCCCGGTATTGCCGCCGCCGAGCCAGCCCTTTTCGATCACGGCGACATTGGTGATGCCGAAATTCTTGCCAAGATAATAGGCGGTGGCCAGCCCGTGGCCGCCCGCACCGACGATCACCACATCATAGCGCGGTTTCGGCGCGGGCGAGCGCCAGGCCTCTTCCCAGTTCTGGTGATAGGTCAGGGCTTCGCGGGCGATGGCGAAGACCGAATAGCGCTTCATGCTCATGGGAGGGGCCTTTCCCGAATCCTGCCGCGAGGGGCGCCCCCCGCTTTGCACCTGAATGGAACGGGGACGGTTTTGCCCTAGGTCCCCAAACGTCGCAATCGGGAAAAATGCGACATTTCCGCCGGTCTGCGACAAAGCGCCCTGTGCGGGGGTGCGATTGCGCTTCCGGCGCGGGGGGGAAGCGCTTATCTGAGGGGCCGGACAAGGATGGATGAATGCTGATCTGGGGGATCATCGCGGGCATGATCGGTGGCGCGGGCCTGGTGCTGGCGCGGGCCGCCTTGCGCGCGGCGCCGCCTGCGGCGGGCGAGCATCCCGACATGGGCGTCTATCGCGCCCAGCTGGCGGCGGTTGCGGACGAGGCGGCGCGCGGCCTGATCGCCGGGCCCGAGGCCGAGGGGCTGCGGATCGAGATATCCCGGCGGATGCTGGAGGCTGACCGCGCCCTTGGCGGCGCGGACGGGTCGGCGCGCGCGGGCGGCGTGGCCCTGCCCCTGGGCCTGGCGGCGGCGGCGCTGGCCGGGGCCTTTGGTCTTTATATTTACCTGGGTGCGCCCGGGGCGTCGGACCTGCCCCATGCGGCGCGGCTGGCCAATGCCGAACGGATCAGGGCGGCCCGCCCCAGTCAGGCTCAGGCCGAGGCGGCGCAGCCCGGCGCGCCTGCCGCCCCTGCCCCGTCACCCGACTATGCGGCGCTGATGGATCAGCTTCGCGCCTCGACCGTCAGCCACCCGGACAAGATCGAAGGCTTTCGCCTTTTGGCGGAAAACGAGGCGCGGCTGGGCAATTTTGCCGCCGCCGCCCGGGCCAAGGCGCGGGTGATCGCGCTGGCGGGGGATGGGGCCACGGCCCGCGATCATGCCGAGCTTGCCGATGACATGATCCGCGCCGCCGGTGGGCTGGTGACGCCCGAGGCCGAGGCGGCGCTGGATGCGGCCCTGCGGCTCGACCCCGATCTGCCGCAGGCGCGCTTTTACGCAGGCCTGATGGCGGCGCAGACCGGGCGGCCCGATCTGGCCTTTGCCCTCTGGCGCAGGCTTTACGAGGACAGTCCGGCGGACGCGCCCTGGATGCCGGTTCTGGCAGAGCAGTTGGGGCCGCTGGCCGAGGCTGCGGGTGTCGACTATGCGCCTGCGCCGCTGAAGGGGCCGACGGCGGGTGATGTTGCGGGGGCGGAAGCCATGGCACCTGCCGACCGCGAGGCGATGATCCGGGGTATGGTCAAGGGGCTGGAGGCGCGGCTGATGGACAAGGGCGGCAGCGCCGCCGAATGGGCGCAGCTGATCCGGGCGCTGGGGGTTCTGGGCGATGCGGACCGCACGCGCGCCGCCTGGGGTCGGGCACAGGCGGCGCTGGCCGCCGACCCCGCCGGTCTGGACCGGGTCCGGGCCGAGGCAAAGACCGCAGGGGTGGCGCCATGATCCATGAGGAGATTGCCGATTTCGCCGCCGCTTTGCCGGGCTTTCGCGCGCTGGCGGGTCTTGATCTGGGCGAAAAGACCATCGGTGTCGCCGTGTCGGACCGCCAGCTGTCGGTCGCATCGCCCTTGCTGACCATCCGCCGGGTGAAATTCACCCAGGATGCCGAGGCTTTGCTGAAGATCGTGGCGGATCGCGAGATCGGCGGGCTAATGCTGGGCCTGCCGCGCAATATGGACGGCAGCGAGGGGCCGCGCTGCCAGTCGACCCGCGCCTTTGCCCGCAATCTGTCGCGGCTGACCGACCTGCCGATCGGCTTTTGGGACGAGCGTCTGTCGACCGTCGCCGCCGAACGCGCGCTTCTGGAGGCGGATACGTCGCGAAAGCGTCGCGCCGAGGTGATTGATCATGTGGCGGCAGCCTATATTCTGCAAGGCGCGCTGGACCGGATCGGCCATATGAGACGCGCAGGATGAGCGGGCCGGACATGCGCGACGAAATCTGGAGACGGGCCGAAGTGGACAGCCCCTGCATCAGGCTTTGCACCATCCATCCGACCGAACGCATCTGCGTCGGCTGTTTCCGCACGATCGACGAAATCGCCGGCTGGGGCCGGATGGAGCCCGAGACCCGCCGCGCCCTTATGGCCGAACTTCCGGCCCGCGCCCCGCGCCTTGGCCAGCGCCGGGGCGGCCGCGCCGCACGGCTGGCGGCGCGCGATCAGGGCTAGCGGCCAGACCCGTCGCCCATTGACTGACTATCGGGGGGAGATGCGCCCTCCCTCCCCACGAAGGCCAAGGCTACCCGCATATGACGACCCGCGATCCCTTTCGCAACGTCGGCCACCTGCGGCCCCCCTCCCCCGTGTGGGGAGGGGAATCGCATATGGAATATTGTTGCGCGTTTTCCG
>CAZKJZ010000076.1:0-11122 GCA_964553145.1 uncultured Frigidibacter sp. | reverse complement strand
TTCCTGATCGACGACAGCGGCAAGACCCTGCAGGTCCCGCCCTCGCCCCGGTCGGGCAAGCGCAGGAAAGCGGCCGAGATTCTGTCGATCCGGGCGCTGGATGCGTTCGACACGTTCTTTACCGACCTTTACGATGCCTGCGAGGCGATGGATATTCCCGCCGATACGGCGATTTCGGAAATGGGCCTTGGCCAGTTCGAGATCAACATGATGCACCAGGATGACGCGCTGCGCGCCGCCGATGACGCCTGGTTCTTCAAGATGCTGGTCAAGGGCCTGGCCCGCCGCCACGGCTTTGCCGCCAGCTTCATGGCCAAGCCCTATCCGGAATATTCCGGAAACGGCCTTCACACCCATTTCTCGATCCTGGACCGAAGCGGCGCCAATATCTTTTCGAACGGCGGGCCGGAAGGGTCGGACATGCTGCGCCATGCCGTGGCGGGCTGTCTGTGGGCCATGAACGATTCCACCCTGATCTTTGCCCCCCATGCCAACAGCTACGACCGGCTGATCCCCGAGGCGCACGCGCCGAACGCGGTCTGCTGGGCCTATGAAAACCGCACTTCGGCGATCCGCATTCCGTCCGGCAGCCCCTCGGCCCGCCGGATCGAACACCGGACGGCGGGGGGAGACGTGAACCCCTATCTGATGCTGGCTGCGATCCTCGGCGCCGCCCTGATCGGCATCGAGGACAAGATGGTGCCGCCGCCGCCGATCACCGGCAATGCCTATGCGCTGGACCTGCCGCTGATCCCCGACACCTGGGCCGATGCGATCAACGTGTTCGAGAAGTCCGAAAAGATGCAGCGCATCTTTCCGCGCGAACTGATCGCCAACATGGTCCAGACCAAGCGACAGGAACTGCATTACATGGCGGAGCTTTCGCCAACGGAACAGACGGAAATCTATCTGGATACGGTGTGACGGGGCCAGGGGCGGGGGGCTGTCTGCCCCCCGGCCCCGGACCCTGTCCGGGGCTCCCCCCGAGGATATTTTCCCCACAATGAAAGCGCTTGTTTCATTGTGGGGAAAATATCCCGGGAGCGCGAGGGCAGAGCCCTCGCACCCGCCCTTGCCGCCCCGGGGCAAGCGGGGGTAGCCTGACGGTGCCATGACCAACGAGATGACAATGCGTATCGGTATTTTGCAAACCGGCCAGTCGCCCGATGCCCTCAGGGCCGAGATGGGCGATTATCCTGACTTTTTCGAACGGCTTCTGGCCGGGCGCGGATTTACCTTTCGCCGCTATCATGTCGAGGCGATGGAGCTTCCCGAAACTGTGCATGACTGCGACGGCTGGCTGATCACTGGGTCGCGCCATGGTGTCTATGAGGACCATCCTTTTATCCGCCCGCTGGAGGCCTTCGTGCGTCAGGCCATGGCCGCCCATGTGCCGATGGTCGGTGTCTGTTTCGGCCATCAGCTGATCGCCCAGGCGATGGGCGGCAAGGTCGAGCGGTATAGGGACGGTTGGGTCGTGGGGCCTACGGACTATGATTTCGGCGGGCAGAAGCTGACGCTGAATGCCTGGCATCGTGATCAGGTCGTGCAGGCGCCACAGGGGGCGACGGTCTGCGCCAGCAACGACTTTTGCGAAAATGCCGCGCTGGCCTATGGTGATCGGGCCTTTACCCTTCAGGCCCATCCCGAATTCGGCGATGACTTCGTCGGTGGCCTCTTGCGCACCCGCGCGCCGGGTGTCGTGCCGCCGGATGTCATGGCGGCGGCCAGCGCAAAGCTGGGCCGGACGAATGACGCCATGGCCATCGCCGACCAGATCGAGGTCTTTTTCAAGCAACCGCGCCCAAGCGCGCAGAACCAAAGTGTGACCCATGTCTGACTGGCTGCAGAAACTGCCGCAGGCGGCCCGCGACTATATCGGTGGCCGCCGCGTCGACGAGGTGGAATGTATCGTCAGCGATATTGCCGGCGTTGCGCGCGGCAAGGCGATGCCCGCATCGAAATTCGCCAAGCAGAAAAGCTTTTTCCTGCCGAATTCGATCTTTCTGCAGACGATCACCGGCGAATGGGCCGACAATCCCTTAGGCGATTTCACCGAACCCGACATGGTGCTGATCCCCGATTTTTCGACCGCCACCGCCGCGCCCTGGACGCATGACCCGACCCTGCAGGTCATTCATGACGTGGTCGATGATCAGGGCCGTCTGGTGCCGACCGCGCCCCGCAATGTGCTGAAGCGCGTGCTCGGCCTTTTTGAGGCCGAAGGCTGGCGGCCTGTGGTGGCGCCCGAGATGGAGTTCTTTCTGGTCGCCCGCAACACCGACCCGAACCTGCCGGTCGAACCGCCGATGGGCCGGTCGGGCCGCCGGGCCGCCGCCAAGCAGGCCTATTCCCTGTCGGCTGTCGACGAATATGGCCGGGTCATCGACGATATCTATGATTTCGCCGAGGCGCAGGGGTTCGAGATTGACGGCATCCTTCAGGAAGGCGGCTCGGGTCAGGTGGAAATCAACCTGGCCCATGGCGATCCGATCGAACTGGCCGACCAGATCTTTTTCTTCAAGCGGCTGATCCGCGAGGCGGCGCTCAGGCAGGGCTGCTATGCGACCTTCATGGCCAAGCCGATCGAGGGCGAGCCGGGCAGCGCCATGCATATCCACCATTCGGTGGTCAGCAAAGAGACCGGCAAGAACATCTTTTCCGAAGGCCGCAAGGAGACGCCGGAGTTCCTGCATTTCATCGGCGGGATGCAGCGCTATCTGCCTGCCGCCATCGCGCTTCTGGCGCCCTATGTGAACAGCTATCGGCGCTATGTGCCGGGCTTTGCCGCGCCGATCAATGTCGAATGGGGCCGCGACAACCGCACCACCGGCCTGCGCGTTCCGGTGTCCACCCCCGCCGGGCGGCGGGTGGAAAACCGTCTGGCGGGCATGGACTGCAACCCTTATCTGGGCATCGCCGCCTCGCTGGCCTGCGGTTATCTGGGGCTGAAGGAAAAGGTCGATCCCAAGCCCGAGCGCAATATCGAATTCACCGCATCGGACGATGACATCCCGCTGAACCTGGGCGACGCCCTGGACCTGCTGGTCGACTGCAAACCCTTGCGCGAGGTCCTGAGCGACGAATTCTGTCTGGTCTACGAATCGGTCAAGCGGAATGAATTCAAGGAATTCCAGCAGGTGATCAGCCCGTGGGAACGGGAACATCTGCTTCTGAACGTCTGAGGCCGCCCTTGGACCTTCTTTTCGCCAATGACCGGGCAGGCCAGTATCCGGCCAGCTATTATGCCGCGACCCGCGCCGAGCTTGCGCCCTTTTCCGAGTTGAAAGGGGCGATCCGCGCCGATGTCTGCGTGATCGGCGGCGGCTATACCGGCCTGTCTGCCGCGCTGCACCTGGCCGAATGCGGCCTTGACGTGGTGCTGGTCGAGGCGCACCGCGTCGGCTTTGGCGCTTCGGGCCGGAACGGCGGGCAGGTGGGATCGGGCCAGCGGCTGGAGCAGGAGGCGCTGGAGCGGATGATGGGCAAGTCCGTCGCCCGCCAGCTGTGGGATCTGGCCGAAGAGGCCAAGGGGATGGTCAAGGGCCTGATCCGCGACCATGACATGCCCTGCACATTTCACCCCGGGATCGTCCATGCCTGCCTGACCCGGGCCGAGGCGGATCATGCCCGCGCCCATGCCGACCGGCTGGCGCGCGACTATGGCTATGATCAGGTCACGCCGCTGGACCGTGACGCACTGCGGGCGATCCTGCCCTCGGACGCCTATGTCGGCGGCGACATCGACCGGGGGGCGGGGCATCTGCACCCTTTGAACTATGCCGTCGGGCTGGCGCGCGCGGCAGCAGGGGTCGGCGCGCGGATTCATGAAGGCTCGCATGTCCACCGCATCGCGCCGGGTGTGCGCCCCGTGGTCCAGACCGGGCATGGGCGGGTCGAATGCGACCATGTCATTCTGGCCTGCAACGGCTATCTGGGCGGGCTGGCCCCCAAGGTCGCGGCGCGGGTGATGCCGATCAACAATTTCATCGTCGCGACCGAACCCTTGGGTGCGGATGCGGCGCAGGTGCTGCGCGACAATGTGGCGGTGGCCGATACCAAGTTCGTGGTGAACTACTGGCGCCTGTCCGAGGATAACCGGCTGCTGTTCGGCGGTGGCGAAAGCTATGGCTACCGCTTCCCCGACATCATCCGGACGGTGCGAAAGCCGATGCTGGCCGTCTATCCGCACCTGCGGGATGCGCGGATCGACTATGCCTGGGGCGGCACATTGGCCATCACCATGAACCGGATGCCCTGCTTTGCCCGCATTGCGCCGACTATCCTGTCGGCGTCGGGCTATTCCGGCCATGGGGTGGCGATGGCCACACTGGCCGGGCGCCTTCTGGCCGAGGCGGTTGCGGGGCAGGCGGCGCGGTTCGATCTGATGGCCAGCCTGCCTTCGCCCCGTTTTCCCGGCGGGTCGGCGATGCGCCACCCCCTGCTAGTGCTTGCGATGAGCTGGTATGCTCTCCGCGACAGGTTGGGGTTCTAGCCAGGGTTGTCACGATTCCGTTGGAAGTCATGGGTAAGTTCAGCTACAGAAAAGCTGAATATGACTTTCAGGAAAGTGAAACATGGCCCCCGATTCCCTGGCCCCCTCCGCCCCGAATGTCTATGACGCCGAACCGATTCCGGCCGAAGCCATGGCCGAGATCGCGCGGCTTCTCTCCTCGGGCGACCTTTTCCGCTATACCGCACCAGAAGGGGCGCCTGTGGCCCTGCTGGAACAGGAATTTGCGGCCCTTCTGGGTGCGAAATATGCGCTGGCCGTTGCCTCCTGCTCGGCCGCTTTGTTCCTGGCGCTGAAGGCGCTGGACCTGCCCAGGGGCGCACGGGTGCTGATCCCGGCCTTTACCTTTGCCGCCGTGCCGTCAGCCGTGGTTCATGCCGATTGCGTGCCGGTCCTGGCCGAAGTGGGCGACAATTTCCGCATCGATATGGCGGATTTCGCGGCGCGGCTGGAGGATGACATTTCGGCGGTGCTGATCAGCCATATGCGTGGCCACACGTCCGACATGGACCAGATCATGGCGCTGTGCGACGCGCGCGGCATTCCGGTGGTCGAGGATGCGGCCCATTCGCTGGGCACGCTCTGGAACGGGCGGAACGTGGGGACGATCGGCAAGATCGGCTGTTTTTCCTTTCAGTCCTACAAGCTGGTGAATGCGGGCGAGGGGGGCATGCTGATCACCGACGACCCGGAACTGGCGGCCAAATGCGTGATCATGTCGGGCGCCTATGAGCAGAACTGGAAAAAGCACGCCGGGTTGCAGAACAGCTATATGCACTGGCAAAACCGCCTGCCGCTTTACAATATGCGGATGCAGAACCTGTCGGCGGCGGTGATCCGGCCGCAATTGCCGCTGGTCGCGGGCCGGGTGCTGGCGGGGCGCACGAACCATGATTATGTGGCCGACCGGCTGAATGGCTCGCCCTGGCTGCATGTGCCCCCGCCCCTGCCGCAGGAAGTGCGCGCGCCCGACAGCCTGCAATTCACCCTGACTGGCGACTGGAGCGACGCCGAGGCGCTGGCGCTGCAGGATGCCGCCAAGGCGCGCGGCGTCGCGGTGCAGGTCTTTGGCCTGTCGGACAACAATGCCCGTGCCTTCTGGAACTGGCAGTTCCTGGGCGACATGCCCGACATGCCCCAGACCCGTGCCATGCTGATGCGCGCCTGCGACCTGCGGCTGCCTGCCCGGCTGACAAGGGGAGAGCTGGACTTCATCGCCGATGCGATCCTGTCGGCGGTGGGCGTGGTCAAACCCGTGGCGCAGCCGGACGCGGCCTGAGCGGCGGCGGCTTGCCCGCTCGCCTATGGCTGGATGCGGCCCGATTGCACGGCCGCCGAGGACCGATTTCTTCGAAGAAATCGGACCAGAGCCTTCAAAGGCTCTGGCGCGGAATTTTCGAAAATTCCGCCCGCGCGGCGACCTATGGACCTACCGCCCGCGCAAGAGGTCGGTAAAGGCCACCGGCCCGGTCTGGCCCGTCAGGCGCGCGCGATAGATCGGCAGGCTTTCGGCAACCCGCATCACATAGATCTGGGTTTCGGTAAAGGGGATCGCCTCGACCCAGTCCACCGGGTCCACGGCGTCGCGGCGGGGATCGCCCAGCCTGTCGATCCAGCTTTTCGACCGGCCCGGCCCCGCATTATAGCCGGTGGCGACCAAAAGGGGCGAGGGGCCGAACTGATCGACCAGCCCCGCCAGATAGGCGGCGCCCAGCCGGGCGTTATAGCGCCAGTCGCTGGTCAGTTTCGCCCCGTCATAGGCCAGCCCCAGCTTGCCCGCCATCATCCGCGCCGTATCGGGCATGACCTGCATCAGCCCGCGCGCACCGACGCCGGAACTGACCGTCGGGTTGAATTCGCTTTCCCGTCGGGCGATTGACAGGGCCAGTTCGGTCGGAACGGCCAAGTCCAGCTTGTCCATGCCGATCACCGGGAAATAGGCGCTGGGCCAGATGCGGCCCTTTTCGGCGGCGGCCTTGGCCAGGGCCAGGGCCACATAGGCCTGATCCCGGTCCAGCGCATGGCCTGCAAGCGCGCCGATCTGGTCGCCGTCCAGCCCTTCGGCCAGTTGCAGCAGAAAGCGCGCGGCCATGGTCTGGTCGCCCGCCTGCATCAGAAGGTCGCCCGCCTGAAAAAGGTCGGACCCGGCCATGGCGCTGCCTTGCACATCCGGATAGGCCTCGCCCCCCGCCAAAGCGGGGCTAAGGGGCAGGCCGACCCGTTCGGCGGACAAAAGCCCGTAGAAGGTCGTCTGATAGCGGGCGCCTTCGGCATAGGCGGCCTGCGCTGCGCCGTCCTGACCCAGCGCCTCATAGGCGCGGCCCCGCCAGTATCCGGCGCGGCCAAGACTGATCGGGCTGCTGACCGCTGCCGCGAACCGGTCGAAATGGTTCAGCGCCGCGCCCGCATCGCCCAGCTTGCGCAGGGCGATATAGCCCGCCAGCCATTCCAGATCGGCGTAATCCTCGCCCTCGGTCAGGTGGTGGCGGGCGGCCAGCCGGTAGGCGCGGGCCGCATCGCCCTCGCGCATTTCCTTGCGGGCCAGCTTCTGGCGCCATTCGGCCCACTGCGACGGATCCCCCAGGCTTTTGGCGCTGGCCGACCGTTCCAGCAGCAGATCTTCGGCCTCGTCATAACGGTCTTTCAGGATGCGCCAGCGAAACCGGTCATAGGCCAGACCCGAGGATCCCGCCATCTTGGCCGGAACGCCCGCGATCAGCGCGTCGATACCCTTGCCATCTTCCTGCAGGGCGATGCGGGCCAGGGCGACGGCCCGTGTGCCGGGGCTGGCCAGGGGCAGCATGCGCTTCGCATCCGCGACCAGCCCGGCCTTCAGCATCGCGGCCATGCGGCCATCGTGATGATCGGCCAGAACCGCTCCCCAATCCATCAGGAACGCATCCTGTTCATCCGCCGTCAGGCTGAGGCTGCGCCAGCCGCGCACAGCCTCGTCCGCGGCCTGCTGATGCTGGCCAAGCGCGGCCAGCGTATCGGCCAGCGCGAGCGATCCGGTGCCGGTCTGGGGCGCCGCATCAGCGAAAAAGCCGGTGATCAGCTGCGGCGCTTCGCGTCCGGTGATCGCGGCCTCGCCCTTTTTGCGCAGAAGCTTCAGCCCCGGCCAGCCGGGGTGGCGGGCAATGAAATCGACATAATCGGCAAAGGAGGAGTCATGTTCGCGCAGCATCTTCCAGCGCAGAAGTTCGGATGCCAAAGGTCCCGATGCGGCGGCCTTGTCGGCCGCACTTGCCCAGTCGCCCGCGTCGGCTGCCGCAAGCGCCGCCCCCAACAGGCCCGCATCATCGGCACGCAGCGGTGCCGCGCATGGCAGAGCCAGCGCCAAAGCAAGGGCGAAAAGCATCGGGCGAAGCATGAAAGGGCCTGTGATCTTGTTTTTTGGCGATCATAGACCCTGCCCGACCCGCCGCAACAGGGAAACTTGGCATTGGCGCCGGATGCGGCTAGGGTCCGCCGCACTTTCAACCGGCGAGTCAGCCAAGATCAAGGAGCGTGTCATGTTCAAAGGGTCCCTTCCAGCCCTGGTCACGCCGTTCAAGAACGGCGCTGTGGACTTTGACACGCTGAAAAAGCTGGTGGAATGGCATGTGGCCGAGGGCAGCCATGGTCTGGTGCCGGTGGGCACGACCGGCGAAAGCCCGACCCTGAGCCACGAGGAACATGGCCAGGTGATCGAGGCGGTGGTCAAGGCCGCCGCCGGGCGCATTCCGGTGATCGCCGGGGCCGGGTCGAACAACACGACCGAGGCGATCGACCTGATGCACCGCGCCGAACGGGCAGGGGCAGACGCGGCGCTGGTGGTGACGCCCTATTACAACAAGCCGACCCAGCGCGGGCTGATCGCCCATTACCGCGCGCTGCACGAGGCCTCGGCCCTGCCGATCATCATCTACAATATCCCCGGCCGGTCGGTTATCGACATGACCCCCGAGACGATGGGCGAACTGGCACGCCTGCCGCGCATTGTCGGCGTCAAGGATGCGACCGGCAAGATCGAGCGTGTCAGCCAGCAGCGCGCCAGCTGCGGGGCGGATTTTGTCCAGTTGTCGGGCGAGGATGCGACGGCGCTGGGCTT
This sequence comes from uncultured Frigidibacter sp., assembly GCA_964553145.1. Lineage (GTDB taxonomy): Bacteria > Pseudomonadota > Alphaproteobacteria > Rhodobacterales > Rhodobacteraceae > TMP-24. The sequence goes on along the minus strand of CAZKJZ010000076.1, from coordinate 2,519 downwards.
CAACGCCCATGGCGGGGTCGGCTGCATTTCGGTCACGGCGAATGTCGCGCCGCGTCTTTGTGCCGAGTTTCAGGAGGCGACGCTGCGCGGCGATTATGCTGCGGCCCTTGCCTATCAGGACCGGCTGATGCCGCTGCACGAGGCGATCTTCATCGAGCCGGGTCTGGTCGGCGCGAAATACGGCCTGTCGCGACTGGGTCTGTGTTCGGAAGAGGTCAGGATGCCGCTGACCGGTCTTCTGGACACGACCAAGGCCCGGATCGACGCCGCCATGCGCCACGCGGGCCTGATCAACTGAGATCGGTGGTCTTTCCGCGTGATCTATAGCGTGACCTGATCGGTTAGACTCACCCCGCCCACCTAAGCCCGGGGCAAGCGACCCGGGCGCCGCGACCGTTGTGAGAAACACCGTCCACGTGGCGAAAGCCGCGTGGACAGCCCCCGCCCTTGGGGCGGCGGGGGCATTCGCCCCCACCAGGGCAGGGGCTGTCCACGCCCAATCGTCCGGGTCTGCGGATGGCCCCTTGGCCTGCGCTTGCGCTTCGGCCAACGGACCGGCGAACAGTCCACTGGACTGTCCGCTTGGCGGTCCGAAAGGAAGGACATCGGCCCGGGCCTACCCCAGCTGCGGCGCGCCCATCTGTTGATGGATCTGGGCCATATCCTCGCGCGACAGGCCCAGCCCCTGCGCCAGCTTGATCAGATAGCTCGCCTCAACCCGGTTATCGAGGTCGATCGCCATCAGCGACATGGCATAGACCTGCGGCCCCAGCCCCTGCGGCACCTGTGCACACAGGCCGTCAATATCGACCGGCGCGCGCAGTTCCTGCTGGACGAACTGCATTTCCTCGGGCGTGGCCTGACCCAGCTGGTCGGTCAGGCGTTTCTGTTCGGCCTGATCGATGCGGCCATCGGATTTCGCCGCCTGAATCATGGCGCGCAGCAACAGGCCCGCCGCCGCCTCCTGATCCTGCGTCGGCGCCAGTTCGGGTTCGCCGCCGCGCGACATACTGTCGTTCAGAACCTCGCCAAAGCTGCCGCCCTGGCCCTGCGCCGCGCCCTTGGCCGCCCCCAGAAGCCCGCCCAGAAGGTCACCCAGACCACCGGCACCGCCCTTGCCCGACAGGATGTCGCTAAGCCCGCCGCCGCTGCCTTTCTGGCCGCGCCCGCCAAGCTGTTCCAGCAGATCGCCCAGGCCGCCGCCACCGCCCTGGCTGCCGGGTTCAGGCATTTCGACCGGGCCGCTGCCCTGCCCGAACGGATCGGTCTGCCGTGGCTGCTGGCGCGGGGCGGGGGCGGTCTGGCCGCCCTTGGGACCTTCGGCGAAAATGTCATTCATCATATCGTCCAGCCCGCCGCCGGACGATCGGCGCCCTTGCGGGAAAAGCCCGCCGCCCGAACTGCCGCCGCCGAAAGGGCCACCGCCGCCGGACCCCGGCAGGTTCAGGCCACCGCCACCGCCACCGCCGCCCTTCAGCATGCCGCCCACCGTCTTGGCAACCATCACCCCAATGGCCACCTTGGCCAGCGTTCCCATCAGACTCATTCCACCACTCCCTGTCAGGCGCCGCCCAAGGCCACCGTTTCCCCGCCATACTGCGCCCGCCCGCCCGGCCCGCGCAAGCCCTGAACGGGGGGAAGCTGGCCCGGCTTTTCACCGCCTCGGCCAGGCTTTGCCGGTCTGGCCATGCGACGCGGTTGCCCGGCCCCCGCGCCTCGGCTATGGCAGGGGAAAGGAGTGCGGCAATGAAGCTTTTTTCCCGTCTGGCGGCCCTTGCGGCCCTGACTGCCCTTGCGGCCTGCGCCGCGCCCGATGATCTGTCAAAGCCGCCAGCGCCCCTGGGCAATTTCCAGCTGGGCTATACGATCGTGGTGGCCGACAGCGCCGAACCCGTCGGCCCGTCGCGCAAGGCGACAGCCGACGAATGGGAAGCCTCGCTCAAGACCGCCGTGGTCAAACGGATCGGCCGCTATCAGGGCGGCAAGCTTTACCATTTGGGGATCGGCGTGAATGCCTATGCCCTGGCGGTGCCGGGCGTGCCGGTGGTCCTGTCGCCGAAATCGGTGGTCGTGGTCACTGTCGACGTCTGGGACGATACGCTGGGCCGGATCGTCAATGCCGAATCGAAACGCTTCACCGTATTCGAGGGACTGTCGGGCAGCACCGTCATCGGCTCGGGCCTGACCAAGACCCGCGAAGAGCAGATGCAGACCCTGTCGGAAAATGCCGCCCGGGAAATCGACAAATGGCTGGTCGAGAACAAGGCCTGGTTCAGCCCCGAAGCGGCCCGCGCCCGCGCCCTGTTGCCGCCGCCTTTGGCCAAGCCGGGGGCGGCGCCGGGACCCGTTGCCCCGAAGCCCGCCGCCAGCAAGTGACGCTTGATTTTTCGCCCCGCCGCAGATAGTCAGCGCGCGCATGTGAAACGGGCCCATCCTGGCCCCATAACCCAGAGGCCCACGCAATATGGCAAAGGCAAAGTTTGAGCGGACGAAACCGCACGTTAACGTTGGGACGATTG
>CAZKJZ010000075.1:0-11428 GCA_964553145.1 uncultured Frigidibacter sp. | reverse complement strand
AAGATAGGGGACGTGGCCCGGTCCGAGCGCGGGAGCGACCAAATGCGGGTAGCCCCGAGCCCGGTGCGAAAAGCACTTGCCAATCCAGCCGGTGCGTGAAAGAGCGAGGCGCCAATCGAAACGCTGCCCGAGGTGACCCATGCAGATTCGTGAGGCCTTGACCTTTGATGACGTGCTTCTGGTTCCGGCCGCCTCCAGTGTGCTGCCGTCGGATGCCGATACATCGACCTTTGTGACCCGCGCGATCCGGCTGAACATCCCGCTTCTGTCGTCGGCCATGGATACGGTGACCGAGGCGCGCATGGCCATTGCCATGGCCCAGCAGGGCGGCATGGGCGTCATTCACCGCAACCTCGGGACTGCCGAACAGGCCGCAGAGGTCAGCCGGGTGAAACGGTTCGAAAGCGGGGTCGTGGACCACCCGATCACGCTGAGCCCCGACCAGACCATGGCCGATGCCCGCGCCCTGCAGGAACGCTATAATGTCACCGGTTTTCCGGTGGTGGATGCGGCGGGCCGCGTGGTCGGCATCGTGACCAACCGCGACATGCGCTTTGCCACCGACGACCGTACGCCGGTCCGGGCGATGATGACCGCCGACAATCTGGCGGTATTGCATGAGCCGGTGGACCTTGAGGCCGCCAAAAGCCTGATGCGGGCGCGGCGGATCGAAAAGCTGCTGGTGACGGACGGGCAGGGCAAGCTGACCGGCCTTTTGACGCTGAAGGATACCGAACAGGCGGTGCTGAACCCCCATGCCTGCAAGGATGACCAGGGCCGCCTTCGGGTCGCCGCGGCCTCGACCGTCGGCGATGCCGGGTTCGACCGCAGCCAGGCGCTGATCGACGCGGGCGTCGACATGGTGGTGATCGACACGGCCCATGGCCATTCCGAAGGCGTGGCCAAGGCGGTCGAGCGGATCAAGAAACTGTCGAACCGCGTGCAGGTCGTGGCGGGCAATGTGGCGACCGCCGAGGCGACGCGGGCGCTGATCGGCGCGGGTGCGGATGCGGTCAAGGTCGGGATCGGCCCGGGCTCGATCTGCACGACGCGGATCGTCGCCGGGGTGGGCGTGCCGCAGCTGACCGCCATTCTGGATGCGATCAGCGCTGCGGGCGACATCCCGATCATCGCCGATGGCGGCATCAAATATTCCGGCGACTTCGCCAAGGCGATTGCGGCAGGCGCCTCTTGCGCCATGGTCGGGTCGGCCATCGCCGGCACCGACGAAAGCCCGGGCGAGGTGATCCTGTGGCAGGGCCGCAGCTACAAGGCTTATCGCGGCATGGGCTCGCTGGGTGCCATGGCGCGCGGGTCAGCCGACCGCTATTTCCAGAAGGATGCGGCATCCGACAAGCTGGTGCCCGAAGGGATCGAGGGGCAGGTGCCCTACAAGGGTCCGGCGGGGACGGTCATTCACCAGCTGGTCGGCGGCCTGCGCGCGGCGATGGGCTATACCGGCAACCGGACCGTGGCCGAGATGCGCAAGAACTGCCAGTTCGTCCGCATCACCGGCGCGGGTCTGAAGGAAAGCCATGTCCATGACGTGCAGATCACGCGCGAGGCGCCGAACTATCGCGCCATCTGATCGGTCAGGGGTTTACGGCGCGATGTTCATCCTGTCATGACCCCCGCCGCCCGCCTTCAGGCTGCTGCACTGGTGCTGGACCAGGTTCTGGCGGGCCAACCCGCCGAACAGGCCCTGGTCCAGTGGGCGCGCGGCGCACGTTATGCCGGGTCTGGCGACCGCGCTGCAGTCCGCGACCGGGTCTTCGACGCCCTGCGCTGCCAGCGGTCCTATACGGCGCTCGCCGGTCAGGCGGCCCCGTCCGGCCGCGCGCTGATGATCGGCGCGCTTCGGGCCGAAGGGACGGCGCACGGGGCGCTGATGACCGGCGACGGCCACGCTCTGGCTCCGCTGGATGATGACGAGATGGCCCGGCTTGCGTCCGCGCCGGACTGGGCCGACCTGCCCGCGCCCGTGCGGCTGGACCAGCCCGACTGGCTTTGGCCCCTGTTGGAACAGGCGCTGGGGGACGGGGTCGCGGATATTCTGGCCCGCCACCGCCAGCGCGCGCCAGTCTTTCTGCGCTGCAACCTGGCGCGCGCCACGCGGGATGCTGCGGCAGCGGCGCTGGCCGCCGAAGGTATCCTTGCGTCGCCATGCCCAGTGCCGTCGGCACTTGTTGTTCTGGAAAAGTCCAGCAAGATCAAAACGTCACGTGCCTATGATGAAGGATTGGTCGAGCTGCAGGATCTGTCCTCGCAGGCGGCCATCGGGCTTTTGCCGCTCTGCGACGGGATCAGCGCTCTTGACTATTGCGCTGGCGGTGGCGGCAAGGCGCTGGCCATGGCCGCCGCCGCCCGGCTGCGGCTGACCGCCCATGATGCGGCGCCCCGGCGCATGGCCGACCTGCCCGAACGCGCCCGCCGCGCCGGTGCGCGGATCGCCATGGCCGAGACTGCGGCCCTGACCGGGCGGCAGTTCGATCTGGTGCTGGTCGATGCGCCCTGTTCGGGGTCGGGCACCTGGCGGCGGACACCGGATGCGAAATGGCGCCTGACGCCTGCGCGACTGGAGGAGCTGGTCGCCTTGCAGGCCGGGATTCTGGATCAGGCCGCTGCCCATGTCGCCCCCGGCGGCCATCTGGCCTATATGACCTGCTCGTTCCTTAAGGGAGAGAATGACGATCAGATCGCGCGCTTCCTGACGCGCCACCCGTCCTTTGCGGCACGGGATCTGCGCCATTTCGGCCGGGATGATGCGGGCGCCTTTTTGGGCGACGGGTTCTTTGCCGCTCTCTTGTCGCGGGCGCGACCTTAAAACTGCACAATTGAAAGTTGTAATTCTTTCGGGATTAAGTCCCGCTTAAACATTCACGCCCGAATGTGGGCCAAGCGATTCTTTCCCCGGGGGGTATCTTGTCCAGTCCTGCCTTGCAGCCGCATCCGATGACGCGCAGCGCCGTTCTGTTGTCGCCGCAGGGCTGGATGCTGGTCGTGGCCTCCCTTGGGGCGGCAGGGCTTGGCCTGTGGCTGCCGCAGGGGGTCACGGCGCTGGCGGCGATGGGGGTGGCGGTGACGCTGGCCGCGCTGGCGGTGATCCTGCGGGTCATGGCGGCGCTGCACCGCCGCGCCTCGGCGGGCCTGCATGACCAGCTGGCGGCCTTCATTGCCCATGATGCATCGCCCAGCTTCACCACCGACCCCGAAGGCGAGATCGGCTTTCAGAATCGCGCCGCCGTCGAACGGTTCGGCACGCGCGGCGGCCAGACCCTGACCCGCGCCCTGTCGGACATCTTTGCCAACCCCGCCGCCGTCCTGCACCGGCTGCAGACCCGTGCCGACAGTCTGGGGGCAGCGCGCGAGGATCTGGTGACGCGACGCGGCCATGTCCGCCTGGCGGTGCACCGGATCGGCGAGGCCGGTTTTCTGTGGCGGCTCGAAGATATGACCGAACGCGCCATCGGCGGGCGCGGCGCCGAAAGCATCAGCCTGCCGATGCTGACCGTGGCCAAGACCGGCACGATCCTGTTCATGAACGAGGCGCTGCGTCGGCTGACCGGCGAACGGGTCAAGACGCTGGACCGGGTCTTTACCGACCTGCCGGTCCGGCCCGGCGAAGTGAACGAGGTGGCAGGCCCCGACGGCCCCGTCCGCGCCCTGGTGGCCGAGGTCGAGGGGGCAGGCGGGCGGCGCGAGATTTACCTCTTGCCCGCACCTGCGGCTCCGGCCGTCGTGGCCGATCCGACCGCCTTTGATACTTTGCCCGTGGCGATGATCCGCCTGTCGCCCACCGGCGAGTTGCGGGCCGTGAACCGCGCCGCCCGCGCCCTGATCGGCCCGACCGACCCCGGCGCGCTTCTGGGCGATCTGGTCGAGGGGCTTGGCCGGGCGCTGGGTGACTGGCTGGCCGACGCAATGGCCGGGCGCGCCGAAAACCGGCCCGAGGTCTTGCGCCTGCGCCGGGACGAGGGCGACAGTTTCCTGCAGGTGACGCTGAACCGCAGCCAGGACGGCGGGCAACCGGGCCTTTTGGCGGTCCTGTCGGACGCGACCCAGCTGAAAACGCTGGAAGCGCAGTTCGTGCAAAGCCAGAAGATGCAGGCGATCGGCCAGCTGGCAGGGGGCGTCGCCCATGATTTCAACAATCTTCTGACCGCGATTTCAGGACATTGCGACCTGCTTTTGCTGCGTCACGACAAGGGCGATCCCGACTATGCCGACCTGACCCAGATCAACCAGAATGCCAATCGCGCCGCCAGCCTGGTCGGCCAGCTTCTGGCCTTTTCCCGCAAGCAGACGATGCGGCCCGCGACCATCGACCTGCGCGACACGTTGGCCGATCTGACCCATCTGCTGAACCGGCTGGTCGGCGAACGGATCGACCTGACCCTGACCCATGATCCGGCCCTGCGCTTCATCCGTGTCGACAAAAGGCAGCTGGAACAGGTGATCATGAACCTGGTCGTCAATGCCCGCGATGCCATGCCCCAGGGCGGCCAGATCGGCATCGTGACCGAGAACCTGCGCCTTTCGGCTGACCTGCGCCGCGACCGTGCCTCGGTTCCCGCCGGGGATTATGTGCTGGTGCGGGTGACCGATCAGGGCACCGGCATCGCGCCGGACAAGCTGCAGAAAATCTTCGAACCCTTCTTCACCACCAAACGCCCGGGCGAGGGCACCGGCCTTGGCCTCTCGACCGCCTATGGCATTATCAAACAGTCGGGCGGCTATATCTTCTGCGATTCGACGCCGGGGCAGGGGACGGTCTTTTCGCTTTACTTCCCCGCTCATGATGCCGATGCCGCCCCTGCCGACAAGGCACCTACCGCCCCGGCCCCTGCGCGCCGCCCGATGGCCGATGGCGAGGGGGTGGTTCTGCTGGTCGAGGATGAAGCCCCGGTCCGTGCCTTTGCCAGCCGCGCGCTGCGCCTGCGCGGCTATACGGTACTGGAAGCCGAAAATGCCGAAGAGGCGCTGGAGCTTTTGTCAAATGCCGCTTTGTCGGTCGATGTCTTTGTCACCGATGTGGTCATGCCCGGCATGGACGGGCCAAGCTGGGTGCGCGAGGCGCTGAAGACCCGGCCCGCCACCCGTGTTGTCTTTGTGTCGGGCTATTCCGAAGACAGCGTCAGCGAGGCGCGGGACCGCGTACCGAATTCGGTCTTCCTGCCCAAGCCTTTCTCGCTGTCGGAACTGACGGCCACGGTGCAAAGCCAGATTTACGCGGGCTGAGGTTTTCAAAAACCAAACGCCCGCTGGTGGTGGAGAGGCGGAGTTTAGTAAACTCCGCCCCAGAGCCTGAACAGGCTCTGATCCGATTTCTGTGCAGAAATCGGGGCCCGCCCCGCAGGCCCATCATACAGAAATAGCCGCCCGACCCGTAGGGCCACCCCGCCGCATTGGGCATGACGCCTTGCGGCGGGCCGCACACCGGGCGGGTGGCGCCGGGCGGCGCCGCGACCCTGCTGCGGAAGGGCGGGGCTGCCCCTCGCGCCTTACGCCTGAACCGCCGTCACGATGATTTCGACCAGATAGCCGGGGGCGGCCAGACGGGCCTCGCCGGTGGCGCGGGCCGGGGCGTTGCCGGGTGCCACCCATTCGTCCCAGACCGCGTTCATCTCGGCAAACGACCCGATATTGGCCAGCCAGATCTGCGCGCGCAGGATGCGGGTCTTGTCCGATCCGGCCAGCGCCAGGAGCCGGTCGATCTCGGCCAGAATCTCGCGCGTCTGGCTTTCGGCGGTGCCGGTCGGGCTGCCGACCACGCCGGCGAGATAAACCAGACCATTGTGAATGACGGCATTCGACATGCGCTTGCCGGGTTCGATGCGGGTGATGTCGCCCATCCTGTCCTCCTCATTGACCGCGCCCGCATATCCCGGCGCCCGGTCAAAGAAAAGGGCGGCCTCGGCCGCCCCCTTCATGCTGGGCAGACGGGGATCAGACCCCCAACAGCTTCAGCGCCGCCCCAAGGTCGGCTTCGGCCTTGGCATGATCGCCCGCCTCATGCGCGGCCTTGCCGCTTTCATAAAGCGCCATCACCTCGGCCTTGGTCGCCTCGTCGACGGTCGCGGCGGCCATGGCTTCGTCGGTTTTTGCCATCAGTGCCGGGCATTGATTGGCCAGGGTCGGGGACGCGATGGCCGCACAGGCCGCCAGAACCAGAATGAACTTCTTCATGCGAATCCTCCCTGAATAGGCGCCACGACAGATCGGGCGCAGAGCAATCCTGTCATGAAAGGACATGGAGCGGGTGAAGGGAATCGAACCCTCGTCGTAAGCTTGGGAAGCTTCTGCTCTGCCATTGAGCTACACCCGCAGCGCGCCCAGACCTATGTCAGGCGCCCGGCCTCGTCAAGGACCCCGGGGGCCTTGCGCGGTTTTTCGAAGAATATCCATTCACCCCCGCACTGGCTGTTGGCCAGCGGCGACAAGCAAGCTAGACTTGGCGTTGGGAACGGGCTAAAACGCCTGCCGTTAGCGCTAACGGCGCATCGGATTTCAAGCCAGAGGGAAAAGCATGGTCTCGCGCGTTATTCCGGTCGAAACCTTTGATCTTGTTATCTTCGGCGGCACGGGGGACCTGGCCAAGCGCAAGATCCTGCCCGGGCTTTTCCGCCGCTATCAGGCCGGCCAGATTCCGGAAAAATCGCAGATCATCGGCGCCGCCCGCGCGCCCCTTGACCGGGCGGGCTATCAGGCCCTGACCCGGGCGGCGCTGGAGGAGTTCATCGACGCCAAGAAGCGCCCCGAGGAGGATGTGGTCCGCTTCCTCGACCATCTTGACTATGTCTCGATCGACGCGACGCGGCCCGACGGCTGGACCAAGCTGAAAAAGATGATGCGCCCGGACGTGACCCAGGCTTTCTATTTCTCGGTCGCGCCCGCGCTTTTCGGCGAACTGGCCGAGCAGCTGCACAAATATCACATCGCCACCAAAGAGGCGCGGATCGTCGTCGAAAAGCCGTTCGGCCGCGACCTTGCCTCGGCCCAGGCGCTGAATGCGACGCTGGCCTCGTATTTCAACGAAAGCCAAGTCTACCGGATCGACCATTATCTGGGCAAGGAAACCGTCCAGAACCTGATGGCGGTGCGCTTTGCCAATATCCTGTTCGAACCTTTGTGGAACGCGCGCCATATCGACCATGTGCAGATCACGGTCGCCGAAACCGTCGGTGTCGGCGGGCGCGGCGCCTATTATGACAAGTCGGGCGCCATGCGCGACATGGTGCAGAACCATCTGATGCAGCTTTTGTGCCTGATCGCCATGGAAGCGCCGTCCAAGTTCGAACCGAACGCGGTCCGTGACGAAAAGCTGAAGGTGATCCGCGCGCTGGAACCGGTCCCGACCGAGGATATCGTCCGCGGCCAGTACCGGGCGACCAAGGATGCGCCCTCGTACCTGCAGGATGCGGAAAACCCGGCCTCGACCACCGAAAGCTATATCGCGATGAAGGTGAATATCGCGAACTGGCGCTGGAAGGGCACGCCCTTCTATCTGCGCACCGGCAAGAAGCTGAAGGGCCGCACCTCGGAAATCGCCGTTGTGTTCAAGGAAGTGCCCCATTCGATCTTCGGCGAGGCCGAGGGTTGGCGCGAAAATGTGCTGGCGATCCGCCTGCAGCCGAACGAAGGCATGACCCTGTCGGTGATGATCAAGGAACCGGGGCCGGGCGGCATGCGCCTGACCGAAGTGCCGCTGGACATGTCCTTTGCCGACGCGCTGGGAGAGGTGGGGGCCGATGTGCCGGACGCCTATGAACGGCTGATCATGGATGTGATGCGTGGCAACCAGACCCTGTTCATGCGCGGCGACGAGGTCGAGGCCGCCTGGGCCTGGGCCGATCAGATGATCAAGGGCTGGGAAGGGCGCGGCGACAAGCCCAAGCAATATGATCCCGGCTCATCCGGCCCGGAAGATGCGCTGATGCTGTTGCATCGCGACGGGCGCCGCTGGCGGGAGATCAAGGAATGAAGCTGGTCGAATATCCCGACCGCGACCTTCTGATGTTCTCGCTGGCTGACCGGCTGGCGACCGACCTGACCCAGGCCCTGCGCCAGAATGACCGCGCCAGCCTGTCGGTGCCGGGCGGCACCACGCCCGGACCGGTCTTTGACATTCTGTCGGGCCTGCCCCTGGACTGGAACCGGGTGACGGTGTTCCTGAATGACGAACGCTGGGTTGGCGAGGATAATCCCCGCTCGAACGGGCGGCTGATCCGCGAACGGCTGATCACCGGGCGCGCTGCCGCTGCGCAGTTTGTGCCCCTGTACGCGGACACGCCGGAACCCGAGGCCGCGCTGGACCGGCTGACCGCCGCCTTGTCGCCCAGCCTGCCGATTTCGGTCCTTCTTCTGGGCATGGGCGAGGATATGCACACCGCCTCGCTTTTTCCCGGGGCCGACCGGCTGGCCGATGCGCTGGCCGTCGATGCGCCGATTCTTATGCCGATGCGGGCCCAAGCGGCGGGCGAGCCGCGCGTGACGTTGACTGCGCGGGTTCTGCGCGATGCGATGGCCATCCATGTGCTGATCACCGGCGCCGCCAAGCGCGCCGCGATCGAACGGGCGCAAAGCCTGACACCAGCCGAGGCGCCGATCAGCGCCGTTCTTGCCAATGCCACCGTCCATTGGGCGGAATGATTCAGCCGGAGAAATGACATGAGCCTCTGGGACGATCTCAGGACCTATCACCACGACACTGCCGACCGGACCATCCTGTCGCTGTTCGACCGCGCCGGTCGCGCCGGCCATTTTTCGGCCCGTCTGGGCGACATGCTTTTTGACTATTCCAAGACCACCATCGACGCCCATGCCCGCGACCTTCTGGTGCGGCTGGCCGAAGGGTCGGGTCTGGCGACCAAACGCGAGGCGATGTTTTCCGGCGCCAGGATCAACGAGACCGAGGGGCGCGCGGTTCTGCATACGGCGCTGCGCAATCTGGACGCATCGGTCATTGTCGATGGCAAGGATGTGATGCCCGAGGTCCGCGCCATTCATGCGCGGATGGAAGGCTTTGCCCGTGACGTGCGCGAGGGACGGTTCGCGGGGCAAGGCGGCAAGATCACCGATGTGGTCAATATCGGCATCGGCGGGTCGGACCTTGGCCCGGCGATGGCGGCCATTGCCCTGTCGCCCTATGCCGATGGTCCGCGCGCGCATTTCGTCTCGAACGTCGATGGCGCCCATGCGCATGACATTCTGCGGGGGCTGAACCCCGAAACGACGCTGGTGGTTGTCGCCTCCAAGACCTTTACCACCATCGAAACCATGACCAACGCCGAAACGGCGCGGAAATGGATGGCGGCCAAGGTGGCGAACCCGGCCGCCCAATTTGCCGCCGTCTCGACCGCGATGGACAAGACCGCCGCCTTTGGCATCGACGGCGCCCGCGTCTTTGGGTTCGAGGATTGGGTCGGCGGCCGCTATTCCATGTGGGGGCCGATCGGCCTGTCACTGATGCTGGCCATCGGGCCGGAAAATTTCCGCGCCTTCCTGGACGGCGGCGCGTCGATGGATGCGCATTTCCGTGAGGCGCCGTTTGCCGAAAACCTGCCGGTGATGCTGGCGCTGGTCGGTGTCTGGCACAATCAGATCTGCGGCCATGCCACCCGCGCCGTTCTGCCCTATGACCAGCGGCTGGCGCGGCTGCCCGCCTATCTTCAGCAGCTGGAGATGGAAAGCAACGGCAAGCGCGTCGGCATGGACGGGGCGGACCTGCCCTATCATTCCGGCCCGGTGGTCTGGGGAGAGCCGGGGACGAACGGCCAGCATGCCTTCTATCAGCTGATCCATCAGGGAACGCGGGTTGTGCCGTGCGAATTCATGGTGGCGCGGCAGGGGCATGAACCCGACCTGCATCACCAGCATATCCTGCTGATGTCGAACTGCCTTGCGCAGGCCGAAGCGCTGATGAAGGGCCGCAGTCTGGCCGAAGCGACGGCGATCATGGCCAAAAAGGGCCTGACCGGGGCCGAGCTGGACCGTCAGGCCCGCCACCGCGTCTTCCCGGGCAACCGCCCCTCGACCATGCTGGTCTATCCCAAGCTGACGCCCTTTGTTCTGGGCCAGATCATCGCGCTTTACGAACATCGCGTCTTTGTCGAAGGCGTGGTTCTGGGCATCAATTCCTATGACCAGTGGGGGGTGGAACTGGGCAAGGAACTGGCGCTGGCCCTGCAGCCCCTGATCGAGGGCAAGGCCGGGGCCGAGGGCAAGGATGGCTCGACCGCCCAGCTGGTCGCCTATCTGCGCGGGGTCTGACGATCGCCCCGATCCCGTGCAATCGCTGATTCACAAGGCGGGCAAAAGCCGCTAGCCTGAAAGCGAACGCGCGGGAAAGGGGTGAGATGTCGGAACCGGTCATGGGCGGGGCCACCCCGCCGGAAGTCATGCTGCTGGAGCGGGGCGATCTGACCGCCGCGCTGAAGGCGGGCTTTAGGGATTTCAGACGCGCGCCGCTCTTCGGGCTCTTTTTCAGCGCCGTCTATGTGGCGGGCGGGCTCCTGTTGTGGTGGGTGGCGACCCGGACCGGCCAGGAATGGTGGCTGATACCGATGGTTGCGGGCTTTCCGCTGCTGGCCCCCTTTGCCGCCGTCGGGCTTTACGAGGTCAGCCGCAGGCTGGAAAAGGGGCAGAACCTGGAATGGGGCGGGGTGCTGGGCGTGATCTTTGCCCAGAAGGACCGGCAATTGCCCTCGATCGCGGCGATCATCCTCTTGATCTTCATGTTCTGGCTGTTCGTGGGCCATGCGCTTTTTGCGCTGTTTCTGGGCCTGACTCCGGCCTCGGCGGCGCGTAACGGGCTGGTCAGCTACTTTCTGACCGGCAATGGCCCCTTGCTGCTGGGGATCGGCACCGCGGTCGGGGCGGGATTTGCCGCCCTGCTTTTTGCCATGTCGGTCGTCGGCCTGCCGGTGCTTCTGGACCGCGAGATCGACTTCATCAGCGCCATCATCCTTAGTTTTCAGGCGGTTCTGGCCAATCTGCCGGTGATGATCCTGTGGGGCGCGCTGATTTCGGTGATGATGGCCTTGGGCATGGCGCCGCTGTTTCTGGGGCTGTTCATCACCCTGCCGGTCCTTGGCCATGCCAGCTGGCACATCTATCGCCGCCTGATCGCCTAGAGCGTGAAGACGCTTGTGAGAATCAATTCCCCCGCCTGGGCCAGCGCGCGGGCGGAATTTTCGAAAATTCCGCGCCAGAGCCTTCAAAGGCTCTGGTCCGATTTCTTCGAAGAAATCGGTTCCCGGCGGCGGTTCAACCAAGCCTCATCCGGCTCTAAACGAAAAAGGCACCGCCAGCGATGGCGATGCCCCCTGTCTTTGTCGCGGTGTGCGACCGGATCAGCCCTGTGCGGCCTGCGCGGCGATCTGCTTGACGCTGCCGGTGCCGATCGGATCGTCCTGACGCTGGACCGACC
>CAZKJZ010000074.1:0-11460 GCA_964553145.1 uncultured Frigidibacter sp. | reverse complement strand
CTGATGGATGCGGCGATCGTCGATACGCGGTCGCGGATGCGCGAGGCGGTCAAGGCCCGCGCCCATCAGGCCGCCGAAGACCGGGTGATCGAGGCGATTGCCGGCAAGGATGCGCGCGACCAGACCCGCGACATGTTCCGCACCCGCCTGAAAAAGGGCGAGCTGGACGCAACGGTGATCGAACTGGAACTGGCCGATACCGCGCCTGCGATGCCGATGTTCGAATTGCCGGGCCAGCCGGGTGGCGGCGCGGGCATGATGAATCTGGGCGACATTTTCGGCAAGGCCTTTGGCGGGCGGCGGGTCCGCAAGAAAATGACGGTGGCCGAAAGCTATGAGGCGCTGATCGCCGAAGAGGCGGACAAGCTTCTGGATGACGAGGCGGTCAAGGCAGCGGCGCTGGAGGCGGTGCAGGAAAACGGCATCGTCTTTCTGGACGAGATCGACAAGATCTGTGCCCGCGCCGAAACCCGCGGTGCCGATGTCAGCCGTGAAGGCGTGCAGCGCGACCTGTTGCCGCTGATCGAAGGCACGACCGTCAGCACCAAATACGGCCCGGTCAGGACCGACCATATCCTGTTCATCGCCTCGGGTGCGTTCCACATTGCAAAACCGTCGGACCTTTTGCCGGAACTGCAGGGCCGCCTGCCGATAAGGGTCGAGCTGAAGCCGCTGACCGAGGCGGATTTCGTCCGCATCCTGACCGACACGGAAAATGCCCTGACCCGGCAATATTCGGCCCTGATGGCGACCGAAGAGGTGACGGTGACCTTTACCCAGGACGGGATCGCCGCCCTGGCGCGGATCGCGGCGGATGTGAACCGCAGCGTCGAAAACATCGGGGCGCGGCGGCTTTACACGGTGATGGAGCGGGTCTTCGAAGACCTGTCCTTTGCCGCACCCGACCGCGCGGGGCAAAGCGTGGTGGTGGATCAGGCCTTTGTCGAGCTGCATCTGGGCGCGCTGGCGCAGTCAGCCGACCTTAGCCGTTATGTCTTGTAAAGGCGGCGGCCCTATCTGACGGGCGCCCCACTGGTTCAACGGATGGTTTCCATGCGCCTTTTCCTGATCTTTGCCCTTGTCCTGACAACGTCCTGCACCCAGCGGGGGGCAGTTGTTCTGATGCCTCAGGCGCGGGGGCTGGGCACGGTGGAACAGGTGTTCATCGGCACGACCCGCGGCGCCGACCCGGCAGAGGGCGAGGCTTTCGGCAAGATCCGCGCCCGCAGCGTGCGCTTTGCGCGCTACGATGTGTCGATCCCGCCCGACCGGACCCCGGGCGAGATCGACTGGCCACGCAAGGGGCGCGCCGTCAACCCGCGCGCGGAATTTGTCACGACAGCGGCGCAGTCCTATGACGGGCCAACCGCCTTTCGGGCCGACCTGCGCCGGGCGCTGGTCCAACGCCGCGATGCGATCATCTTTGTGCATGGGTTCAACAACACCTTTGCCGAAGGCACCTACCGGCTGGCGCAGCTGGGCCATGATCTGAAGGTGGGCGCAGCCTTGGTCCATTATTCCTGGCCATCGCGGGCCAATCCCCTGGGCTATGTCTATGACCGCGACAGCGCGCTTTTTGCCCGCGACGGGCTGGAACAGCTGATTGACGAGGTCGAGGGCGCCGGGGCCCGCCATGTCACGATCGTCGCCCATTCGATGGGCAGTGCGGTGGTGATGGAAACGCTGCGCCAGATGGCGATCGGCGGCAAGACCGGCGCCCTTTCGCGGATCAATGGCGTGGTGCTGATGTCGCCCGACATTGATGTCGATGTCTTTCACGAGGAAGCGGCGCGGATCGGCCGCCTGCCGCAGCCCTTCCTGATCTTTACCTCGAAAAAGGATCGGGCGCTGGCCCTGTCGGCGCGGCTGACCGGGCAGCGGACACGGGTCGGCAATCTGGCTGACGCGACAGAGCTGGGCGATCTGAAGGTGACGCTGATCGACACGACCGCCTTTTCCACCGGCGCTGGCCATTTCAACGTCGGCAATTCCCCGGCGCTGATCGCGATCCTGGGGAATATCGGCGATGTCGATGCGGCCTTTGCCGGCGATCAGACCGGCAAGACCGGGCTGTTGGGCGGCGCGGTGCTGACGGTGCAGAATGCCACGCAGATCGTTCTGTCGCCGGTCACGGCGATCGTGGGGCATTGACCCCTACCGCCCGCGCCTCAGGTAAACGTAATAGGCCCCCGTCCCGCCATGGCGCAGGCTGGCGGGCGTGACCTGCAGGATCGCCGACCCCAGGGGCGGCAGGGCCAGCCAATGCGGCACCTGATGGCGCAGCGCACCAATGCGGGCGGGGATCGGGCCCTGGTGATCTTCGGCCCGTTTGCCCTTGCCGGTGATCACCAGCACCAGCCGCAGCCCGTTCGCATGGGCGTTCAGCACGAAACGGATAAGTTCGCCATGCGCCTCGGCGATGGTCATGCCATGCAGGTCGATCCGCGCCTCGGGCTGCAATTTGCCGCGCGTCATCTTGTCAAAGGTCTTGCGATCCATCCGCACCGGCTGCCCGGCCAGATGGTCCTGCGGCGCGGGGGCAAGATCGTGGGCCAGCGGACGCAGCCGGACCTTTTCGCCCAGGTGAAAGGCCTGCAAGAGGCCGGGTTTCTTCTTGGGCGCGGCCACATCGTGCGCGTGATGCAAGGGCAGGGGAACAGGCCGGTCGGGGTGCAGGGCGCGGGCGGTCCGCGCCACCTCTTGCCACAGATCGCGTTCCTCGGGGTCAAGGGGGCGGGGGCGGCGGGTCATGCCTGCGGCACCGGCATCAGCGGGGTCAGACGTGCGGGGCACTTCAGGGCACCGGCCAGATGGCCCGCCGCATCGCCCGTGCCCAGGAACAGATCGGCACGCCCGGCCCCCCTGATCGCGCTGCCGGTATCCTGCGCCACCACCAGCCGCGCCTGACCCTGCCATTCCAGCCAGACAGGCATGCCCAGGGGAATATGGGCCGGATCGACGGCAATCGTGCGCCCAGCGGTCACCGGGCGGCCCATGGCGCCCAGCGGCCCCTGATCGGACGGCAGGTCCAGCGGCCGGAAAAAGACGAACGAAGCATTCAGCCGCAACAGACCCGTCAGATCGGCAGGATGCGCCGCCGCCCAGTCGCGGATAGCGGCGACCGAGGCGCCATCGGGGTGCAGCGCGCCGCGCCGGATCAGTTCGCGCCCGATAGAGGTGTAGGGATGGCCATTCTTGGCCGCATAGCCGAAGCGCAGCACCCTGCCGTCCGCCAGCCGCACCCGGACAGAGCCCTGCACCTGCGCCAGAAATGCCTCTAGCGCGCTGTCCAGCCAGACCAGTTCGTGACCGGCCAGCAGATCGCCCGCCTCGATGGCGGTCCGGTCGAACCATGGCCTGTCCGCCGGCAGGTCAGGCGGGGCTGAATAAAGCGGATAGCGAAAGCGCGCATCGGGGCGCGCGGCGCCGGGAAGTTCGGGTTCGTAATAGCCGGTCAACAGGCCCGACTGCGCGGGCTGGCTGGTCCGGAAGGCGCGGGCAAAGAATGCACCGGCGCCCTCGCCCGGCTTGGGTAAGGGCGCGCCATGCGCCAGATCGGCCGTGACCAGATAGGCCGCCAGCGCCGCCCCCAGGTCATCAGCCGCCCAGTCCGGCAGGGCCGAAACCGGCCCGAACGTCACCGCAGCCGTCATTCCCCGGTGGCGACAAGCTGCCAGTTCGGGTCGTTGGCACCCATGGTCCGGGCAAAGGTCCAGACATCGCGTTGCTTGCGGGCCTGACGGGGGTCGCCCTCGACCACTGTGCCCGCCGCGTCGCGGGTGGCGCTGATCAGTTCGGCGCCAAGCCGCACGGTCAATTCTGCCTCGTTCGTTGACCGGCTGAAGCTGGCGTCCTGCAGCGCAAGTTCGCGGATGCCGATGACGTCGGTCTGGACGGTGACGCCCCGCGCCTTGCGGTCGGCAACCACGGCGGCGAAACTGTCCGCGACCTCGGGCGACAGGAAGGGGCGGATACGGTCAACCTCGCTCTTGGCGAAGGCGGTCAGGATCATTTCATAGGCCCCGCGTGCCCCCTGCAGGAACCCGCCGACCGAGAAGCTGGGTTCAATCAGCTTCATCGCCTGCAAGGCGCGGGCGGCATCAGAGCCTTCGGCGACGTGATCGGTGATGTCGCGGTCGGGTCCGGCCTCGACCACCGTGGGGCCGGGCCGGGCGGTGCCGGGCAGAACCGGCGGCGTTGCGCCACGTTCGAACCCGTCGCGGGTGCCCAGCACGCTGCGCAGCTTCAGGATCAGGAACAGGGCGACCCCGGCAAGGACAAGAAGCTGAATAACGGAATTCGACATGGTTTGGCCTTTCAGTCCCCAGGCGCGGGTTTGTAATGTGACGCTGGCTCTTTATGTAGGGTACGGGTCTGGCCAAGTCCACCGGGGCGGACCCGGACATGAAAGGAAACTCCCATGTGGCTGCCTGTCGCGCTGATCCTTGTGCCGATCATCGAGATTGCCCTTCTGATCAAGGTCGGCGGGCTGATCGGTTTTTGGGCGACATTGGCGCTGCTGTTGGCCATGGCGGCGCTGGGCAGCTGGCTTTTGCGCTGGCAGGGAATGGCGGCCTTGGACGATCTGCGCCGCGCCGTGACCGAAATGCGCGATCCGACCCTGCCGGTCGCCCATGGCGCGCTGATCCTGTTTGCCGGGCTTTTGATGGTCACGCCCGGCTTTTTCACCGACCTCATTGGCCTTTGCCTGCTGATTCGCCCGGTGCGCGACCGGGCGATCCGCCATATGTCGCACCGCTGGCGGATCGTCGGCATGGGCCAGACCGCCTCGTCCCCGCCCTTTGGTCGGGGCGACGGCGATGTGATCGACGCCGACTTTACGCCTCTGGACGAAAATCCAAGGTCGCGCCCGCCCTCGGGCTGGACGCGGGATTGAGAGGCCGGGGCCAGTCTGATAGAGCGGCCCAAATGCGATCGAGGAGCATCAGATGACCGACACGACCAACGGCGCCGCGCCCGCCCCGGGCCCGCAGGTGCGCATGCAGATCCTGGGCCAGTATATCCGCGACCTGTCGTTCGAAAATGTCGTGGCGCAAAAGGGTCTGGCGACCGGCGACGTGCAGCCCGACATGCAAATTCAGGTCAGCCTGGACGGGCGCGGCCGGGCCGTGCAGAACCAGTATGAAGTGTTCCTGAAGGTCAAGGCGACCTCGGTCAACAAGGCCGACAGCGCGCCGATGTTCATTCTGGAACTGGATTACGCGGGCGTGTTCCATGTCGAGGGCGTGCCCGAGGATCAGCTGCATGCGTTCCTGATGATCGAATGCCCGCGCATGCTGTTCCCGTTCGTGCGCCGCATCGTTTCGGACGTGACGCGCGATGGCGGCTTCCCGCCGCTGAATCTGGACCCGATCGACTTTGTCCAGCTTTATCGCCAGGAAGCGGCCCGCCGCGCGGCGGCGGCTCAGTCGGCCGCGCCGCAGACCCTGTCCTGATCGCGCGCCCATGGCTGCGACGGGTGCCCTGATCCCGGCCTGGGATGCTGGGGGCACCCTGCGCCCGATGGACAAGATCGCCGTGCATCGCCGCGGCCTGCGCCATCCGGCCGTGTCGGTCTTTGTCATGGCGGCGGGGCAGCTGTTGCTGCAGCGGCGGGCCTTGGGCAAGTATCACACGCCGGGCCTGTGGGCGAACAGCTGCTGCACCCATCCGCACTGGGGCGAAGACCCTGCCACCTGTGCCGCCCGACGACTGGGCGAGGAACTGGGCCTGACCGTCCCATCCCTGATCCATCGCGGCCAGATCGACTATCGCGCCGATGTGGGCGGCGGCATGATCGAGCATGAGGCGGTCGATGTGTTCCGGGCTGACCTGCCCGCACCACCCGCCCTAAGCCCCGATCCGGCCGAGGTGATGGAGGTTCGCTGGATCACGCCCGCCAGGCTGATGGCCGAAATCGCCGCCGATCCGACGCGGTTCACCCCCTGGCTGCGGCTTTACCTTTCCGATCACCACACCCGGATTTTCGGGCGGGAATGACCGGCATCCTGCCGCTCAAATTCCCGCCAGCACCCTTGCGGCTGCTTCCGTTTCGCCGCGAATGCTGCAAGGGTATGGGCAAGGTACGGGGCAGGTGATGAGCGCAGGGTCCGGTTCAGTTTGGCAGGCAGGAAGGCGCGTCCTGGCGCTGGCGGCGGCGCTTGCCGTGCCTCTGGCCGCCTGGGCCGAGGGCGCTGTCACCACCTTTGCGGCACCTGGCGCCGACAAGCCCCTGAACCGGGCGCTGCGCGACATGTCTCTGACGCTGCAGGCCAATGCGGATGGCGGTGCGGACGCGCAGGAACTTTTCGCTGCGGCGCGGTCGGACTATGGGCGTCTTCTGGGCGTGCTTTACGCCTATGGCTATTATTCCGGCATCATCTCGATCCGTGTCGACGGGCGCGAGGCGGGGGATATTCCGCCGCTGGATGCCCCGGCCCAGATCGGCAGGGTCGACATTTCCGTGTCGCCCGGTCGCCCGTTCCGCTTTGCCACGGCGCGGATGAAACCCTATGCGCCCGGCACCAAACTGCCGCCCGCCTATCGTGACGGGCTGGTGGCGCGGTCCACGGCCATCGCCGATGCGGCGCGGGCGGGGGTCGAGGGGTGGCGGGCGCTGGGCTATGCCAAGGCCCGGGTGGCGGGCCAAGAGATCACCGCCGATCACGATGCCGGTCTGGTTCAGGCACAGGTGCTGTTGGACAACGGGCCAAAGCTGCGCTTCGGCCCGCTGACCATCACCGGCAACCAGACGATCAGCGATCGCCGCATCGGCCAGATCACCGGCTACAGCCGTGGCACAACCTTTGACCCCGAACAGATCGACAAGATGCAGTCACGGCTGCGGCGCACCGGCGTCTTCCGGTCGGTCGCCATCCGCGAGGCGGATCGCCCTGCCGCCGACGGCACCTTGCCCATAGCGCTTGACTTGGTCGAGGAAGCCCCCCGCCGCTTTGGCTTTGGCGCCGAGGTCAGCAGTGCGGACGGCGCCAATCTTCAGGCCTTCTGGCTGCATCGCAACCTGTGGGGCGGGGCCGAACGGCTGCGCTTTGACGTCGAGGCACGCGGGATTGATGCGCAGGACATTCCCGGTGCCTACAAGCTGGGCGCCCGGCTGGAACGGCCGGCAACGCCCTTTACCGACAGTTCGGCTTTTGCCCTGGCCAGTATCGAGGGCGAAGAGATCCTGACCCAGAAGATCCGCACCGCAACGCTGGGGATCGGGCTGGAACGGGTCATCAACGATCAGTTGACCGCCGAGATAGGGGTGAATTACAGCATCACCCATATCGAGGATCAGGCCTATCGCAGCGATTTCCGCGTTCTGGCACTGCCCCTGTCGCTGGAATGGGACCGGCGCGACGATGTTCTGTCGCCGCGCTCGGGCAGTTATGTAAAGGCTGGGGTCACGCCCTTTTTCGGCTTTGGCACCACCGGCAGCGGCACGCATTTTACGGCAGATGCGCGGGCCTACCGGTCCTTTGGCGCCGAAGACCGGGTGACGCTGGCGGGTCGGCTGCAGGCGGGCACGGTCAGCGGTGCGGGGCTTCTGGCGACGCCGCCCGATTACCTTTTCTATTCCGGCGGGGCGGGCACGGTGCGCGGCCATCCGTTCCAGTCGCTGGGCGTGCCGGTGCTGCGTGGCGGCGGCGCGACCGAGACGGGGGGGCAAAGCTTCATCGGCCTCTCGGGCGAAATCAGGGCGATGATCGGCAACCGGGTCGGGGCGGCGGCCTTTTACGACGCAGGCTATATCAGCCCCGGCGCCTGGTTCGGTGGCGGCGGCGGTGAATGGCACAGCGGCGCGGGCATCGGCCTGCGCTATGATACGGGCTTTGGCCCGGTGCGGCTGGACCTGGCCCTGCCGGTCTCGGGGCGGACGGGCGACGGGCTGCAGGTCTATGTCGGCATCGGTCAGGCCTTCTGATGCGGCGCGCTCTTCTGTCCTGCGCCCTTCTGCTGGCGCCGCTGGCCGGCGGCGCGCAAGAGGATGACAAGGGCTATCTGACCAGTTTTCTAGAGGAAAACCTGTCCGGCGCCGGTCGGTCCGTGGTGATCGACGGGTTCGCGGGCGCCCTTTCGTCCCGCGCCACCTTTGACCGGCTGACCATTGCCGATGACCGGGGCATCTGGATCACCATCGACAAAGGGGCGATCCAGTGGAGCCGCAGCGCGCTTCTGTCAGGCCGGGTCGAGATTCAGGAACTGTCGGCGGCGCGGATCGATCTGGCCCGCGCGCCAGCCATGTCCGCCGGTGGCACGACGCCCGAGGCCGTGCCTTTTGCCCTGCCCGAACTGCCGGTATCGGTCGCCATCGGTCAGCTGAAATCGCCCGATGTTCATCTGGGCACGGAGGTTCTGGGGCAGGAACTGGACGTCGCCTTTGACGGCGCGGCGACCCTTTCGGGCGGCGAAGGGGCCGCGCGCCTGACCATGGAACGCGCCGATGGCGCCGAAGGCAGCCTGACGCTCAGCGCCGATTATTCCAACGCCACGCGGGCAGCGACCATTGATCTTCTGGCCAGCGAGGCGGCGGGCGGCATTGCGGCGACCCTGCTGCATCTGCCGGGCCAGCCCAGCGCCCGGCTGGCGCTGCACGGGTCGGGCCCGATCGACGATTTCACCACCGAACTGGCGCTGGAAACCGACGGCAAGCCGCGCCTGACCGGCCGCGCCACACTGAAGGCCAGCGCGGGCACGCCCCCTGCCGCCGCCGCCACCGCCCGCAACTTTGCCCTGCAGCTTCAGGGCGATATCTCGCCACTTCTGGCGCAGGACTATCGCGACTTTTTCGGTGACCATGTGTCCTTGCAGGCCGACGGTGCCCTGCACCCCGACGGGCGGACCGACCTGACGCGCTTTGTCCTGGGGGCCGCCGGACTGGACCTGACCGGGCGCCTGTCGCTGTCGCCCGACCGGGTGCCGACAGCGGCCGCGCTGACCCTGCGCATGGGCCTGCCGGGGGCGGACGCGGGGCCGATGCGCCTGCCTCTGGCCGGGGCACCGGCCTTTGTCGACAGCGCGCTGGTGCGGCTGCGGTTCGATGGCGCCAAAGGCCCGGACTGGACACTGGCGGGCGATCTGCAGAACTACCGCCGCGACGGGCTGGCGATTGAAAACCTGACGCTGGACGGCAGCGGCCGGATCGACACGGCCACGGCCGCCCTGACCGGCCAGACCCGCTTTGCCGCCAAGGGTCTGGCGCTGGACGATCCGGCGCTGGCCGCCGCTGTGGGGCCAGAGATTTCCGGCAGTCTGGGTTTTGACCGCCCGCCCGGGCAGGCGCTGCATCTGAGCGACATTCAGGCGACGGCGGGTGATCTGCAGATGGAAGGCCAGATTGACCTGTCGCGGCAGGGGCTGGACCCGGTCGCCACCGGCACGCTGCAGCTGAAGGCCGCAAGTCTTGCGCGGTTCTCGGCTCTGGCGGGCCGCGATCTGGGCGGGCGGGCGATGATCAGCGCCAAGGGATATTACCAGCTTCTGTCGGGGGCCTTTGACCTTGACGCCCATGCGACGGGCAGCGGCCTGTCGGTCGCCCAACCCATGGCCGACCGGCTGCTTTCGGACGCATCCGACATCAGCCTGTCGGCCCGGCGCGACGCAGAGGGGCTGACTCTGCGCCGTCTGGACCTGAAGGCAAAGTCGCTGACCGGGCAGGCCAGTGGCAGCCTGACCTCCCGGACCCAATCCCTGACGGGGCAGGTCAGCATGGGTGATCTCGGCGATCTGGCCGAACGGTTCGGTGGGGCGCTGACGGCTGCGATCACGGTCGAGGGCGCGCCCGGCGCCCGCCACCTGACCCTGTCCGGCACGGGGCAGGGGCTGACGGTCGGCGATGCGACCGCCGACAAGCTTTTGTCGGGCCGCGCCGAACTGACGGCCAGCGCCGACGAGACGCCGCAGGGCCTGCGCCTGACCGACGGCACGGTCCGGACCGGGCAGGTCACGCTGGACCTGACGGCGGCGGACCAGGGCCTGGCCCTGTCGGGGCGACTGGAAAATCTGGGCAGCATCGCCCCGGGCTTTCCCGGGTCTGTGACGCTCAAGGGCACGGTTGATCCCTATGTCGACCCCATGCCGCTGAATGTCGCGGGAACCGGACCGGGCGGCATTGCCCTGACGCTGCAGGGCCATGTGGCGCGCGACATGGCCAGTGCCGATCTGGCGCTGACCGGCACGGCGCAGGCGGGCCTCTTGAACGCCCGGCTGGCGCCGCGCAGCCTGTCGGGGCAGGTGGTGGCCGACCTGCGGCTGAACGGCCCGCTGTCGCCCCGGTCGCTGACCGGCACGCTGCGCGCCGACGGGCTGCGCGTCGCATCGCCCCATGAACGGATCGCCACCGAACCGGGGCAGCTGACCGCGACCCTGTCGGACGGGCGGGCGCTGGTGCGCGGCGAAACCGCGCTGCGCGGCGGCGGGCAAGTGACGGTCGAGGGACCGGTCGATCTGGCCCCGCCCTTTGACGGCGATCTGGCGGTGCGGCTGACATCGGCCCGGCTGCGCGACCCCGCCCTTTACGACACGCGGGTCACTGGCCAGTTGCGGATCAACGGGCCGCTTTTCACCGCGCCAATCGTCAGCGGCGCTGTGACGCTGGAAGATACCGAAATCACCATTGCCGCGCCAAGCCTGGCCTCGGCGCCCCCGCCGGGCATCCGCCATCTGAATGAAAGCGCTGCCTCGCAGGCCACACGGCGGCGGGCGGGTCTGGCGGACGGCGCGGACGGCGGCGCGGACCGGCGGCATCCGGTTGCCCTGGACCTGACCGTCTCGGCCCCTGCCCGCATCTTCGTGCGCGGCTACGGGGTCGACGCCGAACTGGGCGGCACCGTCCATCTGGGCGGCACGACCGAGGCGGCGGTGCCCGCCGGGCAGTTTTCACTGATCCGGGGCCGCATGACCCTGCTCGGCAAGCGCTTTATCCTTGGCGAGGGGCTGGTGCAGCTGCAGGGATCGCTGATCCCCTGGATATCCTTCTCGGCCAGCAGCGACACGTTCGGCAGCACTGCGACTGCAACGCTGGAGGGCCCTGCGAACAAGCCCGAGCTTCATTTCACCTCGTCCAGCGGCCTGCCCGAGGAAGAGGTCCTGTCCGAACTGCTCTTTGGCAGCCGCCTGAACGGCCTGTCTGCCTTCCAGCTGGCGCAGATGGCGCAGGCGCTGGCCAGCCTGTCGGGCAACGGCAATTTCGATCTGGTGACGCGCCTGCGCAAGTCGGCGGGGCTGGACGATCTGGATATTGTCGCCGACGACGCGGGCGATGCGGCGCTGAAGGCGGGGAAATATCTGTCGGACAAGGTCTATGGCACGGTGTCGGTCGGGTCGCGGGGCAAAAGTGCGGTCGATCTGAACCTGGACCTGAACCCCGACCTGTCGGTGCATGGCACGATCGGCACCGACGGCCAGACCGGCGCGGGTGTTCTGTTCGGGCATGATTACTGACGCAGGGCGCATAGA
>CAZKJZ010000073.1:0-11488 GCA_964553145.1 uncultured Frigidibacter sp. | reverse complement strand
CCCATTCGATGCAGCAGGCCGCCCGCGTCAGCCAGCGCACCGCCTTCTTCCACCTGGGCAATCTGGTCGAGTTTGGCGACACCAAGCAGATTTTCACCAACCCGCACGACCCGCGCACCGAAAGCTATATTACCGGCCGGATCGGCTGAGGAGGACTACAATGCCAGAACAGCATATCATGAGCGCCTTTGACCGCGATCTGGAGGGGATTCAGGCGCTGGTGATGAAGATGGGCGGCATGGTCGAAACCGCGATCCATGATGCCGCTCAGGCGCTGGAGACCGGCAACGAGGAACTGGCCGAACAGGTCCGCCGCAACGACAAGGCCATCGACGCGCTGGAGATGCAGATCAACGAGGATGCGGCCCAGGTGATTGCCCTGCGCGCGCCCACCGCATCCGACCTGCGTCTGGTCCTGTCGGTGATGAAGATCGCGACCAGCCTGGAACGGGTCGGCGACTATGCCAAGAACATGGCCAAGCGCGCGCAGGTTCTGGGCCAGATGGGCAAGATCCCCGGCGCGGGTGTGTCGCTGCGCCGGATGGCCAAGACGGTGACCGAAATGCTGTCGGACGCGCTGGACGCCTATGCCGGGCGCCATCTGGACCTGGCCGAGGATGTGCGCGCCCGCGACCGCGAGGTCGATCAGATGTACAACGCTTTGTTCCGCGAATTCCTGACCCATATGATGGAAGACCCGCGCAATATCTCGGCCTGCATGCATCTGCATTTCATTGCCAAGAATACCGAACGGATGGGCGACCATGCGACCGGTATCGCCGAACAGGTCATCTATCTGATGACCGGCGACCTGCCCGACGATCCGCGGCCCAAGGCGGAAAGCGTGCAGGATTTCGGCAAGACCACGGGCGCCTGACATGAGCCAGCAAGAGCCTCTGGTTCTGGTGGTCGAGGATGAGCCCGCGCAGCGCGAGGTTCTGGCCTATAATCTGGAAGCGCAGGGCTTTCGCGTGGCGCAAGCCGACAATGGCGAAGAGGCGCTGCTGCTGGCCACCGAAGAGGTGCCGGACCTGATCGTTCTGGACTGGATGCTGCCCAATGTGTCGGGGATCGAGGTCTGCCGTCGGCTGAAGACCCGGCCCGAGACCCGCGCCGTGCCGATCATCATGCTGTCGGCCCGGTCCGAGGAGGTGGATCTGGTCCGGGGGCTGGAAACCGGCGCCGACGATTATGTGGTCAAACCCTATTCCGTGGCCGAACTGATGGCACGGGTTCGCACGCAACTCCGCCGGTCACGCCCGGCCAGCCAGGGCGAGTTTCTGGAGTTTCAGGGCATCACCCTGGACCCGGTCAGCCACAGGGTGCACCGGGACGGCCAGCTTCTGAAACTGGGGCCGACCGAATTCCGGCTTTTGTCGACCTTTCTGGAACGCCCCGGCCGGGTCTTCAGCCGCGAGCAACTGCTGGACCGGGTCTGGGGGCGCGACATCTATGTCGACACCCGCACCGTCGATGTCCATGTCGGGCGGCTGAGAAAGGCGCTCTGTGCCTTTGGCGGGGACGATCCCTTGCGCACTGTGCGCGGCGCCGGCTATGCCCTGGGCTGATCCGGCTTACACGTTTGTCTTGGGTGCGGGCAGGGTATTCGCGCCTGGGATGTGTGCCCGCGCGAATCAATTTTGTGTCAGCAATTGCTGCAACTGCATATATACGGCGCTGACGTCATAGCTAGCTATGCGCCAGGTGCATTGCTGCAAACTGAATCGTGGTTTTTTGGGACAAATCGGCCAGAATATTCATCCTGCCGCGTTTTTAGGCGCGGCGATCGGATTTTCGCTTTGACCTGATGCAGTCTTTGCGCAACTGATAGCGCTGACACGTCCTTGTAGTTGCCGTGAAAAAAACCTGACAGTTCCACGTGATGACCAAAGCAAAACCCCCCATCGACACTCTCGTTGCGCCAATGACCTCGCGGTCGCTGACGGCTGACATCCTTCAGCATCTGACCTATACGCTGGGCAAGGACCCGGGGCATGCCTCGCCCTATGACTGGCGCATGGCCATGTCCTTTACTCTGCGCGACCGGATCGTCGGACCGTGGTTCGCCGCCACCCGCCAGACCTGGGCCGAGGACCGCAAGCGCGTCTATTACCTGTCGATGGAATTCCTGATCGGCCGTATCCTGTCGGACGCCGCAGTCAATCTGGGACTGGCGGATGAGCTGGCCGCGACCTGCCGCGAACTTGGGCTGGATTATGAACTGACCGCCGCGACCGAACCGGATGCGGCGCTTGGCAATGGCGGTCTGGGCCGTCTGGCGGCCTGCTATATCGAAAGCATGGCGACGCTGGGCTGCCCGGCCTATGGCTATGGCATCCGTTACGAACACGGTCTTTTCCGCCAGCGGTTCGAAGGCGGCCGTCAGATCGAGGCGCCGGAAGACTGGCTGACCACCCGCAACCCGTGGGAATTCGAACGTCCCGAAGCCGCCTATACGATCGGCTTCAAGGGCGAGGTCCGGGTCGAGGACGGGCGCAAGCGCTGGATCCCCGGCGAAACCGTTATCGCCTCGGCGCACGACATGCCGGTCATCGGCTGGAAAGGCCGCTGGTCCAACACGCTGCGCCTGTGGGCCGCCAAGCCGACGACGCTTTTTGACCTCGCGCGCTTCAACCGGGGCGACTATGCCGCCGCCGCCGAACCCGAGGCTTTGGCCCGGACGCTCAGCCGCGTGCTTTATCCCGATGACACGACCCAGGCGGGCAAGGAGTTGCGGCTGAAACAGGAGTTTTTCCTGACCTCGGCCGCGATCCAAGACATTCTGCGCCGCTTCCGCGACACGCATTCCGATTATGCGATGCTGCCCGAGCTGGTCGCGATCCAGATGAACGACACCCACCCGGCCATCGCCGGGCCGGAACTGATCCGTGTTCTGGTCGACGAACAGCAGCTGCCCTTTGGTGATGCGGTCGAGATTGCGCTGAAGACGCTGGGCTATACCAACCACACGCTTCTGCCCGAGGCGCTGGAGCGCTGGTCGACCTGGACCATGGGCGCTGTCCTGCCACGCCACATGCAGATCATCGAGGATATCGATGCCTGGCATGCCTCCAAACACCCCGGTCGCCCGCCGGAAACCGCGATCGTCCGCGACGGTCAGGTGAATATGGGCGATCTGGCCTTCATCACCTCGCACAAGGTCAACGGCGTTTCGGCGCTGCACAGCGAATTGGTCAAGACCTCGCTGTTCCCGGCACTGAACGGGTTGCATCCGGGGCGGATCATCAACCAGACAAACGGCATCACGCCGCGCCGCTGGCTGCGTCTGGCCAACCCCGGCCTTTCGAAGCTGATCACCGAAGGGATCGGCGAGGGCTGGGAGGCCGATTTGGACCGGCTGACGAAGCTCGCGCCCCTGGCCGAGGATGCGGGTTTCCGCGAAAAGTTCCGCGCCGCCAAACATGCCAACAAGGTTGCCGTGGCCAATTGGGTGCAGCGCGAGACCGGCATCACCATCGACCCGTCGGCGATCTTCGACGTTCAGGTCAAGCGGATGCATGAATACAAGCGTCAGCTTCTGAACGTGTTCCAGACCATCGCGCTTTGGCACAAGATCCGCCAGAATCCGACCCAGGACTTCACGCCCTGCGTCAAGATTTTCGGGGGCAAGGCCGCACCCGGCTATATTGCCGCCAAGGAAATCATCAATCTGATCAATGATGTGGCGCGCACGGTCAACAACGACCCCGAAGTGCGTGGCCTGCTGAAGGTGGTCTATCCGGCCAACTACAATGTCTCGATGGCCGAACGGCTGATCCCGGCGGCCGATCTGTCGGAACAGATCTCGACCGCCGGGATGGAGGCCTCGGGCACCGGCAACATGAAATTCTCGCTGAACGGTGCCCTGACCATCGGCACGCTGGACGGCGCGAATGTCGAGATTCGCGAACTGGTCGGGGCCGAGAACTTCTTCCTGTTCGGTCTGGAAGAGGACGAGGTCGTCGCCCGCCGCACGGTGCCCGACCATGCCCGTCTGGCGATCGAGGCCAGCCAGACCCTGCGCGACGTGCTGCAGATGATCGCCGAGGGCCGTTTCAGCCCCGAAGACCCGAACCGCTATCATGATCTGGTCGACCGGACCTGGAAGTATGACCATTTCCTTGTCACCTCGGATTATGCCGATTACGAAAGACAGCAAGAAAATGTCGCAAAGACCTATCGCGACAGCAATCTTTGGAGCAAGATGGCCGTGCTGAACACCGCGCATATGGGCTTCTTCTCGTCCGATCGCGCGATCCGTGGCTATATGAAAGATATCTGGAACGTAACATCTGCACTCTGACCGGGGGGGGAAGAGTTGACCAAAAACACAGAGACTTCCGCAACGTTTCTTGGCGCCGACGAGGCGCGGGCCATCAGCGAGGCGCGGCATTCCGATCCGTTTGCCCGCCTTGGCCCCCGGGCGGGTACGATCCGTGTTTTCCTGCCGGGGGCGGCTGAAGTCTGGGTGGTCACGCCCCGGACCCGCAAGCAGATGCTGCGCCATCCCGATGCGGCCGATCTTTTCGAAGTCGCCTCGCGTGCCCGCGATTACCGGATCGAGGCGCATGACGGCAAAGGTGTAAGCTGGACGTTCGACGACCCCTACCGGTTCGGTCCTGTGCTGGGCGAGATTGATGAATATCTTCTGGGCGAAGGCAGTCACCATCAGCTCTGGCATGTGCTTGGCGCCCATGTGATGGAACATGAGGGCGCTCAGGGCACCCATTTTGCCGTCTGGGCGCCGAATGCCCGCCGCGTTTCGGTTGTGGGCGACTTCAACCAGTGGGATGGCCGCCGGTCGGTCATGCGCCGCCGGGGCCAGACGGGCGTGTGGGAAATCTTCCTGCCCGATGTCGGCGAAGGCGCGATCTACAAATATGAAATCCTGACCTCGGGCGGGGTCATGCCGCTGAAGGCCGACCCCGTGGGCTTTGGGTCCGAGCATCCGCCCGCGACCGGTTCCGTCGTCCGGCGGCTGGGCACCCACGCCTGGCAGGACGGCGACTGGATGGGCGGTCGCGCCGCCCGGCATACCGTCACGGCGCCGATCTCGATCTACGAGGTACATCTTGGCAGCTGGCAGCGCGAGGAGGGCGGCAGGCCGCTGTCCTATCTCGAGCTGGCCGACCGGCTGATCCCCTATGTCAAGGATCTGGGCTTTACCCATATCGAGCTTTTGCCGATCAGCGAATATCCGTTCGACGGGTCCTGGGGCTATCAGCCCGTCGGGCTTTATGCGCCGACCATCCGCCACGGCACGCCGGGCGAATTTTCGACCTTTGTCGACCGCGCCCACCAGGCGGGGATCGGTGTCATCCTGGACTGGGTGCCGGGCCATTTCCCGACCGATGCGCATGGGCTGGGCCGGTTCGACGGCACCTCGCTTTATGAACATCAGGACCCCAAGGAAGGGTTCCATCAGGACTGGAACACGCTGATCTACAATTACGGCCGCGCCGAGGTGATGAACTATCTGACGGCCAACGCCCTCTATTGGATGGAAGAATATCACCTGGACGGTGTCCGGGTCGATGCTGTCGCCTCGATGCTTTACCGCGACTATTCGCGCCAGCACGGCGAATGGATTCCGAACCGCGACGGCGGGCGCGAGAATTACGAAGCGATCCGTTTCCTTCAGGACATGAACCGCCAGACCTATGGCACCTGCCCGGGCATCATGACGATCGCCGAGGAATCGACCGCCTTTCCGGGCGTGTCGCGGCCCGCACATGAAGGCGGGCTGGGCTTTGGCTTCAAATGGAACATGGGCTGGATGAACGACACCCTGTCCTACATGTCCAAAGACCCGATCCACCGGCGCTGGCACCATAACCAGATGACCTTTGCCATCGCCTATGCCTATTCGGAAAACTTCATCCTGCCGATCAGCCATGACGAGGTCGTGCACGGAAAGGGGTCGCTGATCGCCAAGATGCCGGGCGACGGCGATGACAAGTTCGCCAACCTGCGGTCCCTTTACGCCTATATGTGGGCACATCCGGGCAAGAAGCTTCTGTTCATGGGGCAGGAGTTCGCACAGGGCCGGGAATGGAACCATGGGGCACCGCTGGATTGGTTCCATATGGATCATCCGCTGCATCGGGGCGTTCATGCGCTGATCCGCGACCTGAACCATCTTTACCGTTCCGAACCGGCGCTGCATGGCACCGACGCCCGGGGCGACGGGTTCCGCTGGCTGGACCCCGATGATGCGGAACGGTCGATCTTTTCCTTCCTGCGCATGGGTGCGGGCGGCAAGCGCATCGCCGTTGTCGCCAACATGACGCCGGTCACACGCGAAAACTACCGGATCGGCCTGCCGTCAGGCGGCGGCTGGTCCGAGGTGCTGAACACGGATGCCCAGGCTTACGGCGGGCAGGGCAGGGGCAACATGGGCCGGATTCTGGCCAATGGCGAGCCTGCGCAGGGACAGGGCCATTCGGCCGAGATCTTCCTGCCGCCGCTGAGCGTCCTGATATTCAAGGAAGAGTAGGGAGGAACAGAATGCAGCAACCCCGGCCCAACGCGAGACTGTCTTCGCAGGCGATGGCCTTTGTTCTGGCAGGTGGCCGTGGCAGCCGCCTGAAGGAACTGACAGACAAACGTGCCAAACCCGCCGTCTACTTCGGCGGCAAGACCCGGATCATCGACTTCGCCTTGTCGAATGCGCTGAACTCGGGCATCCGCAAGATGGCGATCGCCACCCAATACAAGGCCCATTCGCTGATCCGCCATATGCAGCGCGGCTGGGGCTTCTTCCGGGCCGAACGGAACGAATATCTGGATATCCTGCCCGCATCGCAGCGGGTCAGCGAAGAGAAATGGTATCTCGGCACGGCCGACGCCGTGGCTCAGAATATCGACATCGTCGACAGCTATGGCGTCAAATATGTGATCATCCTGGCCGGTGACCATATCTACAAGATGGACTACGAGATCATGCTGCAACAGCATGTCACGACCGGCGCCGACGTCACCATCGGCTGTCTGACCGTGCCGCGCATGGAGGCAGCCGCCTTTGGCGTCATGCATGTCGACAAGGACATGCGCATCACCGACTTCCTGGAAAAGCCCAAGGATCCGCCGGCCATTCCGGGTGACCCGGATCATGCGCTGGCCTCGATGGGGATCTATGTCTTCAACTGGGACTTCCTGCGTGACCTGCTGAAGCGCGACATGGAGGATGACAATTCCAGCCATGACTTCGGCAACGACCTGATCCCCGACATTGTCAAGAACGGCAAGGCCATCGCCCACAAGTTCGCCGACAGCTGCGTGCGCGCAGGGCTGGAGGAAGAACCCTATTGGCGCGACGTGGGCACGATCGACGCCTTCTGGCAGGCCAATATCGACCTGACGGAATTCGTGCCGAAACTGGACCTTTACGACAACAGCTGGCCGATCTGGACCTATGCCGAGATCGTTCCCCCGGCGAAGTTCATCCATGACGAGGATGGGCGCAGGGGCTCGGCAGTGTCGTCGCTGGTATCGGGCGACTGTATCGTCTCGGGGTCCGAGGTCAGGAATTCGCTTTTGTTCACCGGGGTCCGGTCGCATTCCTTCTCGCTGCTCGACCATGCGGTCGTGCTGCCCTATGTGACCGTGGGCCGCAAGGCACAGCTGACCAACTGCGTCATCGACCGTGGCGTGTCGATCCCCGAGGGGCTGATCGTCGGCGAGGACCCGGTCGAGGATGCCCGCTGGTTCCGCCGCAGCGAAAACGGCATCGTGCTGATCACGCAGGACATGCTGGACCAGCGTTCGCTGAAGCTGGGCAAGTAACGGTGCGCCACACCCGGCGCGTCACCATGACCTTGGCCCCATCCGCCTGATGGCGGGCGGGGCACCAAAACAACAAAAATAACGAGACTAGGGATGGCAAAGTCGATTGAAGGACGTGTCCTGTCCGTCGCATCCGAATATGTACCGCTGATCAAGACCGGCGGGCTGGCTGACGTGGCCGGGGCCTTGCCCGGGGCGCTTGGCGCCATTGGCTGGCAGGTCCGAACCCTGGTGCCCGCCTATCCCGGCCTGCTTGACCGGCTGGAAAACCCCCGCGAAATCTGGACGCAGGGCGAGCTTTTCGGCGGCGCGGCCCGCGCGCTGCACGGGCTGGTCGACGGGAACGAGGTGGTGCTTTTGGACGCGCCGCATCTGTTTGACCGGCATGGCGGCCCCTACGGCGTCGGCGGCTATGACTATCCCGACAACCCCGAACGGTTTGCCGCCCTCAGCTGGGTGGCCGCCGATCTGGCCGACGCGCCGGAATGGCAGGCCGATATTCTTCATGCCCATGACTGGCAGGCGGGCTTTGCCCCCTATTATGCCAAGGTGCGCCAGTCACCGGCGCGGACGGTCCTGACCATCCACAATATCGCCTTTCAAGGCATCGCGCCTGCGTCCCGCATCGGCGCACTGCGGCTGAAGTACGAGGATTTTCATTCCGGCAGTCTGGAATATTGGGGCAATATCAGTGCCCTGAAGGCCGGTCTTATCACCACGGACGCGATCACGACCGTCAGCCCATCCTACGCGGACGAGCTGATGCGGCCGGAATTCGGCATGGGCCTGCAGGGGGTGATGACGGAACGCGCCACGGCGCTGCACGGTATCCTGAACGGCGTCGACATGGATGTCTGGAACCCGGAGACCGATCCGGCGATCCAGCCCTATTCGGTCACGAAAATGGCCGGAAAGGCCGAAAACCGCGCCAATCTGCTGGCCGAGTTCGGCATGGGCGAGGTGCCGGGGCCGCTGGTCATTCTGGTCAGCCGCCTGACGCACCAGAAGGGGATCGACCTTCTGGCCACGGCTCTGCCGCAGTTCATCGTCATGGGCGGCGGGCTGGCGATCCTTGGGGCTGGCGATCCGGCGCTGGAACATGAAATGCGGGCTTTGGCGCAGCGCTTCCCCGGCCGCGTCGGTCTGCGCATCGGCTATGACGAGGCTTTGTCGCACCGCATGTTCGGTGGTGGCGATGCGGTTCTGGTGCCGTCGCGGTTCGAACCCTGCGGCCTGACCCAGATGTACGGGCTGCGCTATGGCACGCTGCCGGTCGTTGCCCTGACCGGGGGCTTGGGCGATACGGTCATCGGCGCTTCGCCCGCGACCCTGTCGGGCGGGTCTGCGACCGGCGTCACCTTTTACCCGATCGATGCGATCGGCCTGTCGCAGGCGCTGAAACGGCTGGCGGACCTTTATGCTGACAAGCCGGTCTGGACCACGATGCAAAAGCGGGCGATGAAGACCGATCTGGGCTGGGACCGCGCCGCCAAGCAATATGCCGCGCTGTATCGGAGCCTTCTTGGGAAATGACCCGCCCGATCCTGCCAGGCCAGCCGGATCGCCTTGGTGCGACCGTCATCGCCAATGGCGTCAACTTTGCAGTCTTCTCGGCCCATGCGACCTGCATGGAACTGTGCCTTTTTTCACCTGACGGAGGCGAGGAACGGCTGACACTGCCGTCCTGCAGCGGGGATATCTGGCACGGGTTCGTCCCCGGCCTGCAGGCCGGGCAGCGCTATGGCTTGCGCGCCCACGGCCCTTGGGCGCCGCAGGACGGGCACCTGTTCAACCCGGCCAAGCTGCTGATCGACCCTTATGCGCGCGCCCTCGATCAGCGGCTGGTCTGGCACCCGGCGATGAACGGCCAGCGCGACGGCGGCCCCTGCCAGATCGACAGCGCGCCGTTTGTGCCGAAAGGCATCGTCCTGAAGGATTTGCAGGCTCTCCCGCCCGCTGACCTGGCCGTGGGCCTGATCTATGAGGCGCATGCCAAGGGCCTGACCCAGCTACACCCCGGCGTGGCCGAAGCCGCGCGGGGGCGGTACGAGGGGCTGACCGACAACGCGATCCTGTCGCATCTGAAAGGGCTGGGCGTCACCCATCTGGAGCTGTTGCCCGTCACCTCCTATATCGACGACCGCTATGTGTCGGAACGGCGGCTGACCAATTACTGGGGTTATCAGCCGATTGCCTTTTTTGCGCCCGAGCCGCGGTTTCAGGGTGCGACCGGAACGGACGGCCTGCCGCAGGCGATCCGCACCCTGCGGGCCCATGGCGTCGGCACGATCCTGGATGTGGTCTTCAACCATACGGGCGAGGGGGACGCGGGCGGGCCGACCATCTGCTACCGGGGGCTCGACAACAAAAGCTATTATGCGCTGACCCATGATGGCTATAACCTGAACTATACCGGCACCGGCAATGTGCTGAACCTGGGCCATCCGATGGTTCTGCGGCTGGTCCTGGATGCGATGCGCCATTGGGCGGCGGTCGGGGTTGCGGGCTTTCGCTTTGACCTGGCGACGACGCTTCTGCGCGCCGACGGCGATCTCATGCCGGGGTCCGGGTTCCAGCAGGCGGTTGCGGCGGACCCGGTCCTGTCGAAACTGGTGCTGATCGCCGAACCCTGGGACATTGGTCCCGGCGGCTATATGCTGGGCCGGTTCGAAAAGCCGTTTCTGGAATGGAACGACAGGTTCCGCGACGATGTCCGCCGTTTCTGGCGGGGCGACGGGCGCCCGGCGGAACTGGCGCGGCGCATCGCCGGATCGGCCGATCTTTTTGACCATGGCGGGCGCAAGGCCGGAACCTCGGTCAACTATCTGACCGCCCATGACGGCTTTACCCTGGAAGATGTTGTTTCCTATCGGGAAAAGCACAACTTCGCCAACGGCGAAAGCAATGCCGACGGCCATCATGACAATTGTTCCGACAATATGGGGGTCGAGGGGCCAACGGCAAATCCGCTGATCCTGGCCGCGCGGGCCCGGCGCAAGCGCGCCTTGCTGGCCACGCTGTTCCTTTCGCAGGGCACGCCCATGCTGTTGGCGGGGGACGAGATCGGCCAGACCCAGCTGGGCAACAACAATGCCTATGCGCAGGACAATGACATGACCTGGCTGGACTGGCCGGCGATGAACCGCGATCTGTCGCGCTTTGTCGCCCGGCTGTCGGCGCTGCGCCGCGCCCATCCGGAATTGCGGCAGGGCCTTTTTCTGCATGCCAGCCGCAGGCCGGACGGCAAGCGCGATCTGGGTTGGCGCCGTGCCGACCGGCACGAACCCTTGATGCGCGACTGGGACAGCGCCAACACCTGGCCGCTTTGCGTCAAGATCCGCGCCAGTGCCGATGGGCCGGACGCCACCCGTCCCGATGTGCTTTATCTGGTCTTCAATGCCGGGGGCGACAGCCTCATCACCCTGCCGCGCGGCCGCTGGCTGTGGCGGCTGGACAGCGCATTGCCCGACCGGGGCGAAAATATCGTCACCGGACAGGTCCGCATCCCGGCGCAGTCGGTTCACCTTTTCTGTCAGCCCGCCCCCCGAAGCTAGGAGGAACGTATGGAACATATGACCATCGAGACGACCCCGATCGAGGGGCAAAAGCCCGGAACATCGGGCCTGCGCAAGAAAACTCCTGTATTCATGTCAAGGCATTATCTGGAGAACTTCATCCAGTCGACCTTTGACGCCATCGGCGG
>CAZKJZ010000072.1:0-11645 GCA_964553145.1 uncultured Frigidibacter sp. | reverse complement strand
CCTTGACCGCCTCGCGCATCCGCGACCGCGTATCGACGATCGCCGCATCCATCAGGTCGCGGATGATCTGTTCGACATCGCGCCCGACATAGCCGACCTCGGTAAATTTCGTCGCCTCGACTTTCAGGAACGGCGCGCGGGCCAGTTTGGCCAGCCGCCGGGAAATCTCGGTCTTGCCGACGCCGGTCGGGCCGATCATCAGGATATTCTTGGGATAAACCTCCTCGCGCAGGTCGTCTGGCAATTGCTTGCGCCGCCAGCGGTTGCGCAAAGCGACGGCAACGGCGCGCTTGGCGTCGGCCTGGCCGACGATGAACCGGTCAAGTTCAGAGACGATTTCGCGGGGGGTCAGGTTGGTCATGGGGCCTCAGATGCTGGGCGGCAGGCGTGACAGGGGCAGGAACGGCAGAAGGCCCAACAGCCGGGCGCGGATCCGTTCCCAGAAGGAACCAAGAAGCAGCAGGAAGAAACCAAGGGCCAGCACCGTCCAGGCCGAGCCGTTGGCGCCAAAGACGGTGGCGGCCAGCGTCACCGAATAGCCGACCGCCGCAATCAGGAACGACCGGCGGTCGATGATGATGGCGATCAGGGCAATGACGGCCAGAAACAGCAAAAGCAGCCCCGACCGGTGCTGGTCCAGCAGCGTCAGCGCCAGCGTATTGACCAGCATGGGTGCGGCCACGACATGCAGCCAGAATCCGTTCGCCGCCCGGCGGGTGACGCGGTGCGGGTCCGACATGTCAAATCCCATTGCAGCGGCAAAGACCAAAAGGCCCAGCGCCAGCGTGATCCAGGCAAAGGGCCCGCCCGCCGACAGAAGAAACAGGTCCGACAGGCTTTGCGGCGTTCCGGCCTGCCGGGCGGCGGTGACGATTGCGGTGGCAAAAAGGCCCAGCGCGATCATCGCCATGGCAAAAGGCACGCGAAACCGCAGCCAGTAGAGCGCCAGCGCCCCGACCGACAGGGCCAGGGGCAGGGGCAGGCTGCCATAGTCGGCCCGCGCCAGCATGAAGACCTGCGCAAACTGGCCCGCGAAGCCCAGGGCGGCATTTCCGGCAAACAGCACCGACAGGGTGATGGCGGGGGCGATCATCCGCCGTCTCCGGATGAAATATTCCGACAGGCCCCACAGGATCGCGGCACCCGCCAGCGCCATCTGCACGACCCGGCCCATGGTTCCGCCCAGGTGCGTGCCGACATAGACCGCCGACACACCCATCCAGCCCATGGCCAGGATGATCAGGCCGACGACGATGAAAATCTCGTTGAAGCCACGGAAAAGCTCAAAGGGCTCGTCCCCCGGCGCAAGGTCGTGGCGGGCGCCCCGGCGCTTGTCGGCCAGCGCTTTCAGGCCGACGGCCTGCGCCTCGGTCAAAAGACCCGCGCCGACGGCGGCGCGCAGATCGTCGGGGGCGATGGTCATGCGCCGATCCGCTCGACCGTGAGATTGCCGTTGGTATAGACGCAGATGTCGGCGGCGATGGCCATGGCGCGGCGGGCGATATCCTCGGCGCCCAGGTCGGTTGCCATCAGCCCGCGCGCGGCGGCCAGCGCGTAATTGCCGCCCGAGCCGATGGCGGCCACGTCATGTTCGGGTTCCAGCACATCGCCCGCGCCGGTCAGCACGAAGAGGGCCGTGCCGTCGGTGACAATCAGCATCGCTTCCAGATTGCGCAGATACTTGTCCATCCGCCAGTCCTTGGCCAGCTCCACACAGGCGCGGGCCAGTTGGCCGGGGGCGGCCTCCAGCTTTTTCTCCAGCCGCTCCAGCAGGGTAAAGGCGTCGGCGGTCGATCCGGCAAAGCCTGCCACCACCTCGTGCCCGCCGGGGTTCAGGCGGCGGACCTTGCGCGCCGTGCCCTTGATCACCGTCTGGCCCAGGCTGACCTGCCCGTCACCCGCCACCACAACCTGTCCGCCGCGCCGGACGGCCAGAATTGTCGTGCCGTGCCAGCCGGGAAATCTGTCGTCCGCCATCCTGTGCCCCCTCCCGTGTCTTTCCCGCCGATATATGGCGACAGGCCCGCCCCCCGGCAAGGTCGGCCTTTTGCCGGGCGCCGAAATCGGGCAGTCTTGGGCGAAAAGCAGCAGATCGGGTGGCCGCGTGCGGGCAGAGGAACGGTTGACGGCGGCGCTGACCGAATGGCCGGTTCTTGCAGCGCAGGCGGGGCTGCCCGGCGACCGTCCACGGGCGACCCTTCTGGCCCAGAGCGATCAGGGACCCGCCTTTCGTCTGGTGGCGCGGCTGGACCTGCCGGGCGGTCGCGCGCTGATCCTGAAACAGGAACAGCGCGGCGGCCCCGATCCGTGCGATCATTTCAACCGCTCGGTCGAGGCGCAGGAAACGGCGCGCTTGCGCATGTCGGGCAATGTGGCCGGGTTGAGGGTGCCGAAATGCCTGGCGCGCCTGCCCGAAAAGGCGTTGGCACTTTTCGAATGCCTTCCCGGCGCCACCGCTGCCGCGCGCATCGAAGAGGCCGACGACAATGTCGAACGGCGCGCGGTGCTGCAAGCCTGCGGTCGCTGGCTGGCTGAACTGCACCGCGCCTCGGCCACGGGGATCCGGCCCTATCAGACCCGCTATGCCCTGGACCATCAGCACAAGCTGCGCGCAGACATCACCGCCGGGCGGCTGAAGGTGGCCGAACCCGGCCTGTTCCTGCGTCTGTCGCATCAGATCGAGCAGGGCGCCGACTGGTTCGAACGCCAGCCCGCCCGCCACGGCCAGCGCCATGGCGATTTTGGCCTGCGCAATGTGCTGATCGACCGCGATCAGGTGGCCGCCATCGACTTTCGCCCGCTGCAGACCGCACCCGTCGGCCATGATGTGGCGCGCCTTCTGGTCGATTTCGCCGCCCTTTATGCAGAACATCGCAAAATTCCCGACGGCCAGCTTTTGCAGGGCCCCTACCGCACCGCTTTTTTCCGTGGCTATGACTTTGCCCGGGCCGAGGATGCGTCGATCGGCTTTCTGTTCGGCATCCAGATTCTGCAGGACTGGCTGAAAATTCCGGTACGGCCCGAGGATCGCGGCCTGATGCAGCTTGTGCGGTTCGAAGGGCTGATGACGACCGCGCTGCGGCTGTTTCCTGACCTGCGGTCGGCATGAAAAAGGGGCGCCGAAGCGCCCCACTCATTCATTCGCAAGTCGGCGACGCGGTCAGATCGACGCTTCGATCCAGTTCTGCAGTGCAGCCTTGGGGGCGGCGCCGACCTTGTTCGACACGACCTGACCGTCCTTGAACAGAAAGAGGGCCGGAATCCCGCGCACGCCCAGCTGGGCGGGCAGGTCGGGATTGTCGTCGACATTGACCTTCACGATCTTGACCTTGCCGGCATAGTGGGCCGACAATTCTTCCAGCGCCGGGCCGATCTGTTTGCAGGGGCCGCACCATTCGGCCCAGAAATCGACCACGACGGGCACGGTGGATTTGCGGACTTCGCTGTCAAAGGTGGCGTCGGTGACGGCAACGGTGGCCATGTTCATACTCCGGGTTCGGCAAATGGGGTTGGCTGAAACCTAGGTGCGGCCCCCGCCTGCGTCAAGGGACTGTAGGTTTTTGCATGGCCGCCCTCACGATATTGATGGGCAGGGGCATCAGGCTGGCGGTCCGCGTCCAGACGACGGCCACCTCGACCGCGCGCCCCGGATAGGCCGCTTCCAGCATCGCGGCATAGGCGCCAAGCTGGCGCAGGATGCCCTCTGGCACCTTTTCCGGCCGGTCGGGGACCAGCGCGTTCGACTTGAAATCGACCGCCAGAACCCGGTCGGGTGCCACGATCAGCCGGTCGATGACACCGCCGACGATCTGCCCGCCCAGCGCCTCGACCCGTGCCGACAGTTCAACCTCGGCCAGCGCCTCTGGGCCAAAGATATGGGCCAGCGCCGGGTCGGTCAGAACCCGGTGCGCTTCGGCAAAAAGCGTGTCTGTTTCAGCCGGATCGTCACATCCTGCGCCCCGCAGCAGCCCGGCGGCCAGCGTCGGCCAGTCCGCATCGGGGCGGCCGGGCAGGTGCTGCAACAGAAGATGCAGCAGGGTGCCGCGCCGCAGGGCTGCAGCCTCGTCCTGTCCCGCTTCGCCGGGCAGGGCCTTGGCCCCGCCAAGGGCGGATGGTGACAAGGGTGCAGGTGCCGGGTCGGGGCGAAGCGCGGGTTCCGCCAGCCATGCGGGCGGCGGCTCTGCCGATGCGGCCCCGGTCGCGGTGTCCTGTCGTCCCGCCGGTTCGGGCCAGGTCAGATGGTCAAAGCGCAGCCCCGGCCCATAGTCCCAGCCCAGTGTCTGCGGCACATGGGCCTCTGCCCCCATGGCGGCCAGCCCG
Organism: uncultured Frigidibacter sp.; assembly: GCA_964553145.1. GTDB lineage: Bacteria > Pseudomonadota > Alphaproteobacteria > Rhodobacterales > Rhodobacteraceae > TMP-24. The sequence goes on along the minus strand of CAZKJZ010000072.1, from coordinate 7,325 downwards.
TCCCTGATCAACCCATACCAGCTTTTGTCGCCCGCTCCGGCCTCGCCCGCCGCCGCGACGATCAGCCATTGTTCGGCGCGTGTCATCGCCACGTACAAAAGCCGCGCAGATTCGTCCCTTTCCCGCGCCTCGCGGTCACTGCGCAGGTCAGCCAGCCCGGCGGGCATCTCGGCTTTGGCGACCTTCCAATGCGCCACCCCTTGCCGGTCGCGCAGGATACTGTCCTGATCGCGCGCGCGCCGGTCGCCGGTATCGGGCAGGATGACGATCGGCGCCTCCAGCCCCTTGGCGCCATGCACGGTCATGACGCGGATGCGCCGTGCGTCGCTGTCAGGGCGTCGCTTGACCTCGACCTTGCCGCTTTGCATCCAGACCAGAAAGCCGGTCAGGCTGGGCACGCTGGTCCGTTCATAGGCCAGGGCCTCGGCCAGAAAGGCGTCGATCCCGTCCTCGGCCTCGTGTCCCAGCCGGGCGACCAGCCTTTGCCGCCCGCCGTGGCGGGTCAGCATCCGTTCCAAAATCTCATAGGGCCGCAGGAAATCGGCCTGATCACGCAGGTCATTCAGCACTGAAAGCGTGTCTATACCGGCCCAATCGACCCCCCGCAGCGCCTGCCACAGATAGGTCCGGTCGGGCCGGCCGGCTGCCAGACGATAGAGCGCACCCTCGGACCAGCCGAAAAGGGGCGAGCGCAGGACAGCGGCCAGCGACAGGTCATCCTCGGGCGTGGCCAGGAAGGACAAAAGTGCCGTCAGGTCACGCACCGCCAGCTCGCCGCCCAGTTCCAGCCTATCGGCCCCGGCAACGGCCAGCCCGCATTCCTTGCAGGCACGGATGATCTGGTGAAAGAGACCCGACCGGCGGCGCAGCAGGATCAGGATATCGCCTTCGTGCACCGGGCGCGCCACCCCGCGTGGGCTGATCCGGGTGCCCTGATCGATCATCAGGCGGATTTCCGCAGCGATCGCCCGCGCCAGAATCACCGTGTGATGGCTGTCGGTGGCCAGATCGACCGGGTTCTCCCAGGCCTCGTCCTCGGGCTTTTCGGTCTTGGTGATCAGCGGCCACAGATCGACCCGCCCCGGCATGTCGGGCCAAAAGGCGTGATGCTTGGTCGGCCCGCCCAGCCCCCGCTGGACCCGTTCGTCAAAGGTCAGGTCCACCAGGTTCAGGATCGCGGTCGAGGAGCGGAAGGAATATTGCAACTCCAGCTCGCCAAAGGGCACGGCGGCGCCCCGGTGCCGCGCCTTCAGCTCGGCCAGCGTCGCGTCGAACGTGGCCAGATCGGCACCCTGAAAGGAATAGATCGACTGTTTCTTGTCACCCACGACGAAAATCCGCCGCGCCTCGGCCCGTGCGCCCTGGCCTGCGGTGAATTCCTCGGACAGGGCCTTGATCACCTGCCACTGGCCGGGGCTGGTATCCTGCGCCTCGTCGACCAGAATATGGTCGATCCCGCCATCCAGCCGGAAGAGAACCCAGGCCGCAACGGCCGGATCGGCCAGCAACGCAGCGGCACGGCGGATCAGATCGTCGAAATCGAGATACCCCGCCGCCTGCTTGCGCGCCTGATAAAGCGGCAGGAACGACCGGGCAAAACGGTAAAGCGCACGGTTCCGGTCTGCCGCCTGCACCGACAGGCGCAGGTCGCGGGTTGCGGCCACGCGGGCCTTCAGCGCCTCTAGCGCGGGCATCAGGGGCGCGGCCTTGCCGGTGCTGAGGCCTTTGGTCGGAAAGTCGTCCTTGGGGCAAAAGGCCCGCGCGCCGGACTTGTAGAGCAAGAGGTCTTCCAGCAGCTTCAGCCCGCCCGCATCCGCGCGAAAAGCCGCCAGTTTCGCCCCTGCCTTCCGGTCATTGCTGCCGCTGGCCATCAACAATGGCACCAGCGCGCCGATCAGATCCTCCTCGCCACCCACATAGGCGCCGGCCAGCACATCCTGCTCTGTCCGCCCCCCCGACGGGTCGGGCGGCTGGCCGGCAAAACCGTCACTGTTTCGGCAGATTTCCCCCAGAATCTCGCCCGGATCGTCGGCCTGCGTCAGGCTGGCCAGCGCATCGACCGGGGCCAGATCGGGGCCTGCGGCCAGTTCCTCGATGATCTCGCGGCGCAGATGGGCGGCGCTGCGGTCATCCAGTTCGGTAAAGTCGGGCGACACGCCCGCCTCGACCGGAAAGCGCCGCAACAGGCCCGCGCAAAAGGAATGGATCGTCTGGATTTTCAGCCCGCCCGGCGTTTCGATGGCGCGGGCGAAGAGGCGGCGGGCACGGGCCAGCATCTCGTCGTCCACGGGGTGATCCGGCCCCAGATCGGCCAGTGCGGCGCGCAGGGCCGCCTCGTCCTTCATCGCCCAGTCGCCCAGCCGCCGGAACAGGCGGTTCTGCATCTCGCTGGCCGCCGCCTTGGTATAGGTCAGGCACAGGATGCGCTGCGGCTGGGTACCGCCCAGCAAAAGCCGCGCCACCCTGTCGGTCAGAACCTTGGTCTTGCCCGACCCGGCATTGGCGGCCAGCCAGACCGACAGGTCCGGCGTCGCCGCCTGTTGCTGGGCGCGGGTTGCATCATCGGTCACCCGACATCCTCCGGCGCCGAAGGATCGCTCATCTGCCATTCGCCGAACCGGGCCAGATGGTCGTAATCGCGGAGCTCGTCGGTTTCGAACAGGGCACGGCGGGCGATATAGCCGGTCTCGCGCTGCCCATAGCGGGCGATCAGCTGCAAAAGCCGGGTCCAGACCTGTTCCAGATCAAGGCTGGCCCGTTCGGTTGTCCGCTCCTCGCCATCACCGCCCAGACGGATGAAGGTGACGGCCGACACTTCGGCCACCCCCGCCTGTTCAAAGGCGCCGCGTTCGGCCATGGCGGCGGTCAGCGGCAGCTGCACATCGAACTGGCGCTGCTGCTTGTCGCTGGGCGGCGCACCGCTTTTATAGTCATAGATATGCAGCCGCCCGTCACCTGCCCGGTCGATCCGGTCGGGCCGCGCGGTCAGGCGGAACGCCCCGCCCGGCAGCGGCAGTCCACCCGTTCCTTCCAGAAGAACCGGCACCGCCGCCCCGGCCCGCGCCAGTTCGCGCCCGATGAACCAGTCGGCAAACCGCGCGATCCGCGCCAGCCAGAACCGCCGGGTCGAGGGCCAGGGAATGTCCTCCTCCATCACCGCACCCGCCACCGTCATCAGCCGCGCATGGGCCTGATCGGCGGTTTCGGGCGCGTCCGGCGCATGGGCCACGAACTGTTCGACGATCTTATGCAACACCTCGCCCCGCAGGCGCGGATCGGCCTCGGGCAGGATCGGGTCCAGGGGGCGCAGCCGCAGGATATGGCGGGCGTAAATTTCATAAGGATCGCGGATCAGGGTACGGATCGCGGTAACCGCCAGTTCCTTTGGCCGTGCCTCGACCGGTGGGCGCGGGGCAGGGCGGCGGGCGGGCGGAACCGCCGTGGTCGCCTCCAGCCGTGCGGCCAGCCCGGTCAGCACCTGCCCGCGCTGGCGCATCGCCGCCAGCACCCCCGCATCGCCGTCCAGCCCGCGCATGAGGTTCGTCAGCCGGTCCAGCCAGCGCGAGGGCACGGTTTCCGCCTCGTCATCCCGGATAGCGCGGGACAGGATCACCCGGGGCGCCGCCACAGCCTGCTGAAAATCATGGGCAGCCAGCCCGATCTGGCGTTCGGGCAGCAACAGACCCAGTTTCAGCCGCATCTGCCGCGACAGCCACGGGTCGGGTGGAGCGGCGGCAGGCCAGACGCCATCGTTCAGCCCGCCCAATATCACCAGATCGGCGTCCAGTTCCCGCGCCTCGCGGATGCCCTTGATCGCGATGAACGGATGGGCGGCGTCGCTGTCGCGCAGGCTGCCGGCCATCAGCAGGCTGTCGATCAGGTCGCTGAAGGCAGCGGCGGTAAAGGTACCCCCGGCGCCCGCCTCGGCCCGCAGGCCCTGCAAGGTGGCCAATGTCTGACGCCCTGCTTCGGCCTGCCACAGCTCGCTGGCACCGACCGTGCCGCCGGGACCGGCGGCCAGCCGACCGGCAAGGTCAAAAAGCGTGTCTGTTACATCTGAAAGTGGTCCTTCGCGAACCTGTGGAAGACTGGTGATCCAGCCCGCAAGCCAGTCCGCCCAGCCCATACGATCCGCTGCCGCACTGGCCCACAGCTGCAGCGTGGCCGCGTCGGGAAAGGGCGGGCCATGGCGGCGCAGATGCAGTTCCAGATCGCGGGCATGGCGCAGGTGCGGCCCGCGCTCGCCCGCCCCTGTTGCGGTCAGCGGGTGCTTCAAAAGGGTCAGCAGCGCCTCGATTGTAAGGGGCTGGCCGATCAGCCGCGCGATATGGCGCACGAACCGGCCGGGTGCCGACAGATGCAGCGGGCGGCCCGCGCTGTCGTCGGGCCGGATGCCCCAGCGGTCCAGCGCCGCCGTGACCCGCCGCGCCAGATTTCGGTCCGGTGTGATCAGCGCCGCGCGCTGGCCTTCGCCCGCCGCCTGCCGCAGGGCGATGGCAATCGCCAGCGCCTCGGCACGCGGCCCTTTCGCCTCGATCAGGGTCAGGCCGCGCGTCGCCTCGGGTAGTTCCGGGCGGCGCTCTTCGCCTTCGGCCAGCCATTGGTCCGTGACTGGGGCAGGGCGCAGCGCCAGCGACAAAAGCCGGTTGCGAGCCGGGTCGGGCGCTGTATCTTCCTGCCAGTCTGCGACCTGATCCGGGGTCAGGCCCAACCCGGCCAGCAGCGGCGCGAACCGATATTGCGGGTGATCCTCGTCCGGCACCGGTCCCGCCGTCAGGCTGGCCCAGGCGGGGCCTGGCATGTCGCCATCGAACCCCGGCAGGATCACCGCGCCCTGCGGTAGCCCCGCCACCGCCCGCATCAGCAACGCCGTCGCCCCCCGCGACCCGGTCGAGCCCGCGATCAAGACCGGAGCCGTCGGCGGCGCCACCTGCCAGCGGTCGATCAGCGCCAGCACCGCCTGCCGCTGCCGCGCCTCGGGGTCGGGCTGGCCCTGCGTGCCCGTCCAGCGCCCGATGATGCGCAGAAAGTCAAGACTGCGTTCCCAGTGGCGGGCGTGATCCTCGGCCAGCCCCTTTTGCTCCAGCGCTTCGGGCGGAACGCCTTCGCCCTGCATTTCGTCCATCAGCCGCGCCAGACTGTCGGCCAGATCAAAGACCGCCGATCCCGGCGCGAAGTCGGGTCGCGCCCGCATCAGCCCGGCCACCAGCTGCGCCAGTTCCAGCCGACGCCGCAGAGGTGGCAGGGCCGGGGGCAGGCCGGTCGCGAGATCGTCCCCGATCATGGCCAGGGTCATCAGGCGCGGCAGAAAAGCCGGCGGCCCGGCCTGAAATGCCGCGCGCACCCGCGCCAGCATGCCTGCACTGTTCAGATAAAGCGTGACGCGCCCCATCGCCTCGGGCGGCTGGCCCGCCATCCGGCGGCGCAGACCCGCGACCAGCGCCCCGGCGAAATCGGCGCCGGGAGGCAGGCCAAAGACACGGGGGGCGGGCGAGGGGTCAAACATCTGCACCCCTCAGCAGCGCTTCGGCCAGTGGAATGCTGTCGGGCCGCCCGACATCGCACCAGCCGCCCTGATGGATCAGGCCAAAAAGACGCCCACGCCCCGCCATCTGGTCCCAGACCCGGTTCAGCGAAAAGATATCCTCGGGCCAGTCCGCGACCGGCCCGGTCCGGGTGATGTGGGCGCCGGTATAAACCGCCCCCGGTCCGCGCGTCAGCCGCCCTTGGGCATCGGCGACAAAGTCGCCCGCGCCGGTGTGGCCGGTTGCCTGCGCGCGCGGCACCAGCAGCAACAGCGCGTCCATCTGCCTACTGTCCCAATGGGCGGCCAACTGGGTCAGGGGCGACGGCCCGGTCCAGACCGCATCGCTGTTCATCACAAACACGGGGTCGGCGCCCAGCAAGGGCAAGGCCCGCTTCAGCCCGCCGCCGGTTTCCAGCAACCGGTCGCTTTCATCCGAAAAGCGGGTGCCTGTGCGCCCCGCCAGATGGTCGCGGATCTGCGCCCCCCGGTAATGCAGGTTCACCACCACCGGCAGGCCCGGCGGCGCCTGATCCAGCGCATGATCGATCAGCGCCCGCCCCGCCACCGGGATCAGCGGCTTGGGCCTGTCGTCGGTCAGGGGCCGCATCCGGGTGCCAAGACCGGCGGCGAACAGCATCAGGGCCTGAGGGGAAGGGTGCGTCATCGGGCAATCACCATCAGCCGCGCCTCGGTCGGTTCGGGCAGCTCGTCCGCCACCGCTGCTGCCAAAGGTGCCAGCGCCGGATGGGCAAGATTGCGCTGCAGATAGGCCCAGACGCGCGGCGCATGGGCCAGATACTGCGGCTTGCCATCCTGACGGCAGAGTTTTGCGAACACCGCCAGAATCCGCAGTGCCCGCTGCGCGCCGATCAGGGCATAGAGGCGTGAAAAGCGGCTCTGTTCCAGCCCCTTTTCGTCCAGATAGGCCCGGACGCACTCTGCCTCGACCGTCACGCTGACCGTACGGCGTGCATCCTGGCAAAGCGAGACAAGGTCATAGGCCGGGTGGGTCGCAAACGCATCCTGAAAGTCCAGGATGCCCGCCTGCCGCAGCCCCGTGCGTTCAGGCAGGTAGAGCAGATTTTCGGCATGAAAGTCCCGCAAGGACAGAACCGGCGCTGTGTCATTCCAACCATCGTACAAAGCCTGAACCAGCGCGGGTATGCGGGTCGCGGGCGGCGCCCCCAGCGCAGGCAGGTATTGGTCGTTCAACAGCCGCACCAGCCCGGCCAGCGCCGCCCCGTCGCCCTGCGCCACAAAGGCGGGCGGCGGGTGGTTGTGCAGGTCGGCCAGAAACCCGGTCGCCAGTTGGTAGAGCGGCCCTTCGCGCCCCGGATTCTCGCCGATGACCCGCGCAAAAAGCGCATCGCCCAGATCTTCCAGCAGTAGAAAACCCGCCGCCTGATCCTCGGCCAGAATCTTGGGCGCGGAATAGCCCCGGTCCAAGAGCCAGCGGCCGACGGCCAGGAACCTGTCCAGCCGCTCGCCCCGCGCGGGGTCGGCATCCATCAGCACGGCGCCGCCCGGCAGGCGGAAATAGCGGCGGGGCGATGCATCGCCCGCCAGCGGCACCAGCACACGCCCGCCCCAGCCGGCGCGGGCCAGAAAGTCGGCGGCAAGGGTCAGGCGCAGGTCAGCCATCGGACCGCCCCAGCGCCTGAAAGACCGACGCCCAACCCGCACCGCTGGCGGTAAAGCGAGCCTGCCGCCCATCGCCCGCCGCATCGGGGGCCAGATGCAGCGTCAGGGCCCCCGGCGGGGTCAGGGACCCCAGCCGGTCGGGCCATTCGACCAGACA
>CAZKJZ010000071.1:0-12007 GCA_964553145.1 uncultured Frigidibacter sp. | reverse complement strand
GAACGCCGCGCCCGTGGCGCGGCAGGGAGGGGCTGTCCACGCGGCTATCGCCACGTGGACGGTTTTGTGTAAGCCGGTCGCGGCGCCCGGGTCGCTTGCCCCGGGCTTTGGCCGCCTATGGGGCTCCACCTGAAGGAACCATGCCTTCAGTTCCCGGCGCTTTCCATCTTGCGGTTCCTGATCACCTCTTCCAGCCAACCCAGTTTCATTTCGGGGACCGACGAAAGGAGGAGGTCGGTATAATCGTCGAAGGGTGGCGAAAGAACCTCGGACTTCGGCCCGTAGCGGACCACCTGTCCCTTGTACATGACCGCGATTGAATCGGCGATCGACCGGACCGTGGCCAGGTCATGGGTGATGAAGAGGTAAGCGACGTTTTCCTCTTTCTGCAGGTCGAGAAGCAGCTTCAAGATGCCTTCTGCGACCAGAGGGTCCAGCGCAGATGTCACCTCGTCGCAGATGATCAGCTTGGGCTTGGCCGCCAGCGACCGGGCGATGCAGACCCGCTGCTTTTGCCCGCCGGACAGTTCGGCCGGATAGCGGTCGGCAAAGCCCTTGCCCATCTCGATCTTGTCCAACAGGTCCTGGACAGCGCGGTCACGTTCGGCGCCCCTCATGCCGAAGTAGAATTCCAGGGGGCGCCCGATGATCGTGCCGACCGTCTGGCGCGGGTTCATCGCCGTGTCGGCCATCTGATAGATCATCTGGAGTTCGCGCAGGTCATCCTTGCTGCGGCCGGCCAGATCGTTCGACAGTTTCCGCCCGGCAAAGATCATCTGACCGCGTGCCGGCGGCAAAAGGCCGGTGATCGCCCGCGCCAGCGTCGACTTGCCGGACCCGCTTTCGCCAACCACGGCCAATGTATGCCCGGCCTCGATCTCGACCGAGACGTTTTTCAGGATGTCGAACGGGAGGCCCTTGTAGCGGGCCGTCACATTGTCGACCTTCAGCACCACATTGCCCGCCTTCGGCTTTTCGGGATGGATGTGGGAACTGACCGAGACCAGCGCCTTCGTATAATCCTCGCGCGGGCGATTGATGATCTCGTCCGTCGTGCCCAGTTCCACGGTCCGGCCGTGGCGCAGCACCATGATCCGGTCCGAGACTTGCGCCACCACCGCAAGGTCGTGAGTGATGTACAGGGCAGCGACGCCGGTTTCGCGGATCGCCTCCTTGATCGCCATCAGCACGTCGATCTGGGTGGTCACGTCCAGCGCCGTCGTCGGTTCGTCGAAGACGACAAGGTCGGGCTTGGGGCACAGCGCCATCGCCGTCATCGCCCGCTGCAGCTGCCCGCCCGAGACCTGGTGCGGATAGCGGTCGCCGAACGTGCCGGGGTTCGGCAGGCCCAGCTTGTCAAACAGGATGCGGGCGCGCAATTCCGCCTCGTCCTTTGTCATGACCTTGTGCAGAAGACAGGTTTCGATCACCTGCTCCATCAGCTTCTTGGCCGGGTTGAAGGATGCGGCGGCGGATTGCGACACATAGGTCACTTCCTTGCCGCGGAGCGCGCGCAACCCGTTCGGGCCGCCCTTCAATATGTCGCGCCCGTTGACGAAAACCTCGCCCCCGGCGATGCGCACCCCGCCACGACCATAGGCCATCGACGACAGGCCGATGGTGGACTTGCCCGCACCCGATTCCCCGATCAGGCCCATGACCTGACCCTTTTCCAGCGTGAAGGACACGCCATGGACCAGCCGCACGGACTTGGGCTTTTCGCCCGGCGGATAGCTTGTCGCCTCGATCACCAGATTGCGGACGTCGAGAAGCGGTTTTCCGGTTTGATCAAGCACCGCGGCCTCCTTTCAGCGAGGTGGTCCGGTTCAGGACCCAGTCGGCAACGAGGTTGACAGAAATGGCCAGGACCGCGATGGCGACCGCCGGGATCAGCGCGGCGGAAATGCCGTAGACCAGACCTTCCTTGTTTTCCTTCACGATCCCGCCCCAGTCGGTCATCGGCGGCTGGACGCCCAGCCCCAGGAACGACAGGGTCGAGATGAAAAGGACGGCGAAGATAAAGCGCATGCCGAGTTCGGCCACCAAAGGCGACAAAGCATTGGGCAGGATTTCGCGGAAGATGATCCAGGGCGTCCGTTCCCCCCTGAGACGCGCGGCCTCGACATAATCCATCACGGTGATATCGACCGCGACGGCGCGCGACAGGCGGTAAACCCGCGTCGCGTCCAGAAGGCCCATGACCACGATCAGCACCGGCAGCGTCGTCGGCATCACCGACAGGATGACCAGAGCCAGGATCAGGGACGGGATCGCCATGAAGAGATCGACCAGCCGCGACATGACCTGATCGATCCAGCCGCCCAGAACCGCCGCCGTGAAACCCAGGATCGAGCCGCTGACGAACGAGACGATGGTGGCGGCGGTCGCGACAAAGATCGTCGTCTGCGAGCCGTAGATCATCCGGCTAAAGAGATCGCGCCCCAGCGTGTCGGTGCCCAAGAGGTACTTGGACGAAGGCGGTTCCCACACATCCCCCGGGATTTCGGTCAGGCCATAGGGGGCGATCCATTGGGCAAAGATCGCGATGAAGAAAAAAAGGCCGGTGAAGAACAGCCCGACAAGGGCCGAAATCGGAATACGTCTCATTTCGGGTGCCTCAGGCGCGGGTTGGACAGGATCGAGATCACGTCAGCCAGAATGTTCAGGCCAATATAGACAGCGGCAAAGATCAGGCCGCAGGCCTGCACCACCGGGATATCGCGCTTGGACACATGGTCGACCAGATACTGACCCATGCCGGGATAGACGAAGACCACCTCGACCACGACCACGCCGACGACCAGATAGGCCAGGTTCAGCATGACGACATTGACGATGGGGGCGATCGCGTTCGGGAAAGCATGCTTGGCAATGATGGTAAAGGGGCGCAGGCCCTTCAGTTCGGCCGTCTCGACATAGGCAGACTGCATCACGTTCAGGATCGCCGCGCGGGTCATCCGCATCATCTGCGCCAGAACCACCAGCACCAGGACCAGCACCGGCAGCGCGATGGCATAAAGCTTTTCGCCGAAGGACATGCTGTCGTTGATCGTGGCAATCGGCGAAAAGATATGGGTCTTGACGCAGAAGATATACATCAAGAGGTAGCCGGCCACGAATTCGGGCAAGGACACGGTGGTCAGCGTGACCGCCGAAATCAGCTTGTCGGGCCAGCGGTTCCGGTAGCGCACCGCGATCAGGCCCAAGAGGATCGCCAGCGGCACCGAGATCACCGCCGCCCAGAAGGCCAGAAACAGGGTATTGCCCAGACGGGCGCCGATTTCGCTGGCGATATCGGCCTTGTTGGTCAGCGCCGTGCCCAGATTGCCGTGCAATATGCCCCAGAGCCAGTTGAAATAGCGCGTCAGCGGCGGGACATCGAGCCCCATTTCCTTGCGCAGGTTGGCCAGCGAGGTTTCGGTCGCCGACTGGCCCAGGATCGACTGGGCAACATCGCCCGGCAACAGTTCGACCCCGATGAAGATCAGCGCAGACACGGCCAGCAACAGGATAAGGCCAAGCCCCAGCCTCTGCGCCACCAGTTTCACGATTGGATGCATAAGTCCCCCGCATCGAATGGCACAAGACCGCCACCGGACGGACAGGCCAGGTTCAGATGAATGCGCCCGTGCCGCTGCCGGTTAGGCCGGTTCTGTGGCGGGTGGCCCCGCATTGCGACAGCAGATCCCTGCAGAGGCGGGGGCACCATGCGCCCCCTGCCCTTGGTCCTTCCGGCGCAGAGGCGCCGGAAGGGGTCGGTCGGTCCCGGATCAGGCCATCCAGGTCTTGGACGAGGCAAACCCGCCCATCATCGGCAGCGTCGGATCGTCGACCCAGCCCGTGATGGCTTCGGCATGCGCATCGATAAACTCGTTGAACATCGGCACCACCACCCCGCCTTCTTCCTGCAGGATGCGGGCGATCTTGCCGTAAAGTTCCTTGCGCTTGGCCGGGTCCAGTTCGCCACGCGCCTTGGCCAAAAGATCGTCGAACTCCTGATTCTTGAAGCGGGTGTCGTTCCATTCAGCGGTCGACAGATAGGCGGTCGAATACATCTGGTCCTGCACCGGCCGGCCTTCCCAGTAGCTGGCGCAGAAGGGTTTCACGTTCCAGACATCCGACCAATAGCCATCGTCCGGCACCTTCTTGATCGTCAGCGGGATGCCCGCCGCATTCGCCGAAGCTGCCCAGAGCGTTGCCGCATCGACGGCCCCCGGGAAGGCGGTGTCGGCGACCAGAAGCTCGATCGGGCTGCCGTCATGGCCGGAGGCCTTGTAATGTTCGGCGGCCTTGGCCGGATCGAACGGGCGCTGTTCCAGCGTCTCGTCAAAGAACGGATAGGCGGCGTTGATCGGGATATCGTTGCCGATCGTCCCGAACCCGTCGAGGATCTTGTCGACCATCTCCTGACGGTTGACCGAATATTTCAGCGCCAGCCGCAGGTCCTTGTTGTCGAACGGGGCGGCGTCGCAATGCATGATGAACACATAATGCGCGCGACCGGCGATATGGGTGACCTGCACGCCCGGGGCACGGCCCAGAAGCTTGGCGACCTTGGGGTCGACGCGGTTGATCACATGCACCTGACCCGACTGCAGCGCCGAGTTGCGGGCGGTATTGTCGTTGATGACCAGGATTTCGACGCCGTCATAATGGCCGCGGGTCGTGTCCCAGTCTTCCTTGTTCTTTTCAAAGACATAATGGACACCCGCCTCGCCCGACACGACCTTGTAGGGGCCGGTGCCGATGCCCGCCGCCGGATTGTCGACGCCGCCTTTCGGCTGGACGACCAGGTGATAGTCGGACAGAAGATAGGGCAGGTCGGCGTTCGGGCCGGTCATTTTCAGCACGACATTCTGGCCATTGGCGGAAATGTCGGCAATGCTCTTCATGATCCCCTGCGCGCCGGACTTGGAATTCTCGTCCGAATGGCGCTTGTAGGTCGCGACCACATCGTCGGCGGTCATGTCACTGCCGTCGTGGAACTTGACACCCTGACGGATGACAAAGGTCCATTCCGACCCGTCGGCGTTGGACGAGAAGCTTTCCGCCAGCCGCGGCTCGATCTGGCCGTCGGGGGTCACATTGACCAAAGTGTCACCCCATTGACGGATGACGTTGAACGGCACCGGGCTGTCGGCCAGGCCGGGGTCCAGCGTGTCGGTCGTCTCGCCGCCGCCAATCCCCATGATCAGGGTGCCGCCCTGCTTCGGTTCGTCCGCCATCGCGCGGCCCGCAGCAAAGGTGCCGCCCATCGTGGCCACCGCCCCGAAGGCCGCCGTGCGCCCCAGGAACCCGCGCCGCGACAGACCGCCGGCATCGATGAATTCAAGCAGTTTTTGCAGATCGTCTTTCATGGTCTCTCCCCATCCGGATTTTTCTTAACTCTTGAGTTAATGTTGAACACCGACCGGCCCGTTTGACAACTGAAAACTTCGCGATTTTCCTCGTTTTTTCCGTCATCTAGCCCAGGGCCGCCCGCAGGGTGACGCGACGTCCGAAAAGCGGCCGGACGGCGGCGTTTTTGACCCCAGCAACGTACATTCACATTCCTGTTCAGACCGCTGGCGGGTGATGCGCCACCCGAACCGCCTTCGTCGTCCCCCCTGGCGTTCCGTGTGCCGTTCAAGCGGCTGCGCCGCTTGCGCCCTGGCCCAGGGTGGTTCGAACACCCCCTGCCCGCTTGCCATCAAACGGCACTTGCGGCGCGGCAAACGACATTGCCCGGCGCCGGCCTTCCGGCCTGAAAAGAACGGTCCCCGGTCGGCCTGACCATCCGACATGTCGGGAAGAAGACAGACGCGCCGCCTCATCTCGCCTTCCCTGCAGCCGATGTTTCTTTATGGGTTGCGCAATCGATGCGACTCAGGTCCCGCCGGAAGGAGCCACCATGACCGCCCGCCCGAATATCCTGATCCTGATGGTCGACCAGCTGAACGGAACCCTGTTCCCGGACGGCCCGGCGGACTGGCTGCATGCCCCGAACCTGAAGCGGCTGGCGGCCCGGTCGGTGCGGTTTGCCAACAGCTACACGCCCTCGCCGCTCTGCGCGCCCGCCCGCGCCTCGTTCATGGCGGGCCAGTTGCCGTCGCGGACACGGGTCTATGACAATGCCGCCGAATTCTGTTCCGACATTCCGACCTATGCCCACCATCTGCGCCGGGCGGGCTATCAGACCGCCCTGTCGGGCAAGATGCACTTCGTCGGCCCCGACCAGATGCACGGGTTCGAGGAACGGCTGACCACCGACATCTATCCCGCCGATTTCGGCTGGACGCCCGACTATCGCAAACCCGGCGAGCGGATCGACTGGTGGTACCACAACCTTGGCTCTGTCACCGGCGCGGGCGTGGCGGAAATCACCAACCAGCTGGAATATGACGATGACGTCGCCCATCAGGCGATCCAGAAGATCTACGATCTGTCGCGCGGTGCCGACCCCCGCCCCTGGTGCCTGACCGTCAGCATGTCGCACCCGCACGACCCTTACGTCGCGCGCCGCAAATACTGGGACCTTTACGACGGGTGCAACCATGTCAGCCCCGAAACCGACCCGATCGCCTATGAGGATATGGATGCCCATTCCCAACGGCTGATGGATGCCAGCGACTGGCGCGCCTCGACCATCAGCGCCAACCATATCGCCCGCGCCCGGCGCGGCTATTTCGCCAATATCTCTTACGTCGATGACAAGATCGGCGAGATTCTGGCGGTGCTGGAGGCGACCCGCCAAGAGGCGATCGTGATCTTCACCTCGGACCATGGCGACATGCTGGGCGACCGTGGCCTGTGGTTCAAGATGAACTTCTTCGAAGGCTCGGCCCGCGTGCCCTTGATGATCGCCGCCCCCGGCCTGACGCCCGCGCGCATCGACACGCCGGTCTCGACGCTCGACGTGACGCCGACGCTGGCCGCCCTGGCCGGCATTTCGCTGGACGAGGTCCTGCCCTGGACCGACGGGGTCAGCCTGGTTCCGGTGGCGCGAGGGGAACCCCGCGCGCCGGTGCCGATGGAATATGCCGCCGAAGGCTCGATCACGCCGCTGGTCTGCCTGCGCGAGGGGGACTGGAAATATCAGGCCTGCGCCGCCGACCCCGAACTTCTGTTCAATCTGGCGAGCGACCCGAACGAGCGCACCAATCTTGCCACCGATCCCGCCCATGCCGAGGTGCTGGCCCGCATGCGCATCCTGGCCAACGCGCGCTGGGACCTTGCCCGCTTTGACGCCGCCGTGCGCGAAAGCCAGGCCCGCCGCTGGGTGGTCTATGAGGCGCTGCGGAACGGCGCCTATTTCCCCTGGGACTATCAGCCGCTGCGTGCCGCCTCTGAACGCTATATGCGCAACCACATGGACCTGAACGTTCTGGAAGAAAGCAAACGCTTTCCGCGGGGCGAGTGAGCGGACCGGGCAAGCGGGGGGTTTCACACCCCCCGCACCCCCCGTGGGATATTTGCAAACTGATGAAGAGCCGGACGGCTGGTCCATCAGCGCCCCTTCCAGACCGGATCGCGCTTTTCGGCAAAGGCCCGCGCGCCCTCCAGCTGATCGTCGGAGGAATAGAGCCGGTCGACGGTCGGTAGTTGCCGCTTGGTGATCCGGTTCAGCGCATCCTGAAAGCGCAGGGCCTCGGCCTCGCGCACCACTTCCTTGATCGCGGCATAGACCAGCGGCGGCCCGCTTTCCAAAAGCCGCGCCAGCGCCCAGGCCTTGGGCAAAAGATCGGCCTGGCTGGTGATTTCTTTCACCAGCCCCCAGCGCAGCGCCTCTTCGGCATCGAACCAGCGCCCGGTCAGAAGAAGGTCCATCGCCACATGATAGGGAATGCGCTTCGGAAGCTTGATCGAGGCGGCGTCCGCCACGGTGCCCGAACGGATTTCCGGCAGGGCAAAGGTCGCGCTGTCGGTGCACAGGATCAGGTCGCAGGACAGCGCGAGCTCCAGCCCGCCGCCGCAGCAGATGCCGTTCACCGCAGCGATCACCGGCTTGTTCAGGTTCGGCAGTTCCTGCAAGCCACCAAAGCCGCCGACCCCATAGTCGCCGTCGACCGCATCGCCCGCCGCCGCCGCCTTCAGGTCCCAGCCGGGGCAAAAGAACTTCTCGCCCTCGGCCCGCAGGATCGCCACGCGCAGACTCTCGTCATCGCGAAAAGCGCGAAAGGTCAGGCCCATGATCCGGCTGGTGGCCAGGTCGATCGCATTGGCCTTGGGCCGGTCCAGCGTCACCTCCAGGACAGCACCTTCGCGCCGGGTCCGGATCGGCCCGTCCGCCCGCATCTGCATCTCAGCCATTTGCCGCCCTCCTTACCAACGCATCCACCGCCACCGCACCCGCTTCGCGGGCCAGGAGCGGATTGATCTCGATTTCTTCAAGGCTCTGATCGCCTTCCATCAGCCGCCCCAACGCAAGGACGATCCGCGCCACCGCAGCCACATCGGCGCAGGGACGCCCGCGATAGCCGTCCAGCAGCGGCCACAGACGCAGGCCCTTCATCCGCTCCAGAAGCTCGTCCTGCCCGACCGGCCAGACCATCGTCACCGTATCGCCCAGAAGTTCCGCCGTGACACCGCCAAGACCGATGGTCAGGGTCAGACCATAGACCGGGTCGCGGCAGAGGCCGACAAGCAGTTCGGCCACCACGCCGGTCACCATTTCCTCGGCCAGATAGCCGGTGGCACCCGGCATCTCGGCCTGCCCGTCCAGGGTCGTCAGGTTCAGCCGCACCGCCCCGGCTTCGGTCTTGTGGGCAAAGCCCAGTCCCTTCAGCGCCAGGGGCTGCGTCAGGTTGCGGGCCGCGTCCCGCAACCGGTCCAGCGTCGGCGCCGTCACCGCGCGCGGAACCGGCACACCGGCGGCGGCCAGAAGGGCCTTGCCCTCGGCCTCGGTCAAAAGGACCGCCTCCCGCTGGGGGCCGGCCGCAAGTGGCCGCCATCCCGGCAGGCCCGCAGGAACCTGTGCCGCCTTGATCGCCGCCAGCGCGGTTTCGGCACCCATCAGCGGGCAGAGACCCTCGGCCATCAGGGAGTCGGCCAGGGCCTCATCGAAGTTTTCGGGCAGCGAGGCAACCGGAAAGGCAGGTTTGCCCGTCGCAGCCTGCGCCGCTGCGATCGCGTCCAGGGCAGGCTGATACCCCGAGGGATCGCAGCGGTCCGGGCGGGGCGGATCGATCAGGAACAGGCCTGCATCATAGGCCTCCAGCATCGTGGTGAAAACCGCCTCGGTCCGTGGCCCGTCACCCCAGATGAATGTGTGATAGTCCAGAGGGTTGGCAATGGCGACGATCGGCCCAAGGATGTCGGCCAGCGCCGCCCCGGTCGCGGCGGGCACCGGCGGGAACTGCAGGTGATGGGGGGCGGCCAGATCGGCCACCAGCCCCGCCTCGCCCCCCGAACAAGAGAGCGAACAGAGCCGCGCGCCCAGCCCCGGTCCATGCAGATGGACGATTTTCAGCGCCTCGATCAGTTCGGCAGGCGTCGCCACCTCGGCCACGCCGCACTGACGCAGGAAAGCGGACGAGGCCGCCCCGCCACCTGCCAGCGCCGCGGTATGCGAGGCCGCCGCCGAGCGCGCCTGTTCGGTCTTGCCCGACTTGATGCAGACGATCCCCTTGCCCGCCGTCCGCGCCCGTTCCGCCAGCGCGGCAAAGGCCGGTGCATCGCCGATCCCCTCGACATAGAGCCCCAGCGCCGTGACGCGCGGATCAGCGATCAGCGCGTCCGCCAGATCGGCCAGGCCGACGACCGAGGCATTGCCAAGACAGGCGACATAGGCCACCGGCAGTCCGCGCGCCTGCATGGTCAGGTTGATGACGATGTTCGACGACTGGCTGATCAGCGCCACCCCCCGGTCAACCCGCTTGCCACCATGCTGGTCAGGCCAGAGAAGCGCCCCGTCCAGATAATTGATCAGCCCATAGCAGTTCGGTCCAAGGATCGGCATGTCACCTGCGGCCCGGACCAGATCACGCTCCAGTTGCCCTTCGCCCGCTTCGGACCAGCCGCTGGCAAAAGAGATGGCTCCGCCTGCCCCCATCGCCGCCAGATCGCCGACGATCCCGACCGTGGCATGGCGGTTGACCCCGATGAAGGTCGCATCCGGCGCGGCCGGGAGATCGGCAAGCGAGCGGTAGGCGCGCAGGCCGCCGATCCTGCCCTTCGACGGATGGATGGGCCAGACCTGCCCGCCAAAACCCATCTTGCGGCATTGATCGATGACATTGACCGCCCAGCCCGCGCCAAGGACGGCGATGGTCTTGGGGCGCAGAAGGCGGTTCAGGTCACGCATGCGGCCCGGCCTTTGCGGCGCGGAGGGCGCCGGGGCGCTGCCCCGGACCCCGGGATATTTTTGAAGAGAAGAAGGGGCAAGGATAAGGGTCACCCGCCCCATTGGCGCGGGGCGGGTTTCCTTCTCCTCTTGCGGTCATCGGCGTCCCCGCCTGTACCGCCCATCCAGCCTGACCCATTAAGGTTAACACTTGGTTTCTTCTCTTTCCAAATATCCCCGGGGTAGTCCATTGGTATCGCCATTGGTCCGAGAGACCAATGGACTGGGGGGCAGGCAGTCCACGCTTTACCCGCCGACGTTGCGCAACAATTCCCGGCTGATGATATGGCGCTGGATCTCGCTGGTGCCTTCCCAGATCCGTTCGACGCGAGCGTCGCGCCAGATCCGCTCCAGCGGCAATTCGTCCATCAGCCCCATGCCACCGTGGATCTGGATCGCTTCATCGGCGATCATCGCCAGGGCTTCGGTCGCCTTGAGCTTGGCCATCGACATGTCGGCCTCGGTCACCGTGCCCTGATCATATTTCCAGCCTGCCTCGCGCGTCAGCAGCTCTGCGGCTTTAAGTTCCATAGCCATATCCGCAAGTTTAAAGGATATTCCCTGGAACTTGCCGATCTGCTGGCCGAATTGCTTGCGGTCGGCGGCATAGGTAACGGCATGGGCCAGCGCCCGTTCCGCACGACCAAGGCAGGTCGAGGCGACCTGCAGGCGGGTGGCGCCCAGCCAGTCGTTGGCCAGTTCGAACCCTTTGTGCACCTCGCCCAGAATCTGCCGCTTGTTCACGCGGCAATCGTCGAACTCCAGCACCGCATTCGTATAGCCGCGGTGGCTGACGTTGCGATAGCCGTCGCGGACCGTGAAGCCTTTTGTGCCCTTGTCGACCAGAAAGGCGGTGATCTTCTTCTTCGGGCCGCGCAGTGTCTCCTCCTCACCCGTAGCCAGGAAGGCGATGGTGAAACCGGCGATGTCGGCGTGGCTGATGAAATGTTTGGTGCCGTTCAGTACCCAGTCGTCGCCGTCAGGCCGGGCGCTGGCCTTCATGCCGCGCAGGTCAGACCCGGCGCCGGGTTCGGTCATGGCGAGGCAGTCCCAGGTTTCGCCCCGGATGCAGGGGCAGAGATAGCGTTCACGCTGCTCCTCGGTCCCGGCCAGAAGGATGTTCGAGGGGCGGGCGACGCAGGTCCAGTGCAAAGCATAGTTCGCCTTGCCCAGTTCCTTTTCATAGAGCAGCCATGACAGGGTATCCAGCCCGCCGCCGCCGACGTCTGCTGGCATGTTTGCCGCGTAAAGGCCCAGATCGATTGCCTTTTTCTGGACTTCACGCACCAGGTCCATCGGCAGGTGGCCGGTGCGTTCGACCAGGGCCTCATGGGGGTAGAGTTCAGCTTCGACGAAGGCGCGGGTGGTCGCGACGATCATTTCCTGTTCTTCTGTCAATCCGAAATGCATCGCCGCCCCTCCCCCTTGATCCGGCTATTTCCGCTGGCCGACATGCCGGCCGGCCGCGTCGGGCCGGGGCAATGTTTTGTGTGCCTCGGCGATCGGCATCAGCTTTGCCAGAACCTCGGGCGCGGCGGGGCAGACCTTGCCGGCCGTCATGTCGACATGCAGCATCATTTGTTCGATACTGGCAACCAGATCGTCGCCGCGCTGCACGCGGATGAACGTGTGGATGCGCTTTTCATCCGCCGAAAGGACCTGGACCGAGCCGACCAGCCGGTCGCC
>CAZKJZ010000070.1:0-12148 GCA_964553145.1 uncultured Frigidibacter sp. | reverse complement strand
GCTGACGCTGATGGAACTGACCGAACGGACCTGCAAATGGCCGATCGGCGACCCCGCCACCGACGATTTCTGGTTCTGCGGCCTGCCCTCGCAGGCGGGCAAGCCCTATTGCGACGCCCATGTCGGCGTGGCCTTCCAGCCGATGAGCGCCCGGCGCGACCGGCGGCGATAGGAAAACCCCGCGCAGGCGCGGTTCTCTATCGCCCTATGTCGAGGTGTAGGACGGTTCCGGGCGACGCCGTCCGGCCCGCCAAAGCACCAGGGCCAGCAACACCGCCACTGCCATCGCAAGCCCGGTCATGGCGACACCAAAGCCCTGCGCATCAACGACCGGCCCGACACATAAAAGCGCGACGGCCCCGGCGCCCCGCGACATCATCAGGTTATTGCCCAACACCCGGCTGCGCATCTGTTCGGGCGTCCGCGTCTGCAGAATGATGGAATTGCCCGCCGTCACGAAACTGCCGGCAAACCCCATCAGGAAAAAGCAGATTAGGGCCAGCAGTGCCCGTGCGGGGGCCACCGCCAGCAGCGGGAAAATGGCTGCATAGAACAGAACAAGCCCCAGCATGGCGCGCAGGGTGACGGTCTCTTGCCCCAGGTCCGAATTGCGCCGGGCATGGGCAAGACCCGCCAGCAGACCGCCGCACATGAAACTGGCCGTCAGCAGGGTGAAATAGGCAGGCGGCAGAAGCGCGAAATGATCATTGATCGCCGACATCAGGCTGGTCAGCGGCCGCTGCAGCATGGCCGCCAATGCGACAAGCGCCGCGGCGCGAAAGACGGTCGGGTTTGCCCAGAAGACGGCCAGCCCGGCCCGCACGTCGCGCAATAGCGCCGGGGCGGGACTGGAGCCTACCGCAGGCTGGGGGCGCAGTGTGATGCCGGACAAACACCAGATATAGCCAAGCGTCCCCAAAGCGTTGGCCGCAAAGGCCAGCGGCGCTACACCCAGACCAAAGGAAAACAAAAACCCCGCCAGCACCGGTCCGAGAATATAGCTTGTCTGGACAACACTGACGTTGACGCCCACCGCCGCCGACAGGTTTGCAGGACTGACCAGCCTGTTCAGAAGACCAAAGAACGCAGGCTGGCTGAAGCCGACCAACGTACCCTCGACAAAGACAAAAGCGGCAAGGAGGGCGGGCGTCAGCCATCCAAGTGCCGCGACAGCGGCAAGCGTCAGACCAGTCGAGACCTGCAACCACAGAACGGTCTTCAGAATCCGAAACCGGTCGCCGCGGTCCGCAAAAGCCGCCGCAAAAGGCGTGACGACGACCGAAGGGAGGAGGTCGCAGGCATAGGCAGCGCTGACCCAGGTCGCCGACCTGGTGGTTTCCCACATCCACCAGCCCACCGACAGAAGCGTGACCCAATAAAGCACATAGGACAGGCCATAGCCTGTTATGAAGCGCCGGTAGGCCGGTTCGGAAATAACGCCGAAACGCTGGTGCATGTCCGCCTGCATGAGGGCAGCCTACAGCAGCACATGACCGGGTCCAGACGATTCGCCCCCTCTCCGCCCTTCCCTCTCCCCCCGTCCTGCGCTAGCGTCGCCCCCCGCACCGGAGGCATTCATGACCGCGATCATCAGCGTCACAGACCTGTCCAAGACCTATGCCAGCGGTACCCCGGCCCTGTCAGGCGTGACGCTGGAGATTGCCGAGGGCGAGATTCTGGCGCTGCTTGGCCCGAACGGGGCGGGCAAGACCACGCTCATTTCGATCATCTGCGGCCTCGTGTCGCCCACTGGCGGGCGGGTCATGGTCGGCGGCCATGACGTGGTGCGCGACTATCGGCGGGCGCGGGCGCTGATCGGCCTTGTGCCGCAGGAAATCGCGCTGGAAATGTTCGAAACGGTGATGAACACCTGCCGCTTCACCCGCGGTCTTTTCGGCAAGGCGCCGGATGATGCCTGGATCGAGGCGGTGCTGAAATCGCTGGCCTTGTGGGACAAGCGCGATGCAAAGCTGATGGAGCTTTCCGGCGGCATGAAGCGCCGCGTGATGATCGCCAAGGCCCTGTCGCACCAGCCGCGCATCCTCTTCCTGGATGAACCGACCGCCGGGGTCGACGTGAACCTGCGCCGCGAGATGTGGGAGGTGGTGCGCGGGCTCCGCGCCTCGGGTGTCACGGTGATCCTGACCACCCATTACATCGCCGAAGCCGAGGAGATGGCCGACCGGATCGGCGTCATCGACAAGGGCCGGCTGATGCTGGTGCGCGACAAGGCCGAGCTGATGCACGAATTCGGGCGCAAGCGCCTGACGGTCGAGCTGACCGCACCGCTGGCGACCCTGCCGCCGTCGCTGGCCGCACAGGGCATGGCGCTGGCAGCGGACGGGCTGCACCTGACCTATGACTATGACACGCGCGCCGACCGGACCGGCATGGCCCGGCTTCTGGCCGATGTCGCGGCGGCGGGCCTGTCGATCCGCGATCTTTCGACCGAACAATCCTCGCTGGAAGATGTCTTCCTGCGGCTGGTGGAGGACGGCCAATGAACAGCCACGCGATCCGTACCATCTTTCAGCATGAAATGGCCCGCTTCTGGCGTACGATCTTTGAATCGCTCGCCTCGCCCGTCATCTCGACCGTCCTTTATTTCGTCGTCTTCGGCGCCGCCATCGGCCAGCGTATCGACGCGATCGAGGGCGTCAGCTACGGCGCCTTCATCGTGCCGGGCCTGATCATGCTGACGGTGCTGCAGCAGTCTGTCTCGAATGCATCCTTCGGGATCTTCTTTCCGAAATTCATCGGCACGATGTATGAACTTCTGTCGGCGCCGGTCTCGTTCATCGAGATTGTCATCGGCTATGTCGGCGCCGCGGCGCTGAAGTCGGTGATCATCGCCGCGGTGATCCTGCTGACCTCGATGATCTTCGTCGATGTGCGCATCGCCCACCCGGTCTGGATGCTGGCCTTCCTGACGCTGACCTCGGTCAGCTTTTCCCTGTTGGGCTTTTTGATCGGCATCTGGGCCAAGGACTGGCAGCAGTTGCAGATCATCCCGCTGATGGTCATCACGCCCCTGGTCTTTCTGGGCGGCGCCTTCTATTCGGCCAACATGCTGCCGCCCTTCTGGGAAATGGTCGCGCGGGCGAACCCGGTCCTTTACCTTGTCTCGGGCTTCCGCTGGTCGTTCTTCGGCTTGGCCGATGTGCCGGTTGCCGCCTCGCTGGTGGCGGTCTCGCTGTTCCTCGCGGCGGGCACGGGGGCCGTCTGGTTCATCTTCCGCACCGGCTGGCGGATCAGGACCTGACCCCACCTTCTTCATCAGTTCCCAAATATCCTCGGGGGGTGCGGGGGGCAGACAGCCCCCCGCCGCCAGCCGCCTTTGCACGTTTGCAGGACCGCGGCGTTTGCAGGACGGGCGCTCTTCCGCTATAGGCCCCGACCATGTCGCAAAACCCGCCGAACCTTCGCCCCGACCTTGCCCCCCGCCCCGTCTTTGACGCCGAACGGCGCGACGGCCAGCCGACCATCGGCATGGTCAGCCTCGGCTGCCCCAAGGCTCTGGTCGACAGCGAACGCATCCTGACGCGCCTGCGCGCCGAGGGCTATCAGATCAGCCCCGACTATCGCGGCGCCGAGGCGGTGATCGTCAATACCTGCGGTTTCCTTGACAGCGCCAAGGCCGAAAGCCTGGAGGCGATCGGCGAGGCCCTGGCCGAAAACGGCAAGGTCATCGTCACCGGCTGCCTGGGCGCCGAACCCGAATTCATCACCGGCACCCACCCGTCGGTTCTGGCCGTGACGGGACCCGAGCAATATGAACAGGTGCTGGATGCCGTGCATCTGGCCGTGCCGCCCGCGCCCGATCCGTTCATCGACCTTCTGCCCGCGACCGGCGTCAAGCTGACGCCCCGCCATTACAGCTACCTGAAGATTTCCGAAGGCTGTAACCACCATTGCAAATTCTGCATCATCCCCGACATGCGCGGACGTCTGGTCAGCCGCCCCGCCCATGCGGTTCTGCGCGAGGCGGACAAACTTCTGGACGCGGGCGTGCGCGAACTGCTGGTCATCAGTCAGGACACATCCGCCTATGGTGTCGACCGCAAGCATGACCTTTCCCCCTGGAAGGGTGGCGAGGCGCGGGCCCATATCACCGACCTGTCGCGTGAACTGGGGTTGCTGGCGAAAGGCACCGGCGCCTGGGTGCGGCTCCACTATGTCTATCCCTATCCGCATGTGCGCGAGCTGATCCCGCTGATGGCCGACGGGCTGGTGCTGCCCTATCTGGACATCCCGTTCCAGCACGCCCATCCCGATGTGCTGAAACGCATGGCCCGCCCCGCGGCCTCGGCCCGGACGCTGGACGAAATCGCCGCCTGGCGCCGCACCTGCCCCGATATCGTCCTGCGATCCACTTTCATCGTCGGCTATCCGGGCGAGACCGAGGCGGAATTCCAGACCCTCTTGGACTGGCTGGACGAGGCACAGCTGGACCGGGTTGGTTGCTTTCAATATGAAAACGTCAAGGGTGCCCGGTCGAATGACCTGCCCGACCACGTGCCCCCCGAGGTCAAGCAAGACCGCTGGGAACGGTTCATGGAGAAAGCCCAGGCCATTTCCGAAGCCAAGCTTCAGGCCCGTGTCGGCAGCCGGATGGAGGTGCTGGTCGACACGGTCGACGAGGAAGGCGCCACCTGCCGCACCCGCGCCGATGCGCCGGAAATCGACGGCAACCTTTTCATCGACGAAGGGTTTCAGGGGCTGAAACCCGGCGACATGGTCACGGTCACGGTGGACGAAGCCAGCGACTATGACCTGTGGGGGCATCTCACGGCTTAAAGCCGCAGGCATTTACCCCAGAAAGATCACCAGCCAGGCCACGCCGCCCGCAAGCGCCGCAAGGGCCACAGCGGCGCTGCCGCAATCCTTGGCCTTCTTGGCAAAGTCGGACTTTCCCGGTGACAGGTGATCGACAATCTCCTCGATCGCCGTGTTGATCAGTTCGGCGGCCAGGATCAACAGCCCGGCACCAAGGATCAGCGCCCGCTCGCCCCGCGTCAGCGGCAGGTAAAGGGCCAGGGCCGCCGACAGGATATTCACCACTGTCCATTGCCGGAGCGACATTTCGCTGGCCCAGGCCGCCGCCCAGCCCTGCCAGGACCAGATACAGGTGTTGACGAACCGCCGCAGCTGGCCGGTGAAGAATGTCTGCATGGCGCCCCCCCCTTTTCCGGCAGCCTAGCCGTCCGGCCCGGCGCTGGAAAGATGGGTCAGATACAGGGGAGCGTCTCAGTTTGAAGTCCGCCGGATGGATGGTCCCAGCCCCAGGGGCTCAGGTCCAGTGCGGCGCCTCGCCGCCCGGCAGGGCCGCGCGCGCCGTCAGAAGCCGGTCGGGCGGCAGCGACAGGGCGGCGGAGGCGCCGGTGACCCAGCCATCGTCCATCAGGACAAAATCAAGGACCGCGCCCAGGAATTCGGGATCGGCGGCGCGCGCCGGGGCTTCGGCGGGGCTCGCGCCCGAGGCGGCCATAAAGGCTGCCCACAGCGTCTCGTCCGCCGCCAGCCAGCCAAGCACCTGCAGCGCGATTGTTTCGGCAACTTCCCGCTTGATCACCCGAACCCCGTCCATTGCCCGCGAATCGCGGCCTTTCGCGGCCATTTGGCAACCTTTTCTTAACGAATGCGACCGAAAGATGGGCGCAGTCCGTAACCCGTAAGTTGTTGCCAAAGGGGGGGAGTGCCCGTGTCGGGAAAGATCCTGATCGTTGATGATGTCGCCACGAACCGTATCGTGCTGAAGGTCAAGCTGTCGGCGGCCTTTTACGATACGTTGCAGGCGTCACTGGGGGCCGAAGCGCTGCGCCTTGCGGCCGAGGCGCGGCCTGACCTGATCCTTCTGGACAATGACCTGCCGGACATGTGCGGCTTTGCGGTCTGCGAACGGCTGAAGGCCAATCCGGCCACGCGCGACATTCCGGTTCTGATGATCGCGGCCCATGCCGGGGCGGACGAGCGGCTGAAGGCGCTGCATGCGGGGGCCGAGGATATCTATGCCAAGCCCTTGGACGAACTTCTGTTGCTGGCGCGGCTGCGCAACCTTTTGCGCGGGCGCGAGATGCAGGAACAGCTGGGCCTGCGCGATGATGCCGGGCAGGAACTGGGCCTGGCCGAGGCGGCGCCCGCCTATGCGCCACCGGGGCTGGTTGGCCTGATTGCCGCGCGCCCGGGCCGGGCGCACAGCTGGCGGCGGGCGCTGGAACCCCATATGCGCGACCGGATCGTCGTTCTGGACCGGGATACGGCTTTGTCGGACCATCCTGGTCAGGCGGTGCCGGATGTCTTTCTGATCGAAACCGACGCCGCCCGCCCGGCCGAGGCCTTGCGGTTTTTGTCGGAACTCCGCTCGCGCGCAGAAACGCGCCATGCGGGCCTGTGCCTGTCGCTGCCTGCGGGGGCGCCGCGCGATACGGCGGCGACCGCGCTGGATCTGGGCGCCAGCGACCTGATCGGGGCCGAAGCCGACGGGGCGGAACTCGCCCTGCGCCTGCAGGCGCAGATGCGGCGCAAGCATCAGGCCGATGCGCTGCGCCAGTCGGTGACGAATGGTCTGCGCCTGGCGATGATCGATCCCCTCACCGGCCTGCACAACCGCCGCTACGGCCTGCGCCAACTGGCGCTGATCGACGCGCAGGCGGCGCAAAGCGGCCGGGAATTCGCGCTTCTGGTCATCGATATCGACCGTTTCAAGCAGGTGAACGACCGCTGGGGACATGCGGCGGGCGACGCGGTTCTGACCGAGGTGGCAGAGCGGCTGAAGGGCAATCTGCGGGCGGGCGACCTGATCGCCCGTATCGGCGGCGAGGAGTTTCTGGCGGTTTTGCCCGAGATATCGCTCAATGCCGCCCATGCGCGGGCCGAACGCCTGCGCCGGGCCCTGTCGGATGCGCCGGTCCGCCTGCCCGGCGGCGGTTTTGTCGCCGTGACCCTGTCGATCGGGCTGGCGATGGGCGGCGGGCGGCGTCAGCCCTCCGACCCGTCCGATCAGCTTTTTGCCCGCGCCGACCGCGCGCTTCTGGCCGCCAAGGCCGAGGGGCGCAATCAGGTCACCATTCACCGCAGCGCCGCCTGACGGGGCGGCCCCGGTTTCTGTGCAGAAACCGGACCGGAGTTTGAAAAACTCCGGGTGCCCTATCCTTCGGGGCCTTTGCGCATCAGGGCCTGCTCGATCCGGTCGGCAAAGGCGCGGCGTTCGTCCGGGGTCATCGACTGGATATGGTCCAGCATCAGCCGCTCGCCTGCCTCCAGCCGTGTCCGCCCGCGATCCCCTTGCCGCGCTAGGATCGCCTCGGCCTCGCCGCGGTTCCAGGGGTCGGCACGCAGCCCTGCGGCCAGTTGCGAAAAATCCTGGCGCGCGGCCTGACGTTCGGCGCGGAAATCCGGCGCATCGCGCAGGAACTGCCGGAAAAGGTCGCGGCGGTCCTGCCGCGACAGGGCATCGGTCAGCGGGCCAAAGCCCACGTCGACCGACCGGAACCTTTCCATCATCGGCCCGTGGCCACCCAGAATGGCGCCGCCGACCAGCCCCAGGACCAGCAGGTTCAGCGCCAGGGACAGGGTCAGCACCAGCTTTGCCTTCCGGCTCATCGGCGCTGTGGCAGGAGGCGGGCTTTCGGTCATCTTGTCCTCGTCCATCATTCACCTCCTGCCGTGTCGCTGTCGGCAAAGGGCGTATCCAGCCCCGGCAACATCTCGACCGTTCCATATAGTCCGGTTCCGGTCAGGTCGACCGTACCCGACATGCCCATCACCAGCCCCAGTGCCAGCGCTCCTGCCAGCCCCGAGGCCGTCCACCAGCCGCCGATCTGGGCTAGCAGTCCGGGCGTGGTGGCAGGGCGCGCGGCGGGCGTCTGCGGCAGGGCGGGCGCCATTGCGGGCATCTCGGCCCGGCCCAGGGCGACGATACGGTGCAGGAAATCCTCGTCGGGCAGCGGGGCCGCCCGGCGGGCCGCGGCGAAATAGCCGGACAGCAGATCGTCGTCATCATCGCGTTCGTCGGTCATGACCCATACCCCAAGGCGGCCCGTTCGGGCCTGAGCGTTTCGGCAAGTGCGCGTTTGGCCCGCGCCGTCAGGCTTTCCACCGCCTCGACGCCGACATCCAGAATATCGGCAATCTCGGGATTCGAGAGGCCTTCGATATGGCGCAGGACCAGCGCCATGCGCTGGCGTTCGGGCAGCCCTTGCAGGGCGGCCTGCAACCGTTCGGCCCGGACCGCATCCGTCATCCGGTCTTCGGGCGCGGGCAGGGGGGCGGCCACTTCCATCGCCTGATCCAGGGGCAGGGCCGGGCGGCGGCGCAGGCGGTCGGTCACCAGATTGGCTACCACGCGGTAAAGCCAGGTGGTGACCCGCGCACCCTGATCCCGCCAGCCCGGTGCGGCGCGGTAAAGGCGGATCATCGCCTCTTGCGCCACATCCTCGGCCTCGGTCCGGTCAGGCAGAAGGCGGGCGGCAAAGCGCAGGGCCAGCGGCAGGAACCGATCGGCTATGGCGCGGGCGGCCAAAGGGTCGCCCGCGCCATAGCGGGCCAGAAGCGCCGCGTCGCCGTCACCTGTATCTGCCGCATCCATGGCCCGAGACTATCCTCGCCCGCCGCGCCTGCCCAGAGGTTACGGCAGCGGTGCCGAGGCCATCGGCCCCATCATTGGTCCGCCGTCAAAGCCGCCGAAGTGCCCGTGACCGCGGCCGTGGCGTCGCTCGACCATCTGGTCGCGGGCGGCGGTCAGTTCGGCCTGGGTCAGGGCGCCGTCGCCATCCTGATCAAGAAACTGCATCATCCGCGCCGGGCCGGGACCGGCCTGCATCTCTGCCAGGCTCAGCTTGCCGTCGCCATCATCATCGCGCCCGTCGATCATGCGCTTGACCAGATCGTCGGACCGCGCCGTGAACTGGGCGATCATATGGGCCTTCAGCTCTTCGGGGGCCACGAACCCGTCCTTGTTGGCATCCGCCTCGGCGGCGCGCGCCTTCTGGAACGCATCCATCTCGGCGCGGGTGATCTTGCCGTCGCCATCCTTGTCGACCGCGGCAAAGTCAAAAGGCGGGTTGTTACCGCCCGGGCCAAAGCCAAGGCCGCCAAAGGCGCTGGCGGCGGTTGCCAGCGATGTGGCGGCCAGTGCGGCGATCAGGACGCTGTTCACAAGGGTCTTGGTCATCATCATTTCTCCTGTACGGCGGCCGTTCATTGGCCGCCCATGATCATCAAACGGACGCCCCGCGCCCTTCCGTCGCAGAGAATTTTTGCGCCGGTCATTTTCTGCGGGCGCCACCCCTGCTATGGGGGCAGCAAAGGAACGCGCATGACAGATGACAGGCCAGCAAGTGATGACGACCGCCCGGTGCGCCCGGCCCTGTTGCGTGGCTGGCGGCGGCGCTGTCCGGCCTGCGGCAAGGGGGCGATGTTTCAGGGCTACCTGAACGTCCGCCCGTCCTGCCCGGAATGTGGAGAGGCCTTCCATCATCACCGCGCCGACGATGGCCCGGCCTATCTGACCATCCTGATCGTCGGCCATCTGATGGCGCCCAGCACGCTGTGGGCCTTCATGGCCCTGCGGCCCGAGCCGTGGAAACTTGCGACCACCTTTGCCTTGGGCGCCACGGCGCTGGCGCTTTACCTTTTGCCGCATATCAAGGGGGCGTTTGTCGCGCTGCAATGGTCGCGGCGGATGCATGGGTTCGGGGGTGCGCCGCCGTGACTGCGCCAGAGATCCGCCCAGCCGCAACGGTCCTGCTGGTGCGCCGCGATCCCGTGGGCGCCAGGGTCCTCATGGGGCAACGCGGGGCGGGCGCGGCCTTTCTGCCGTCGAAATACGTGTTTCCCGGCGGCGCGGTCGATCCGGCGGATGGCGGGGCCGAAGGGTTTGGCCCGACCTGCCGCACCCGGCTGGAGGTCCGGCCAAACGGCACTGCCCCTGCCGCCCTGTGGTCTGCCGCCCACCGCGAACTGGCCGAGGAGACCGGCGTGTCGCTGGCCCCCGGCGCGCCGCTTGTCTTTTTCTTCCGCGCCATCACCCCTGCCGGGCGGCCCCGCCGTTTTGACGCACGTTTCTTTCTGGCCGACGCGGGGCATCTGACCGGCGATCCCGATGATTTCGCGGATGCATCGGACGAGCTGTCGCACCTGCACTGGGTCCCGGTGGCCGATACGCGCGGCCTGGCCCTGCCCTTTGTGACCGAGGTGGTTCTGGCCGAACTGGCTGCCGCCCTGGCCAGCCTGCCGCCCGGCGCGCCTCTGGCGCCGCCCCCGTCCGTGCCCTTCTTTGACAATGCCGGGCCTGATTTTCGGCTGGCGCGGATCGCCTGACCCTAGTCGCGCCCCCGCCACAGCGGATGGGGCACCGGATCCTTGGCCTTCAGGAAAAAGCGGCGGAAGACCTCGGCATAAGAGCGAAAGACATAGCCGTCGTTGCGGCGCTGATAATCGTCGCGGGCGTCTCGGTAGAGGGCGGGCAGCTTGTACCAGGCCACGGCGGGGCGCATGTGGTGGACGACATGCAGGTTGTTGTTCAGGAAGAGGAACGGCAAGAGCCCGCCGCCCTCGATGATCACGGTGCGGCCACGCGCCAGTTCATGGGCGCGATGTTCCAGATAGGTGCGGATCTTCAGCACCGACATGGCGCCATAGGCGGCCAGAAGATAGGCCCAGACCGGCATCGCCGCCACCGCGATCAGCCACCACAGAACCAGCGCCACACCGGCCAGATGCAAGAGCCAGTCGCGCAGCACTGCCAGATCGCCATTGCGGATGGCCTGCAGGTCAGCGCGTACAAAGCTGACCAGACCTACAGCCGGACCAACCAGCATCCGCCCGATCAGCAGGTTGTTGAACCGCAGCACCCGCTGGCGCCAGCGCGGCAGGCCTTGCCAGACGGCGGGGTCCAGATAGTTCGATTCCGGGTCGTCATAGGGGTCGGTCAGGAACTCGTCGTGATGATGGGCCAGATGCAGGTCCCGAAACCGCCCATAGGGGAAGCACAGGCCAAGGGCCGGAAAGACCAGCGCCTCGTTCAGCCAGCGCATCCGGGTCGGATGGCCATGCAGGGCCTCGTGCTGCAGCGAGGCATGCAGGGCCGTTGCCAACAGGGTCAGAAGAAAGCCCAGCAGCGGGACATGCGCATAAAGGATCGTGGTTCCCGCCGCCCAGGCCAGATAGCACCCGGCCAGAACCGCAACGGTCGGGTCATCAACGGCCCCCTGATGTCGAAAATCCCCGGACTCTTGCACGGTAGCCCCGCAGTTTCTTGATTTCCTTTGGAAAATAACACTTGCGCGCCAAAGGAAAATTCCGAACATTTGCAACACATCGTCATCAATGGTGATAATATACAGCATATGGTGACTGAACTTAGCAAATCCGAACGTGCCGCGACCTTCCGCGCACGGCTGGCGCAGGCGATGGCCACGCGCCGGGTCAGCAAAAGCGCCCTGGCCCGGCAGGCGGGGTTCGACCGTTCGACCCTCAGCCAGCTTCTGGGGGGCGATCCTGACCGACTGCCGAACGGCCAGCTTCTTGCGGCGCTGGCGACCGCGCTCGGTGTGACGACCGACTGGCTTTTGGGTCTGGCCGACCAGCCCGAGCCGGTGGCGAACCTGATGGCGGCAGCCGTGACGCTGACCGAGGCGCCGCGCGCCCTGATCGACGAGACGATCATCGCCTGGCACCGCGAGGCGGCGGGCTACAAGATCCGCCATGTGCCCGCGACCCTGCCGGACATGCTGAAGACCAAGGCCGTGATCGAATGGGAATATTCGCCCCATCCCGGCCGGACGGTCGATCAGGCCATCGGCGCTGCCGAGGATAATCTGGCCTGGATGCGGTCGGCGCGGTCGGACTATGAAATCGCCCTGCCCGATCAGGAGCTGGAGGCGTTCGCGCGGGGCGAGGGCTATTGGCGCGGCCTGCCTGCCGACATCAGGCGCCAGCAGCTGGACCAGCTGGCGCGTCTTTATGACCAGCTTTATCCCTCGCTGCGCATCTACCTTTTCGATGCGCGGCGGGTCTTTTCGGCGCCGCTGACCGTGTTTGGGCCACTGATGGCGGCGGTCTATCTGGGCCGCAATTACGTCCTTTTCCGCGACCGGGCGCGGATCGACGCGGTATCAGCCCATTTCGACTGGCTGGTGCGCGAGGC
>CAZKJZ010000069.1:0-12489 GCA_964553145.1 uncultured Frigidibacter sp. | reverse complement strand
CTCTGTCCGGGGATAGGGGAGGTCCCCCTGTCAACGGATTTGCGCAACAGAGCCGCCTTCCGGGCATCCGACTTCGCATTCATCGACACGGCCTTCGGCCCCCTCACCGATATCGCGCTGGCCGAGGACACGGCCTATGAGCCGTCCGATCTGGTCATGCTGCCCCCGATCCGGGTGCGGTGTCTGGCGGGTGGCGACACGCCGTTTGAATTCGTGCCGCCGGAACCGAAATAGACCAAGGGATTTCCCCCGCCCCAACCCGCCGTCGCCGACTGCGCGCGGTTTACAGTGGCGGACGGATCGGCGATACATCAGGGCAAAGGTCGCACTCATCTGGGCGCCGGCGGGGAGGTGCGGGCAATCGCGGCTTCCCCGGGCGGGGTCCGGGTGGGCGGCTTGCGACAGAAACCCTATGAAGACAACCGGTTGGCCCGCCATGCTGCTTCTGATCGACAATTACGACAGTTTCACCTACAACCTTGTCCATTACTTCGGCGAGCTTGGGGCGGATGTCACCGTGCGCCGCAATGATGCGCTGGATGTGCAGGAAGCGATGGCGCTGAACCCCGCCGCCATCGTCCTGTCGCCTGGCCCCTGCGACCCCGATCAGGCGGGCATCTGCCTCGCGCTGACCGCCGCCGCCGCAGAAACCCGCACGCCGCTATTGGGGGTCTGCCTTGGCCATCAGGCCATCGGCCAGGCTTTCGGCGGCCAGGTCGTGCGCTGCCACGAAATCGTCCATGGCAAGATGGGCACGATGCACCATTCAGGTCAGGGCCTCTTCAGCGGCCTGCCTTCGCCCTTTCTGGCGACGCGCTATCATTCGCTAGTCGTCGACCGTGCCAGCCTGCCCGACTGTCTGGAGGTCACGGCCTGGCTGGAGGACGGGACGATCATGGGCCTTCGCCACCGCGATCTGCCGATCGAGGGCGTGCAGTTCCACCCGGAAAGCATCGCGTCCGAACATGGCCACCAGATGCTTCTGAACTTTCTGAACTCTGCCCGTTTTCCCCTGGGCGCCGCGGCATGAGCGATGATCTGCGCCCGCTGATCGGCATTGCCGCCGACCGGCCCCTGACCCGGGCCGAGGCAGAGCGGGCCTTTGCCGCCCTGTTCGACGGTGCGGCCACACCCAGCCAGATCGGCGGCCTGTTGATGGCGCTGCGCACCCGGGGCGAGACGGTCGAGGAGATTGCCGCCGCCGCCGCCGTGATGCGGGAAAAATGCAATCCGGTCAGGGCGCCCGAAGGGGCGATGGACATTGTCGGCACCGGCGGCGACGGCAAGGGCACGCTGAATATTTCGACCGCGACGGCCTTTGTCGTGGCGGGCGCGGGCGTCACGGTGGCCAAGCACGGCAACCGCAACCTGTCGTCAAAGTCGGGGGCGGCCGATGCGCTGACGCAGCTGGGCATCAACGTGATGGTCGGCCCGGATGTGGTTGAAAAGGCGATAGAAAGCTGCGGCATCGGCTTCATGATGGCGCCGATGCACCATCCGGCGATCCGTCATGTCATGCCAACGCGGGCCGAGTTGGGCACCCGCACGATCTTCAACCTTCTGGGCCCCTTGACCAACCCCGCAGGCGTCCGGCGTCAGCTGACCGGCGCCTTTTCCCGCGCCTGGATCCGGCCGATGGCCGAGGTTCTGGGGGCGCTCGGGTCAGAAAAGGCCTGGCTGGTCCATGGGTCGGACGGCACCGACGAGATCACCATCTGCGGCCCGACCCATGTTGCAGCGCTAGAGGGCGGCATGGTCCGCGAGTTTGACCTGCACCCCGAAGAGGCGGGCCTGCCCGTCCATCCGTTCGAGGCGATCCTGGGCGGCACGCCCGAGGAAAATGTGGTCGCCCTGCGCGCCCTTCTGGACGGGTCACCGGGGGCCTATCGCGATGCGGTCCTTCTGAACGCCGCAGCGGCGCTGATGGTGGCCGACCGTGTCGGCGATCTGCGCACCGGCGTCGCGATGGCGACCGAGGCGATCGACAGCGGTCGCGCCAGGGCCAAGGTGGCGGCGCTGGCCATAATCACCAGTGCCGCGGCCAAGGCGTGATCCCCGGCGCCTGGGCCAACCTGCCGTTCTTTGCCCGGGACTGGCCGGGCGTGTCGGAACGTCTGCAGGCCGAACCCGGCCCGGTCTATCCGCGCCGTGACCGCATTTTTGCGGCCCTTGATGCCTGCGGGCCGGATCAGGTGCGCGCGGTGATCCTGGGTCAGGACCCCTATCACACGCCGGGCAAGGCCGATGGACTGGCCTTTTCCATTCCGGACAGCTTTCCGGGGCGACTGGACAGCCTTGGAAACATTTTCAAGGAATTGTTCGACGATCTTCACGTCGCGCGGACCCGCACCGACCTGTCGGACTGGGCCACGCAGGGGGTCCTGTTGCTGAACACCGCGCTCACCGTGCCCGAGGGGCGCCCTCAGGCCCATGCAAAGATCGGCTGGGACCGTCTGGTGGCAGAGGTTCTGGCCCGGCTGGACAGCGCCCCCCGGGCCTTTCTACTGTGGGGTTCCCCGGCGCAGAAACTGGCACACCGGCATCTGCGGAACCCGGGGCATCTCTGCATCAAAAGTGCCCACCCCTCGCCCCTGTCGGCCTATCGCGGCTTTTTCGGCTCGCGCCCTTTCAGCAGGGTCAATGGCTGGCTGGTGGCGCGGGGCGAACCGCCGATCAACTGGGCCTTTTCCTGACCACCTTCGCCGCGTAAAAGGATCGCATGGATATTCTGGACAAGATCAAAGCCTACAAGCTGGACGAGGTGGCCGCCGCCAAGGCCGCCCGCCCCCTGTCGGATGTCGAGGCTGCCGCGCGTGCCGCAGGTCCGGTGCGCGGCTTTCACCGCGCGCTGCAGCGGGCCGAGGGCGCGGGCTATGGGCTTATCGCCGAAATCAAGAAAGCTTCGCCCTCCAAGGGCTTGATCCGGGCTGATTTTGATCCTGCGGCACTGGCCTGCGCCTATGCGGATGGCGGGGCGACCTGCCTGTCGGTTCTGACCGATGGCCCCTCCTTTCAGGGGGCGCCCGGCTATCTGACTGCCGCCCGGTCCGCTGTCAGCCTGCCCGCGCTGCGCAAGGATTTCCTTTATGATACCTATCAGGTCGCCGAGGCGCGGGCCTGGGGGGCCGATTGCATTCTGATCATCATGGCGTCGGTCGATGATGCACTGGCGTCGGACCTGGAGGATGCCGCCCGTCACTGGGGCATGGACGCGCTGATCGAGGTGCATGACGAGGCCGAGATGGTGCGCGCCTTGCGGCTGACCT
Organism: uncultured Frigidibacter sp.; assembly: GCA_964553145.1. Classification (GTDB taxonomy): domain Bacteria; phylum Pseudomonadota; class Alphaproteobacteria; order Rhodobacterales; family Rhodobacteraceae; genus TMP-24. The sequence goes on along the minus strand of CAZKJZ010000069.1, from coordinate 9,223 downwards.
CGCCCATGATCGGGGTAAATAACCGCAATCTCAAGACGTTCGAGGTTAGTCTTGATGTGACGCGCCGTCTGGCGCCGATGGTGCCCGGCGACCGGATGCTGGTCTGTGAAAGCGGCCTCTTCACCCCTGCCGATCTGGCGTCCATGGCCCAGGTCGGCGCCCGGTCCTTCCTGATCGGCGAAAGCCTGATGCGGCAGGCGGATGTGACGGCGGCGACCCGCACCCTGTTGGCCAACCCGGTGGAGGCCTGAATGCCGCTGACCCATTTCGACGCCAAGGGCCAGGCCCATATGGTCGATGTGGGCGGCAAACCGGTCACGGACCGGGTGGCGGTGGCAGCCGCCCATGTGACGATGCAGGCCGAAACTCTGGCCTTGATCACCGACGGCACGGCGAAAAAGGGCGACGTTCTGGGCGTGGCACGGTTGGCCGGGATCATGGCGGCCAAACGTACCGCCGATCTGATCCCGCTTTGCCACCCTTTGCCGATCACCAAGGTTGCGATCGCCCTGATGCCGGACGCCAGCCTGCCGGGCGTTCGGATCGAAGCAACCGTGCGCACCACCGGCCAGACCGGGGTCGAGATGGAGGCGCTGACCGCCGCCTCGGTCGCCGCGCTGACCATCTATGACATGCTGAAGGCGGTGGACCGGGCGATGGAGATCGGCGGCCTGCGTGTTATTCTGAAAGACGGCGGAAAATCAGGACATTACGAGGCGAAGCTGTGATTTCCGTCGCCGAGGCCCTGGCGCGTCTGCTGGCGCTGGCCCCGGCCCCGGACCAACAGGAAATCCCCTTGTCACGCGCCTCGGGCCGGGCGCTGGCCGCGCCCGTGACCGCGCGCCTGACCCAGCCGCCTTTTGCTGCCTCGGCCATGGATGGCTATGCGATCCGCGAGGCCGACCATCGGCCCGGCGCCCGGCTGCAGGTCATCGGCGAGGCGGGTGCAGGCCATGGGTTTGCGGGGCAGGTCGGGACAGGGCAAGCGGCACGGATTTTTACCGGTGCCCCGGTGCCTGCGGGCGCCGAACGTGTGGTCCTGCAGGAAGATGTCACGCGGGACGGCAACCAGATCACCCTGGGAGAAAGTCTGGAAGAATCCATCCATATCAGACCATTGGGTCAGGATTTTAAAGTGGGTGACCAGATTGCCGCCCCCCGGCGCCTGCGGCCTGCCGATCTCGCCCTGATCGCCGCGATGAACGTGCCAAAGGTCACGGTGGCCCGGTGTCCGACCGTCGCCATCCTGTCCACCGGCGACGAGCTTGTTCAGCCCGGCGAGGCGCCGCGCGCCGACCAGATCATCGCGTCGAACCACCTGGCTATTGCCGCGCTTTGCCGTGCGGCGGGGGCGCGGCCCCACCTTTTGCCCATCGCCCGCGACACTGCCGAAGCGCTGCAACAATCCTTTGATCTTGCCGGGCGGGCGGACGTGATTGTCACCATCGGCGGCGCGTCAGTCGGCGATCATGATCACGTCAGGACTGTCGCTCAGGACGTTGGATTCAAGGAAGAATTCTGGCGCATCGCCATGCGGCCCGGCAAGCCGCTTCTGGCCGGGCGGCGGGGTCGGCAGATCCTGCTGGGCCTTCCCGGCAACCCGGTGTCGGCGATCGTCACCGCCCATCTTTTCCTGTTGCCGTTGCTCTTCCGCCTGCAGGGCCTGCCGGGCGGCCATGATCTGCGGCCTGCCCGGCTGGCCCACGACCTGCCCGCCAATGGCCTGCGGGCCCACTACATGCGCGCGCGCCTGCTGCCTGGCCCAGACCTGCCGCTGATCGCGCCCTTCGACCGGCAGGATTCGGCCCTGCTGACCATCCTGACCGAGGCGGATGCGCTGTTGGTTCGCCCCGTCGATGACGGTCCGCGCGCGGCGGGCGAGCGGGTCGACTATCTGCCGCTGTAACGCGACTTCATTGACACGAAAGGGGAACGCAGCTAGAACAGGCTGCGAACAACCACCCGTCAGGCAGGGGGATAACAGGCATATGCTGACCCGCAAGCAGTTGGAACTTCTGGATTTCATCCAAAAACGCATGGCGCGCGACGGTGTGCCCCCGTCGTTCGACGAGATGAAGGATGCCCTGGACCTGCGGTCCAAGTCGGGCATCCACCGGCTGATCACCGCGCTGGAAGAACGCGGCTTCATCCGCCGCCTGGCCCACCGCGCCCGCGCGATCGAGGTGGTGAAGCTGCCCGAAGCGATGGAAAAACCGGGGTTTTCGCCTAAGGTCATTCAGGGCGACCGCACCGACCCGCCCAAGGGCGCCATGGATGTGTCGGCCGTTCACGCGCTGGAACTGCCGGTCATGGGCCGCATCGCCGCCGGTGTGCCGATCGAGGCGATTTCCGAAGTATCCCACCATGTGGCGGTGCCCGGTTCTATGCTGGCGGGGCGCGGCAACCATTACGCGCTGGAGGTCAAGGGCGATTCGATGATCGAGGCCGGGATCAATGACGGCGATATCGTCGTGATCCGCGAACAGACCACCGCCGACAATGGCGATATCGTCGTGGCCTTGGTCGAGGGGCACGAGGCGACGCTGAAGCGGTTCCGCCGCCGCGGCAACATGATCGCGCTCGAGGCGGCGAACCCCGCCTATGAAACCCGCGTCCTGCCCGAAGGCCATGTCAAGGTGCAGGGCCGTCTGGTCGGGTTGATCCGCAGTTACTGAGCCGGGGCGTCACCCAGGGCCAGCGCCTCGGCCTTGGGGCGCGGGGGCCGGGTGTTCCAGGGCCGGGAACCGGCCCAGTCACGCGCAGACTGCATTGCGGGCAGGCCATCGGCCACGGCAGACAGGGCCACGGTGCCGCTGCGGCGCAGGCGGTAAAGGTCGAGGATAAGGCAGGGCCCGTCCGGCGGCCGCGATCCCCAGTCTTCGGACAGGACAACCACGGTCGCGGGCGCACAGGTGCCTTCGGCGCGCTGACGGGCGCCCTTACCGGTAAAGATCAGCACCTTGGCCCCGCCCAGCATCGCTGTCCGGTCCTTGCCCTGGGCACTGAATCCCGCACGCAGGGCCGCGGTTTCCTGATCGGCGGCGTCGCCGTCATCCTCCAGCCAGTTCTGGGCGACGAAACCGGCACCCTTGGCCTTGCTCAGCGCGCGGCCTTCGGGTGTCATCAGCCCGGCCAGCGTGCCTTCGCCACCGATCAACAGGTCGGGGCGATGCGCATTGCCCCACAGGGCAAAGGCCAGCGCCAGCACCGCCGCCGCCGCCAGCCGCAGCGGCCAGAGCCGTGCGATCAAGAGGACAGAACCGGCCAACCCCAGAAGCGGCAGAACAATATCGGGTGGTGCGGGTACCGGGATCACAGCGCCGCCCAGACCCGCCACCCAGCCGGCGATATAAAGGATAACAGCGCAGCCCTTTTCCATCACCCACAGGGCGGGCGCGGCCAACCCCAGGGGGGCCAGCAGCGCCGCAATGACCCCGGCCGGCATGACGGCAATGCCCATCACCGGCACAGCCAGCAGGTTGGCCAACAGCCCATATTCCGCGATCCGGTTGAAATGCGCCGCCGCAATCGGTGCCGTCGCCGTACCGGCGATCAGCGAGGACAGGACCGCCATCGCCACCGGCTTCATCGGGCCGGGCAGCAGTGCCTCGACCCGCCGCCAATGCTCGAACCCGACAATCAGCGCCAGGGTCGCGCCGAACGACATCTGGAAGCCCGGCTCGACCAGACTTTCGGGTTCGGCCATCAGGCAGATCAGCGCCGCAATCGCCACGGTGCGCAGCGATATCGCCCGCCGGTCGCACAGGACCGCCACCAGCATCACCGCCGCCATCACATAGGACCGCCGCGTCGCCACGTCCGGCCCGGCCAGCAGCATGTAAAAGGTTGCCGCGGCCAACGCGACCCATGCCGCCAGCTTCTTGCTGTTGGCCCGCAGGGCCAGGGGCGGCACCAGCGCCAGCCCATAGCGGCAAAGGGCAAAGACGAACCCTGTCAGAAGCCCCATATGCAGGCCCGAGATCGAGATCATGTGCGACAGGTTCGACGCGCGCAGCATGTCGTTCGTGGCCGCCGTCACGCCCGACCGGTCGCCGGTCATCAGGGCTGCGGCAAAGGCACCGGCCTGGCCATGCATCCCCGCCTGCATCGCCTGCGACAGGTCCATGCGCGCCCGAAAGGCCCAAAGCGTCCAGCCGCTGCCCTGCCCCAGTATCTCGACCGGCTTGCGGCTGTATCCGACCCCGCCCAGCCGCGAAAACCACGCAAGCCGCTGAAAATCAAACCCGCCCGGCGCCACCGGCCCGTCGGGCGGGGCGACGTTGGCGATGATGCGCACCTGCTGCCCCGGTTCGGGGTGCCAGGTCGCCGCATCGCCATGCAGGGCAATGCGGACCTGCGCAGGCGTGCGCCCGGGCACCGTGTCGGCCAGCGAAACCCGGTCCAGCGTTACCCGGATCTGATCGGAAAAGGACCGGTCGATATCGACCACCCGCCCCTCGACCGGGCCATAATAGCGAAAGGTCAGGACCGGCGCGGCAACCAGATGGCTGCGCGCGGCGGCGGTCAGAAAGCCCAAGGTTACCAGCGCCAGACCCATGGCGGGCAGAACCAGCCTGTCCGGCCCGCGACGGGCCAGAAGGGTCAGGCTGCCAAGGCCAAGGCACAGGGCAATAAGGCCGCCCTGCCCCGGTTCGGTCCGCAGGGCAAAGTAAAGGCCGATGCCCAGCCCCAGACAGACCGGCGCCCAGGGCAGCATCTGCCCGCGCCGCGACGCCAGCGCGTCCAGCGCCCGGCGCCCCAACCGCCAGATCATCCGCGCCGACCGCGCCACTTGTCTCGCCTCGCCCTATTGCCTAGAACCCTGCGGTCAGCTTTCGCTCATCATGGTTTCCGAAAGGTTAACACAACCGATGTCCGCCCCCGTCGTTACCCGCTTTGCGCCCTCGCCCACCGGTTATCTTCATATCGGCGGCGCGCGCACGGCCTTGTTCAACTGGCTTTACGCGCGCGGACGCGGCGGGAAATTCCTGCTGAGGATCGAGGATACCGACCGCGAACGGTCAACCCCCGAGGCGACCGAGGCGATCCTGAAAGGTCTGACCTGGCTGGGGCTGGACTGGGACGGCGACGTGGTCAGCCAGTTCACCCGCAAGGACCGCCATGCCGAGGTGGCGCGCGAGATGCTGGCGCGAGGATCGGCCTACAAGTGCTTTTGCACGCAAGAGGAAATCGAAGCCTTCCGCGAGGCGGCGCGGGCCGAGGGGCGGTCGACCCTGTTCCAGTCGCCCTGGCGCGATGCCGACCCTGCGACCCACCCTGATGCGCCCTATGTCATCCGGCTGAAGGCGCCGCGTCAGGGCCAGACGGTGATTGACGATCAGGTGCAGGGCAAGGTCACCTTTGGTAACGACCAGCTGGACGACATGGTTTGTTTACGCGCCGATGGTACGCCCACCTACATGCATGCTGTCGTTGTCGATGACCATGACATGGGCGTGACCCATGTGATCCGGGGGGACGACCACCTGACCAATGCCGCGCGCCAGACACAGGTCTATCACGCCATGGGCTGGCCGGTGCCGGTCTGGGCGCATATTCCGCTGATCCACGGGCCGGACGGCAAGAAACTGTCCAAGCGCCACGGCGCGGTCGGCCTGCACGACTATCAGGCCATGGGCTACCCGGCATCGGCCATGCTCAACTATCTGTGCCGTCTGGGCTGGTCGCATGGGGACGACGAATATTTCACGGACGAGCAGGCGATGGGCTGGTTCGATCTGGGGGGAATCGGTCGGGCCCCGTCGCGACTCGACTTCAAGAAGCTGGAAAATGTCTCGGGCCAGCATATCGCCCATGCTGCAGATGCGAGCCTTTTGGCGGAAATCGAGGCCTATCTGACCGCCGCAGGCAAGGCGGCGCTGAGTGATCACCAGCGCACATTGATGGTGCGCGGGCTCTATTGTCTGAAAGAGCGGGCAAAGACCTTCCCGGAACTTCTTGATAAGGCTCACTTTATTCTGACCAGCCGCCCGATCGTTCCCGACGAGTCCGCGGTCAAGGCGCTTGATCCGGTATCCCGTGGTATACTGGCCGAATTGACGCCGCAGCTGCAAAATGCTAGCTGGGAACGCGAAGCGCTGGAGACTGCCGCAAAGACGGTCGCCGAGGCGCATGGGATGGGTTTTGGCAAGCTGGCCGCGCCTTTGCGGGCAGCCCTTGCCGGGCGGACGGTAACGCCGTCTGTCTTCGATATGATGCTGGTGCTGGGGCGGGACGAGACGCTTGCCCGGCTTTCGGATGCGGCGGGCTGACGGGCCCCATGGCCCCGATCCCTGCGTAAGCTTATTCCCGGCCGCCCCTGCCAGGGCGCGACCCGGGTCTTGGGGAGAATAGAATGGCCGACACATCGAAATCCGCGACCCTGACGCTGGGCGACAAAAGCGTGAACCTGCCGATCCTGAAACCCACGATCGGGCCCGAGGTTCTGGATATCCGCAAGCTTTATGCCGAGGCGGATGTCTTTACCTATGACCCCGGCTTCACCTCGACCGCCGCCTGCGACAGCACCATCACCTATATCGACGGCGATGTGGGCGAGCTTCTCTATCGCGGCTATCCGATCGAGCAGCTGGCCGAAAAGTCGACCCATCTGGAAGTTTGCTACCTGCTTTTGTACGGCGAGCTGCCGACGGCGGCGCAGTTGAAGGATTTCGAAACGCGCGTCACGCACCACACGATGGTGCATGAGCAATTGCACAATTTCTTCCGTGGCTTCCGCCGCGATGCGCATCCGATGGCGACCATGGTCGGCGTCGTCGGTGCCCTGTCGGCCTTTTATCACGACAGTCTGGACATCACCGATCCCTGGCACCGCGAGGTTTCGGCGATCCGCATGGTGGCGAAACTGCCGACCATCGCGGCGATGGCCTACAAATATTCGGTCGGCCAGCCGTTCGTCTACCCCAAGAACTCGCTGTCGTTCGCGGGCAACTTCCTGCACATGTGCTTTGCCGTTCCGTGCGAAGAGTATGTCGTCCGGCCCGAACTGGAACGCGCGATGGACCGGATCATGATGCTGCATGCGGATCATGAACAGAATGCCTCGACATCGACCGTGCGCCTGGCCGGCTCGTCGGGGGCGAACCCCTTCGCCTGTATCGCGGCGGGGATTGCCTGCCTGTGGGGTCCGGCCCATGGCGGCGCCAATCAGGCCTGCCTGGAAATGCTGAAGGAAATCGGCTCGGTCGACCGGATTCCCGAATATATCGCCAAGGCCAAGGACAAGAATTCCGGCTTCCGGCTGATGGGCTTTGGTCACCGGGTCTACAAGAACTTCGATCCCCGCGCCAAGGTGATGAAGGAAAGCGCCGACGAGGTGCTGGATCTTCTGGGCGTCCACAACAACCCGCTTCTGCAGGTCGCCAAGGAACTGGAACGGATCGCGCTGGAGGATGACTATTTCATCTCGAAAAAGCTCTATCCCAACGTCGATTTCTATTCGGGCATCATCCTAGAGGCGATGGGCTTTCCGACCTCGATGTTCACGCCGATCTTCGCGATTTCGCGCACCATCGGCTGGATTTCGCAGTGGAAGGAAATGATCGCCGACCCGACGCTGAAGATCGGCCGCCCGCGCCAGCTTTATGTCGGCCCGGCCCGCCGCGACTATGTCGATATCAAGGGCCGCTGAGGCGAAGCAGCAGACTGATCACCCCGGCCCCGGACCTGATCCGGGGCCTCTCTCTCCGCCCGCACCGCCTTTGACAGGCGAGGTCCCGGGTCAGGCCCGGGACGGGCTGTCTGTTTCTGAACGCACCCTGCTTCACGCTTGACAGACAGGCGCGGAAATCGTGCCCTTTCAAAAACGGGGGCAGGAATGATCGGCTACCTTTACTGCGCGCTGGCGACCCTTGTGGTGATCCTTGGCGATTATTGCATCAAGCTGGCGGCCGAACGGGACCTGCCGCCAATGTCCTGGCCGGTTCTGGCGGGCTTCCTGCTTTACGGCGCTTCGGCGCTGGGCTGGTACATGGCGATGCGGTCGATCACGCTGGCCCAGGTCGGCGTCGCCTTTTCCGCCTTTTCGATCCTTGCCCTTTGCGCCATGGGGGTTTTCCTCTTCGACGAACAGCTTGCCCCGCGCGAATATCTTGGCATCCTGGCGGCGCTTCTGTCGCTGGTACTGATGGCGCGTTTCGTCTGAAACTCGGGCAGTCCAGGCGCGTCGCCTGCGCGGCAAAGGGCGCGCCTTTTCGGCAGGGGAAGGCCGCGATCCGGGGGGATGGTGGGTGATGAGAGACTCGAACTCCCGACATCTTCGGTGTAAACGAAGCGCTCTACCAACTGAGCTAATCACCCGTCCCGGCGGCAGATACATGGCTTTCGGGCCGCGGGCAAGGCTTTGCGCCAAGGCGCCCAGGGCTACCCGCATTTGGTCGCTCCCGCGCGCGGACCGGGCTACGTCCCCTATCTCCAGCCAGCGTTTTGCCCCGACATCCCGCCCCGGACTTGATCCGGGGCCTCCTGGCCCGGCAGAGGCCCCGGATCAAGTCCGGGGCGCGATGCGCATAAAGTCCAAATGCAATTGCTCTGCCATGTCGCCGCCGGCCCAAGCAAAAAGCGCGCCCAAGTGGGGCGCGCTTTTCGTAAGATGGTGGGCGATAACGGATTTGAACCGCTGACATCTTCGATGTGAACGAAGCGCTCTACCGCTGAGCTAATCGCCCGTGGGCCGGGTCTTTAGCCCTGTTCGTCCGCCTCTGCAAGGGGGGCATCGGTCGCGCCCTTCGCTTTTGCCGGGCCGCTGCGCTTCAGCTTCAGCGTCAGTGCCGCGCCCTTGGCCCCGTCCTTGCTGCGGGCCACGCGGACACGGCCCAGGGGCGGCAGGACCAGCGCATCGCCCCGGTCCAGAGCCTCGGCCAGAACCTGCAGCGTGGCATCGATCAGCGGCTTCGCCGCCGCTTTCCTGGCGCCCGCCCGGGCGCTGACCGCGTCGATAAAGTCCCGCAGCCGGACCGTACCTGACGGGGCTTCACCCTTGTCGGTCACCGGCGCAGGGGCTTGGCGCGCCCTGGCGGTCGGCTTCACGACCTTGTCAGGCGCGGCGGCTTTTTTCGGTTTCATCGCAGGCCCCCTTTCAGCAGCCATCAGGATGGCGCAGAGCGTCGCGAAAGGAAAGGCCGCTCATTGCGCACCAACCGGCGATTGGCCCCTACCCTACCGCAATCAGCCGGATCGCCTCGTCCTTGCTCATCAGCCACAA
>CAZKJZ010000068.1:0-12507 GCA_964553145.1 uncultured Frigidibacter sp. | reverse complement strand
CCGAGGCGCTGAAGCGCAAGGACCGGGTCGACAGCGTCTATAAGCCCGCCGCACCGGGGCTTCTCTATCTCGATGACGCCGCTTGGGATGCGGCGGTGGCGGGCCACCGTCTGGTGCAGCTGGTGCCCCTGCCGCAGCCGACCGGACCGGGGGCGCTGGATGCGGGCGGGCGGATCGGGCGGAACTTCTCGCCCGAACGGCAGCTGGAAAGCGTCAGCCTGTTCGGTGCCTTGTCCGATCACCTGAAAGCGCGGCTGAAGGCGGGGCAGGTCGTCATCGCCTCTTACTCCGAAGGGGCGCGCGAACGGCTGAACGGGCTTTTGCAGGACGAAGGCGTGGCGGGCGCCCAGCTTGTCCGCGATATCCGTGACGTGCCCGAGGGCAAGGGCGGCCTGTACCTGACCGTCTGGGCGCTGGAACACGGGTTCGAGGCGGATGGGCTGACGGTCATTTCCGAACAGGATGTGCTGGGCGACCGGCTGATCCGGGGCGCCCGGAAACGCCGCCGGGCCGAGAACTTCCTGACCGAGGCGCAAAGCCTGTCGCCCGGCGATCTGGTCGTGCATGTCGAACATGGGGTCGGCCGCTACAAGGGCCTGGAAACCATCACGGCGCTGGGTGCCCCCCACGAATGCGTGCATCTCGAATATGCCGAAGGGGCGCGGCTGTATCTGCCGGTCGAGAATATCGAACTTCTCAGCCGCTATGGCCATGAAGAGGGGCTTTTGGACCGGCTGGGCGGCGGCGCCTGGCAGGCCAAGAAGGCCAAGCTGAAGGAACGGATCCGCCAGATCGCCGAACGGCTGATGCGGATCGCCGCAGAACGCGCCCTGCGCCAGGCCCCGATCCTCGAGGCGCCGCACCACGACTGGGACGCATTTGCCGCGCGCTTTCCCTATCAGGAAACCGATGACCAGCTGGCCGCCATCGGCGATGTCATCGCCGATCTGGAGGCCGGCAGTCCGATGGACCGGCTGATCGTCGGCGACGTCGGGTTCGGCAAGACCGAAGTCGCGATGCGCGCGGCCTTTGTCGCGGCAATGTCGGGCGTGCAGGTCGCGGTCATCGCCCCCACAACCTTGCTCGCCCGCCAGCATTTCAAGACCTTCGCCGAACGGTTCCGCGGCACCGCCATCACCGTCCGCCCCCTGTCGCGCTTTGTCACCGCGAAAGATGCCGCCACCACCCGCGACGGGCTGGCCGACGGCACTGTCGACATTGTCATCGGCACCCATGCGGTGCTGGCCAAGTCGGTGAAGTTCCGCAACCTCGGCCTTCTCGTCATCGACGAGGAACAGCATTTCGGCGTGCAGCACAAGGAACGGCTGAAGGAGATGCGGTCGGAAATCCACGTCCTGACCCTGACCGCAACCCCGATCCCGCGCACCCTGCAACTGTCGCTGACCGGGGTCCGCGACCTGTCGATCATCGGCACGCCGCCCATCGACCGGCTGGCCATCCGCACCTATGTCAGCGAGTTCGACGCCGTCACCATCCGCGAGGCGCTTCTGCGCGAACGCTATCGCGGCGGGCAATCCTTCTATGTCGTGCCCCGCATCTCCGACCTGCCGGAAATCGAAGATTTCCTGAAAAACCACGTGCCGGAAGTCAGCACGATCATCGCCCATGGTCAGCTTGCGGCGGGCGATCTGGACGAACGGATGAACGAATTCTACGACGGCAAATATGACGTGCTTCTGGCCACGACCATCGTCGAAAGCGGCCTTGATATTCCGACCGCCAATACGATGATCGTCCACCGCGCCGACATGTTCGGCCTGTCGCAGCTTTACCAGATCCGTGGCCGCGTCGGACGGTCCAAGACCCGCGCCTATGCCTATATGACCACCAAACCCCGCGCGCCGTTGACGCCCTCGGCGCAAAAGCGGCTCAGGCTTCTGGGGTCGCTCGACAGCCTTGGTGCCGGCTTCTCTCTGGCCAGTCAGGACCTCGACCTGCGCGGTGCCGGCAACCTTCTGGGCGAGGAACAGTCCGGCCATATCCGCGAGGTCGGCTATGAGCTTTATCAGGCGATGCTGGAGGAGACGATCGCCCGGCTGAAATCCGGCGATCTGCAGGGGGCCGATGCGGACGATGGCCAATGGGCGCCGCAGATCAATCTGGGCGTGCCGGTGCTGATCCCCGAAACCTATGTGCCCGATCTGGATGTCCGCCTTGGCCTTTACCGCCGCCTGTCGCACCTGACGACCAAGGCGGAACTGGAAGGGTTCGCCGCCGAACTGATCGACCGGTTCGGCGCCCTCCCGCGCGAGGTGAACACGCTTCTGTTGGTCGTCCGCATCAAGGGAACCTGCAAGCGGGCAGGAATCGCCCGGCTGGATGCGGGGCCAAAGGGGCTGACGATCCAGTTTCACAATGACAAGTTCGCCAATCCCGGCGGGCTGGTCGAATTCCTGCAGGCCGAAGGCGGCGCCGCACGGGTCAAGGACAACAGGATCATTGTGACCCGCACCTATGCGACCGAAGCCGACCGGATCAAGGGCGCCTTTGCCGTGGCCAAGGCCCTGGCTGAAAAGGTGGCGGCAGCCCGGCCTGCGGCCAAGGCGCCCGCCCGGGCCTGATCCGTCATGACGCCAGCGCACAGCGGCTGTGCAACCCCTGCAGTTTTGCGCAAGGACGCCAGCGCCTAGATTGGCCGCAGGTTAAAGGAGACATTCTGATGAACATGATGACCCACGCGCCCCGCACCGCCGACCACCCGATCGATGCGCAGTTCCTCAACCGCCATTCGCCCCGCGCCTTCACCGACCGCGCCATGACGGAAGCGGATGTGCTGAGCCTGCTGGAAGCCGCCCGCTGGGCGCCGTCTGCCGCGAACAAGCAGCCCTGGCGCTTTGCCTGGGCCCTGCGCGGCGAAGAGGCCTTTGGCGGTATTGTCGACGCTCTGGCAGGCGGCAACCAGCCCTGGGCCGCCAAGGCTGCGGCCCTGATCGTGGTCGGTTCCAATCGGATGATGGACTATAACGGCACTATCGTTCCGAACAGCTGGGCGCCGTTCGACGCCGGTGCAGCCTGGATGAGCCTGGCGCTGCAGGCCTCGTTCAACGGCTGGATCGCCCATGGCATGGGCGGCTTCGATGCTGCCAAGGCGGGTGCGGTTCTGGGCGCGTCTGCGGACTATGACATCCATGCCGTGATCGCGGTCGGCGAACAGGGCGCACCCGATCAGCTTCCCGAAGGCTACCGCCCGCTTGAGGCGCCGAACGGCCGCAACCCGGTCGCCAGCTTTGCCGGCCACGGCAGGTTCGTGTAAGGGGGAACGAGGACTTCTTCCCGGACCGATCAGGTGACCTGCCAGTGGCAGGTCACCTGGTCCGTTGGCCGTAGGCGCAAGCCGCAGGCCAAGGGGTTCAGTGAAGAACCGGGCGATTGGGCGTGGACAGCCCCTGCCCTGGTGGGGGCGAATGCCCCCGCCGCCCCAAGGGCGGGGGCTGTCCACGCGGCTATCGCCACGTGGACGGTTCTGTTGCAGCCGGTCGCGGCGCCCGGGTCACTTGCCCCGGGCTTTGGCGGCCCTCAATAGCCTCCCGCCTCTATCGCCGCGACAGTCGCCTCCAGCACCAGCAGGATCGACGCATGGCGGTTGCGGTAGTCCCGGGCGGCGGTCAGCACCTCATAGCCCTGAAAGGGCGGCGCCGGGACCGGCCCGCCCGCCAGCATTGCCGCCACCTCGTCGCGCGCCTTGCGCACCTCGGCCGCACTTCGCCCGATCATCTGGGCCCCGGCAATCGCCGCCGAAGCCTGACCCAGCGCGCAGGCCCGGACATCCTGGCCAAAATCGCTGATCCGCCCGTCCGCCAGCCGCACATCGACGGTCACCGTCGATCCGCACTGCGGCGACCGCTGGCTGGCGCTGGCGTCAGGCCCCTTCAGACGGCCAACATGCGGAATATCCGCCGCCAGCGCCAGGATCGCCTGGGAATAAAGCTTGATCAGCTCGGTCTCGCTCATTTGCCTTGCCCGCATCAGTCGCCTAAGAATAGGCGCCGTCCGCCGGAAAGCAAAGGGACCAAGATGCCGTTCGACCCCGCCAGCCTGCGTTTCGATGCCTATGGGCTGATCCCCGCCATCGCCCAGGACCACCAGACCGGACAGGTTCTGATGATGGCCTGGATGACTGCCGAAAGCCTGGCGGCCACGCTTGCAACCGGTCAGGTCACCTATTGGTCGCGCTCGCGCCAAAGCCTGTGGGCCAAAGGCGACACATCGGGCCATGTGCAGCGGCTGGTCGAACTGCGTATCGACTGCGACCGCGACTGCCTGTTGCTGATCGTCGACCAGACCGGCCCCGCCTGCCACACAAACCGCCGCTCGTGCTTTTATACCGCCGTGCGGGACGGGGCCGAGGTCGAGATCATGGCGCCCATGGCCGACTGACCGGCGGCAAAGGGGCCTTCGCGCCCCGGACCTGATCCGGGGCCTCTGCCGCCCCTAAAACCCACGACAAAACCCGGCCCCCGGGGGGCTGCCCCGTTACCAGTCCCTGATCCCACCGCCCGCATCTGTCGGTACGGATGGCATACGCTTGTCCGACGCAAAGCATACGTTTGTCCGACGCTTGGTCCAACGCCGCTTACTTCTGAATGAAATCATGTGATTGACCCATTTGCGCCCAGAAACGCCCCCTGCCGCCCCGGCTTTCCTTGCGCCCAACCTTTAGGTTGGGATATAGTGAAGACCAACAATATCTAGCTTAAGAAGCACGCGGGCAGAAACGTGACAGACGAAACGGAAGTCCCTGAAAAAGAAGAAGAATCTCATCCCAGGATGCATCACGACGGCCCCTCCGTCGCGATCGAGGACGAGATGAAGACCGCCTATCTCGATTACGCGATGAGCGTGATCGTCAGCCGCGCCATTCCCGACCTGCGCGACGGGCTGAAACCGGTGCACCGCCGCATCCTTTATGCGATGCACGAAACCGGAAACAGTCACGACAAACCCTACCGCAAATCCGCCCGCCCTGTGGGCGATGTGATGGGGAAATACCACCCCCACGGCGATGCCGCGATCTATGACGCGCTGGTGCGGATGGCGCAGGATTTTTCCATGTCTTTGCCGCTACTTGACGGGCAAGGCAACTTCGGCTCGATGGACGGCGACAATGCCGCCGCCATGCGCTATACCGAAGTGCGGATGGACAAGCCGGCCGCCAGCCTTCTGGCGGATATCGAGAAAGATACGGTCGATTTTCAGGACAATTACGACGGCAAGGACCGCGAACCCACCGTCCTTCCGGCCCGTTTTCCCAACATGCTGGTCAATGGCGCCGGCGGCATCGCCGTCGGCATGGCCACCAATATTCCACCCCATAACCTGGGCGAGGTGATCGACGGAACCCTGGCGCTGATCGACAATCCGGACCTCTCGTCCGAAGCGCTGATGGAGATCATCCCGGCCCCCGATTTCCCGACCGGCGGCATCATCCTCGGCCGCTCCGGCGCGCGCAAAGCCTATCTGGAGGGCCGCGGTTCGGTCATCATCCGCGCCAAGGCCCGGGTCGAGGAAGTGCGCAAGGACCGGTTCGCCATCATCGTCGACGAAATCCCCTATCAGGTGAACAAGGCGACGATGATCGAGAAGATCGCCGAACTTGTCCGCGACAAGAAGCTGGAAGGCATTGCCAATATCGCCGACGAATCCGACCGGGTAGGCGTTCGGGTGGTGGTCGAGCTGAAGCGTGATGCGACGCCCGATGTGGTGCTGAACCAGCTTTACCGGTTTACCCCGCTGCAAACCTCGTTCGGCTGCAACATGCTGGCGCTGAACGGCGGTCGGCCCGAACAGCTGACCCTGCGGGATTTTCTAAGCAATTTCATCCTGTTCCGCGAGGAAGTTGTCGCACGCCGCACCGCGTTTGAACTGCGCAAGGCCCGCGAACGCAGCCATATCCTCTGCGGTCTTGCGGTTGCCGTGTCGAATGTGGACGAGATCGTCGCGACGATCCGCTCCTCTGCCGATCCGGCCGAGGCGCGCGACCGGCTGATGACCCGCCGCTGGCCCGCCCATGATATCGTGGAATATATCCGGCTGATCGACGACCCGACCCACAAGGTGAACGAGGACGGGACCTATAACCTGTCCGAAATCCAGGCCCGCGCCATCCTGGACCTGCGCCTGCAGCGCCTGACGGCGATGGGCGTCAAGGAAGTAACGGACGAACTTCAGGAACTGGCCGCAAAGATCAGGGATTACTTGGACATCCTGGGATCGCGCGACCGGATCATGGCGATTATCTCGGCCGAACTGCGCGAGGTGAAGGACGCTTTCGCCGTGCCGCGCCGTACCGAAATCGTCGACTGGGCCGGGGATCTGGATGACGAAGACCTGATCGAGCGCGAGGATATGGTCGTCACCATCACCAGTGGCGGCTATATCAAGCGCACGCCCTTGGCCGAATTCCGGGCGCAGAACCGGGGCGGCAAGGGTCTGGCCTCCATGCAGACCAAGGAAGATGATGTGGTAACCACGCTTTTCGTGGCCAACACCCATACCCAGCTTTTGTTCTTCACCACCGACGGCATGGTCTATCGGCTGAAGACCTGGCGCCTGCCGCTGGCGGGCCGCGCCGCCAAGGGCAAGGCCATCGTCAACATCCTGCCGATCGTGCCGGGTGTGACCATTGCCGCGCTGATGCCGGTCGATGTGCCGGACGAGGAATGGGAAAACCTGCAAATCTTCTTTGCCACGTCCGAAGGCGACGTGCGCCGCAATGCTTTGTCGGATTTCACCAATGTCATGCGCAACGGCAAGATCGCGATGAAACTGCCCGATGGTGTCAGCCTGGTGAATGCCCGCATCTGCGACGAGAATGACGATGTGATGCTGGTCACCGCCCTTGGCCGGGCGATCCGCTTCCCGACGACCGAGGTCCGCGTTTTCAAGGGCCGCGATTCGACCGGCGTGCGCGGCGTGCGGCTGGCGGCGGGCGACAGGGTCGTGTCGATGTCGGTCATCCGCCATTTCGAGGCAGACCCCGAGGAACGCGCCGCCTATCTGAAGCAGCGCCGTCTGGTGGCGGGCGCTGTCGAGGACGAGGCCGAGGCGGATGACGAGGACGACGCCGTGGCCGGTGGCCAGCTGTCGCCCGAACGCTATGCCGAAATGTCGGCGGCCGAGGATATGATCCTGACCATCACCTCCTCCGGTGCCGGGAAACTGTCGTCCAGCCACGATTATCCGGTCCGGGGCCGGGGCGGTATCGGCGTGCGGGCGATGGATGCCGCCATGCGCGGCGGGCCGCTTGTGGCCTCGTTCCCGGTCGAGATGTCGGACCAGATCATGCTGGCCACCTCCTCGGGCCAGTCGATCCGGGTGCCGGTCGACCAGATCAGCTTCCGCTCGCGCGGGGCAGGGGGCGTGCGCGTCCTGAACACCGGCGGCGAGGAAGAGGTCGTGTCGGTCGCCCGTGTGGCCGAGCAAGAGGAGGAGCAGGCGTAAGCCTGTTCATCCCTGAACATATGTCGTGCGCGGCCTGCGTTTTTCGGCGGGCGCCTTTCTGCTATCCCGTCCGGGCAACATCCGGACAGGAGTGACTATGGACAGACTTTCGCAATTCGCGCCGCTGGCGGGCCGCCTGTTGATGGCGGTGATCTTCGTTCTGTCGGCCATCGGCAAGCTGGCCGATCCGGCGGGAACCGCGGCCTATCTGGGCATGGTGGGCCTGCCCGGCTTTCTGGCCATACCCGCCGGTCTTTTTGAACTGGCCGTCGGGTTGGCGCTGATCACCGGTTTCATGCTGCGGCCTATCGCGCTTTTGGGGGCAGGGTTCTGCATCGTGACGGGCCTTCTGTTTCACGCGGACACTTCGGACATGATGCAACAGATCATGTTCATGAAGAATCTCAGCATGGCTGGCGGTTTCCTTTATGTCTTTGCCTTTGGCGCGGGGCCGTTCGCCCTGGGCAGCCGGTCTGCCGCGCAGGCCTGAAGGCCGGGCGAATCGGTCCGGACCCGGCCGAAGACCTTTCCAGACAGCTGACCGTCGCCGCCGGACCTCCAATAGGCCCGGCGGCGTTTTTTGTTTCAACTTTAGCGATTGTCTTTTTTTGACACATTCTTAACGAACTCGCGCCAGAGTTGACCCTGACAACAGCACTGTGACCGGGTTGGTTCTTGCGGTGCTCCGGTCGGTAACAACAGGGGATGATCATGGCCTATACCGAATTTGCCGAATATTTCGATGCGCCCGCCGCACGGCCGGGTCTGATGCGCCGCCTGGTGACGGCCCTGTTCCATTCGGGTCCCGATCAGGTCGTGGCCGATGGCACCGAAGTGCCGCGCCGCCTGGCCGGCCCCAATCCGCGCGATGCACGCGCCCGGGGCTATATGGCCGACCTTGACATCGAAGTCGGGTTCTGAGCCGGCCCTTTCACGCGATATCACTCACGGGATGGGCGCCCTTGCCGGTTTGGCGGGGCGCTTTTCATTTGGGCGCTTGACGTCCAACGCCAAGTTGCCAAGGGGGCTGGCCAGCCGATGCAGGGCAATTGCATTTGGTCGCTCCCTCGCTTTGACCACGCCACGCCCCCTATCTCGCGCCCGCGTTTCGCCCCGACATCGCGCCCCGAACGTGATCCGGGGCCTCTTGGCCCGGCAGAGGCCCCGGATCAAGCCCGGGGCGAGGTGCGCATAAAGGTCAAATGCGATTGCCCTGCCAGCCAATGGCCGTAACCGGGCTGTGACGCCGGGGATGGCGCCTTCCTTTACAGGGGCGGGCCTTTGCTGTAGCCCAAGCGCAAATGACCGACCAAAACGCTCAACCAAGCCCGCGCCCCTGGCTTCGCCATGCCCGCACCGGCGGGCTTTGGCCGTTGGTGGCGCTGATGATTGCCGGGCTGGTTCTCTTGCCGATCCTGTCGGTCCTGTGGACGGCGCTGCATCCGACCGAGAATATCTGGCCGCATCTTCTGGCCACGACCCTGCCGCGCTATCTGGCCAACAGCCTGGTGCTGGCGCTGGGTACCGGTGCGCTGGCGGCGGCGGTCGGCGTCGGGGCGGCCTGGATCGTCACCATGTACCGCTTTCCCCTGTCGCGGGTGATGGAATGGCTGTTGCTGACGCCCCTGGCGATACCGGCCTATGTCGGCGCCTATGTGCTGGTCGATTTCCTGAATTATGCCGGGCCGGTTCAGGGCGCCCTGCGCGCGGTCTTTGGCTGGCAGGATGCCCGGGCCTATTGGTTTCCCGACATAAGGTCGCGTTGGGCGGCGGTCATGGTCATGGGATCGGCCTATTACCCTTACGTCTATATGCTGGCGCGCGCGGCCTTTCGCGAACAGTCGGGCGGCACCTACGAGGTGGCGCGCGCGCTGGGGGCCGGGCCCCTGCAGCTGTTCTGGCGGGTCGGCCTGCCGCTGGCACGTCCAGCCATCGCCGCCGGAACCGCGATCGTGATGATGGAGACGGTGAATGATTTTGGCACGGTCGATTTCTTTGCCGTCCAGACCCTGACGACCGGGGTCTTCACCACCTGGCTCGAGGCCGGAAATGCCGGAGGGGCGGCGCAGATCGCCTGCCTGATCCTGGCGCTGATCCTGATGCTGGTGGCGCTGGAGCAGGCCGGGCGGCGGCGGTCGCGGTTTCACGCAGGCGCGCGGCATCGTCGGCCGATCAGCCCGGCGGTGCTGCCGGGTCTGGCTGGCTGGGTCGCACTCTCGCTCTGCGTGCTGCCCTTCGCCATGGGGTTTGTGCTGCCGGTTGCTGTCATGGCCGCCCATGCGACAGCGCCTGCGGGCTGGCTGTCGCGCGATCTTTTCGCGGCCCTGGGCAATACGCTTTTGGTTGGCCTGTCGGCGGCGGCGCTGACCGTGGCCGGGGCGATGGTCATGGTCTATGGCGCGCGCCTGTCGCAGGCCCGCCTGCCGCGCCTGATCCTGCCGCTGACCACCGTCGGCTATGCGGCGCCGGGGGCGGTGCTGGCCGTCGGGCTGCTGATCCCGCTGGCGGCTTTTGACCACCGGCTGGCCGACCTGATCCAGGCGCTGACCGGCCATGACCCCGGGCTGATCCTGACCGGATCGGCAGCGGCAATCATCCTGGCCTATGCCGTGCGTTTCTTTGCCATTGCCGAAGGTGCCATCGACGCGGCCTTTGGCCGGATTGCGCCGACGCTGCCGATGGCGGCCCGGTCGCTGGGCCGGACCCGCGCCGGGGTCCTGCGTGATCTTTTCCTGCCCCTGATGCGCGGCTCGGTCGGCACGGCGCTGCTTCTTGTCTTTGTCGACAGCGTCAAGGAATTGCCCGCAACGCTTCTGCTGCGCCCCTTCAATTTCGATACGCTGGCGACGCGCGTGCATGAAAAGGCGAGCCTTGAAAACCTGGCCGAGGCCGCCCCCGCCGCACTGATGGTCATCGCCGTCGGCCTGATCGCGGTGGCCTTTCTGGCCCGCGCCAGCCAGCAGGGCCGCGGCTGACCCCTTGCGCCAGCGCGCCTTCAGCGCTATCTGCGAACCCGGGCCTCTATAGCTCAGCTGGTAGAGCACCTGATTTGTAATCAGGGGGTCGGGGGTTCGAGCCCCTCTGGGGGCACCAATAAAATCAAAGGCTTGGGCGTAGTGACCCGGGCCTTTTGTTTTGGGCCCGGACAGTGTTGGCCAAGAATCGCGCGCCGGGGGATCTGATCAGGCCCTGGGTCTGGCCGCCGCAACACGCACCCGGCCGCGCGGCGTCAGTTCGAAGACCTCGGCCCCTTCGATCGCCACGACGCTCAGCGCGCGGCCATAGCCTGCGCCGGTATCGAGGTTAAGGCGGTTGCCATGGTGGGTGACGCGGTCTTCGGGCGTGTGGCCATGGACGATCAGCGCGCCATGGTCGCGGGTATCGGTCAGAAAGTCGCCACGCATCCACAAAAGGTCATCTTCGGTCTGGTCATGCAGGTCGATGCCGGGGCGGACGCCTGCATGAACGAAAAGGCAGCCCTCGGCCAGAATATGGCTGGGCAGGCCGTCGATAAAGGCCAGATGGCGGGCGGGAACGGCGGCCTGCGCCTCGGCATGGACATCGTGAAGAAAACGCTCGCCGGCCTTTGCCACCCCGTAAGAGGCCAGCGTCTTGTCGCCGCCAAGCCGTTCGTGCAGCCACCAAAGATCGGGGCGCAGGCGCGGGTCATGATGGTCGGCATCCGCCATAAAGCCGCGGAACATCCGGTCGTGGTTGCCCTTCAGGACCTGCCAGTTCCGCCCGGCCCCGATCCCCGCGATCAGCAGGTCCAGCACGCCGCGGCTGTCGGGACCACGGTCGACCAGATCGCCCAGATGGACGACCGGCGCATCAGCACCGGCCAGCGCCTGCCGGTCGCGTTCGATCAGCTCATGCACCGCCTTCAACCTGTCGAGTTGGCCGTGAATATCGCCGATGGCGTAGATCGTCATAGGGTCGTCGTCCTGATTGGCACTGCAAGCGGCGCAGGCTTACCAGTCGTCGGACTCGAAGGCCAGACGGTCAATTTCGGCCAGTTCCTCGGGCGAGAAGCCGGTGTTGGCCAGGGCCCCCACCGAATCGCGGATCTGTTCGGGGCGGCTGGCACCGACCAGCGCCGAGGTCATGCGCGGGTCGCGCAGGACATAGGCGATGGCCATCTGTGCCAGAGACTGGCCGCGCCGTTCGGCGATAGCATTGAGGGCGCGGAGGCGGCTGACCGCCTCGGTGTCCAGTATACCCGGCGCCAGCGACTTGCCCGCAGCCGCGCGGCTGTCGGCGGGAATGCCGTTCAGATACTTTGCCGTCAGCATCCCCTGCGCCATGGGCGAGAAGGAGATGCAGCCCATGCCCTCGGTTTCCAGCGCGTCCAGCAGATGGTCCTTTTCGGTCCAGCGGCCCAGGATCGAATAGCGCGGCTGATGGATCAGGCAGGGCGTGCCCAGATCGCGCAGGATCGCCGCCGCGCGTCGGGTCTGCTCGGATGTATAAGAGGATATGCCGACATAAAGCGCCTTCCCGGCCCGCGCGATTGCATCAAGCGCCCCCATGGTTTCCTCAAGGGGCGTGTTCGGATCGAACCGGTGGGAATAGAAAATGTCGACATAGTCGAGGCCCATCCGCTTCAGCGACTGGTCGCACGAGGCGATCAGATATTTGCGGCTGCCCCATTCGCCGTAGGGGCCGGGCCACATCAGATAACCGGCCTTGGAGGAGATGATCAGCTCGTCCCGAAGGCCGGCGAAATCGTCCTTCAGGATGCGGCCGAAACATTCCTCGGCCGAACCGGGCGGCGGGCCGTAATTGTTGGCCAGGTCGAAATGGGTGATGCCCAGATCAAACGCCTCGCGGCAAAGCGCGCGGGCATTGTCATAGGTCGTGTCATGGCCGAAATTGTGCCACAGGCCCAGCGAGATGGCCGGAAGCCGCAGCCCCGACCGGCCGGTGCGGCGATAGGTCATGCGGTCATAGCGCGCGGCGGCGGGGATATAGGGCATGGGGCCTCCTTGGTCGCACCGCAGAATAGAGCAGGGGGGGCGGAAGGGAAGGGGGCAAGTGAAAGGCGGC
>CAZKJZ010000067.1:10895-12565 GCA_964553145.1 uncultured Frigidibacter sp. | reverse complement strand
ATCAGATCGACGGCGCCGACGACCTGCCCGCCCTCGCGGATCGGGATCTGGCGCAGGACGATCGTGTGGGACGTATAGGCCTGCAGCGCGGACACGACATCGCGGACCCGGCCCTTGGGCGCATCCATCCGGTTGACGAAGATGAAACAGGGGGTGCCCGCCGCCTCGATGGCGCGCAGATAGGGGGCGGCCAGAACCGCCTCGTCGGGGTCCGGCGCCACACACAGGACGGCAGCGTCCGAGGTCAGAAGCGCCGGGCCTGCCATGCGTGCATATTCGGGGCCGCCCGCCATGTCGATCGCTGTCCAGGGCTCGCCCATGAAGGTAAAGCGCGACAGGGTCAGATGACCCGCGGCCTCGGCCTTGGGCGCATGGCCGTCCAGATGCGCCAGCCGTTTGACCAGCTCGGACTTGCCCGACTGCGACGGCCCCATGACTGTGATGACGCGCATGATGATCGCTCCCCTCTGGCACGCGCGCGGGCTTCGGCGAAACTGCCGCGACCCGCGTGCCATCGGGCCGATCTGTCGCCCTGGCCTCACTCTCTGCCGCGCCCCGGCGCCGGTCAAGCGCCGTGTAGGGCGGTCCACGGGCTTGGTTCCGGTTCTTCGCAGAAGCGCCGCAGAAGAGGTCGCGTTCAGCCGGATTCGGTTGGCACAAAGACGACCCGTCCCGGGCTTGCCCCGGGACCTCGTGCTTCACAGGCGGTGCGGGCGGAGAGAGAGGCCCCGGATCGGGTCCGGGGCGGGGTGCCCCCCATATCAGTTCGGCTGCTCCAGGCTCTGGAACCGCCCGGCGGACACCAGCGCCGCGATCTGATCGGCCAGCCGTTCCAGTCCCGCCTCGTCCAGCCGGTCAGCGGTCAGGGCCGCCAGTTCGCGGTCGGCAAACCGCTCGCGGTGCTTTTCATAGCGCCTGTCGTAATGGTCGCGCATCAGTTCCAAGGCCAGCGTGCGCACCTCGCCCGCCGCGGCCAGCGCCTGCCAGCGTTCGATCCGTTCGCCGGGATGCAGGGGTTTCAGCTGGTCGATCACCCCGGCCAGCCGGGCGGGATCGGCGGTCAAGTCCGCATAGGCGCGCACCAGATAGTCGGCCCGTGCCGGGGCCGGGGCGGCAATGCGGATGCGGGGCGCGGCAACCATCGCCTGCCAGAGGCGCTTGGGCAGGGTCAGGGCGCCGATGCGGGAACTTTCCGCCTCGACCAGCAGGGGCCGCGACGGATCAAGGCCCGCCATCGCCACGGCCAGCCGCCCTTCGAACGCCTTCTGGCCGGGCTGACCGCCGGGCCGGTGACCGAAAAGCGAGCCGCGGTGATTGGCCAGCCCCTCCAGATCCAGCACCTGCAGCCCGCGCCGGGACAAAAGCGCCAGAAGCTCGGTCTTGGCCGATCCGGTATTGCCGTCCAGCACCAGAACCGGCGCGGGCACCGGCTGGTCGTTCAGCGCGGCGACGACCAGATGGCGCCAGGCCTTGTAGCCGCCCTCGACCAGTGTGACGCGCCAGCCGACCTGCGACAGGATCGTCGCGAAGGACCCCGACCTTTGCCCGCCGCGCCAGCAATAGACCAGGGGTCGCCAGCCGCCGTCCAGATCGGCCAGCGGCCCGGCCAGATGGGTGGCGGCATTGCGCGCCACCAGCGCGCCGCCGACCTTGCGGGCCAGAAACGGCGA
>CAZKJZ010000067.1:8818-10795 GCA_964553145.1 uncultured Frigidibacter sp. | reverse complement strand
TCGACCGGGTAAAGATCGGGCGCGATCTTCAGATCGGCGCGCGGCGCCTCGGCGCTGCCCAGCACGGCGGGATCCAGGGGCTGGGCGATGGCCGGGTTCAGGGCAAAGACCGGTGGGGCAGCAGTTTCTGGGGCCGCGTCGGCGCCAAGGGCGGCACGGCCGCTTGCGGCCAAAGTCAGGCCCGCGATGATCAGTTCCCTGCGATTCAGCATTCAGACACCTTTGCCGGGGGCATTTTGCCCGATCGTTACCCCGTTCAGCCTTACCCGCCAGAGGGTGATCGCGGAAACCCCGCATCTGCAGATGATCAGATGTCACGCCGTTGCCCGCGCGCCACAATGTCGCGCGGGCACCAGGACCATTGACGCGGCCCCGTGCCCGGCCCACATCGGGGAAAAGGCCTGCCATGACCCAGACCGTCCCCTATCTTGTCGAAGGCATGACCTGCGCCGCCTGCGCGGGCCGGGTCGAACGCGCGCTGAAGTCGGTGCCGGGCGTCAGCGATGCCGCGGTCAATCTGGTGTCAGGCAAGGCGATGGTCACCTTTGACGGGCCGGTCGACAGTGCCGCCGTGGCCGCGACCCTGTCGCGCGCGGGCTATCCGGTGACCGAGGTCCGCACCCGGCTGGAGGTTCAGGGAATGACTTGCGCCAGTTGCGTGGGCCGGGTCGAACGGGCGCTGCGCGCGGTGCCGGGGGTCAGCGACGCCTCGGTCAATCTGGTCACGGGGCAGGCGCAGGTGCGGTTTGCGGCGGGCGTGACCTCGGGCCCTGAACTGGCTGCACGGGTGACGGCGGTGGGCTATGCGGCCACAGCCGCCGCGGACGAGGCGGGCCCAGCCCCGGTCACCGACCGTCACGCGGCGGAAGAGGCAGCACTTCGCCGACGCTTTCTTCTGGCGCTGGCGCTGGCGCTGCCGACGGTCCTTTTGTCGATGGGCGCGCATGCGGTTCCGGCACTACACCACTGGCTGATGGCCCATATCGGTGAACGGGCGGTGAACGGGCTGCAATCCGTCCTGACCCTTGCCGTCCTGGCCGGGCCGGGCCGGGCGTTCCTGACCCATGGCCTGCCCGCCCTGTGGCGCGGCGCGCCCGAAATGAATGCGCTGGTCGCGGTAGGGTCGCTGGCCGCCTTCTTTTATTCCGCCGTCGCCACCTATGCCCCGGCCCTCTTGCCCGAAGGATCGCGCGCCGTCTATTACGAGGCGGCGGCCAGCATCGTCACCCTGATCCTGCTGGGCCGCTGGCTCGAGGCGCGGGCGCGTGGCCGCGCCGGGCAGGCGATCA
The DNA here is from genome assembly GCA_964553145.1 of uncultured Frigidibacter sp. Lineage (GTDB taxonomy): Bacteria > Pseudomonadota > Alphaproteobacteria > Rhodobacterales > Rhodobacteraceae > TMP-24. The sequence continues at coordinate 9,506 of CAZKJZ010000067.1, read as the reverse complement.
GCCGTCTGGCCGCGCTGCAGCCCGCAACCGCCCGCGTCATCCGGCCCGGCGGCCCGGATGTGGACCTGCCCGTCGCCGACCTTCATCCCGGCGATCTGGTCCGCCTGCGGCCCGGCGAGCGGGTGGCAGCGGACGGGCTGGTGAGTGAGGGCACCAGCTTCATCGACGAAAGTATGCTGACGGGCGAGCCGATGCCTGTCGGCAAAGGCCCGGGCGAAAAGGTGGCGGGCGGCACGGTCAACGGCACCGGCACACTGATCTTTCAGGTCACGGCGACCGGGCAGGGCACGGTGCTGGCGCAGATCCAGCGGCTGGTCGAGGAGGCGCAGGCCACCAAGCTGCCGGTGCAGGCGCTGGTCGACCGGATCACCCTGTGGTTCGTGCCTGCAGTGATGGGCCTTGCCCTTCTGACCGCGCTGGTCTGGCTGGCCTTTGGCCCCGCCCCGGCCCTGCCGCACGCGCTGGTCGCGGGCCTGTCGGTCCTGATCATCGCCTGCCCCTGCGCCATGGGGCTGGCAACGCCGGTGTCGATCCTTGTCGGCTCTGGCCGGGGGGCGGAACTGGGCATCCTCTTCCGCCGTGGCGACGCGCTGCAAAGCCTGGCAGGCGTCGGGATTGTCGGATTTGACAAGACCGGCACCCTGACCGAAGGCCATCCCGAGGTGGCCGAGGTGATCGTGGCGGCGGG
>CAZKJZ010000067.1:0-8718 GCA_964553145.1 uncultured Frigidibacter sp. | reverse complement strand
CGACGCCGACCACGCGCTGGCCATTGCCGCTGCCGCCGAGGCCGGGTCCGAACATCCCCTGGCCCGCGCCATCCTGGCAGAGGCGCAGGCACGCGGCCTGGCCCTGCCGGTTGCCACCGCAGGCCGCGCCCTGCCGGGCCTCGGCTATGCCGCGACTGTCGGAGGGCGTCCGGTTCTGATCGGCAACCGCGCCGCGCTGGCGGCGGCGGGCATCGACCCCGGTGCCTTGACGCGGGCGGCCGACACGGCGGCCAGTCAGGGCAAGACCCCGGTCTTTGTGGCCGAGGGCGGGCAGGTGCTGGCGCTGATCACCATCGCCGACCGGGTCAAGCCGTCGGCGGCCACGGCGGTGGCGCGTCTGGCCGGGGCGGGGGTCGCGGTGGCGCTGATCTCGGGCGATACGGACCAGACGGCGCGCGCGGTCGCGGCGGGGCTGGGGATCGCCGAGACCGTCGCAGGCGTGCTGCCCGCCGCCAAACCGCAGGCCTTGGCCGGGCTGGCGCAGGGCCGCCGCACCGCCTTTGTCGGCGACGGGATCAATGACGCCCCGGCCCTGGCCGCCGCCGATGTCGGCATCGCCATGGGCACCGGCACCGGGACGGCCATGGCGGCGGCCGACGTAGTCTTGATGGCGGGCGATCCGGCGCGGGTCGCAGATGCGATCCTTCTGTCGCGCGCCACCTTGCGCAATATCCGCCAGAACCTTTTCTGGGCCTTTGGCTACAATGCCCTGCTGATCCCGGTTGCCGCCGGGGCTCTTTACCCCCTGAACGGGCTGATGCTGTCGCCGGTCCTTGCCTCGGCAGCCATGGCTTTGTCATCGGTCTTTGTCGTGACCAATGCGCTGCGGCTGCGGCGGTTCCGGCCGGGCAGGTAAGCGCGGTCAGTCCCGCGACAGGTTCACGTCGATCAGGCCCGCGATCTGCGCCGCGTGGGTCTTGGTCAGCATATGGCCCGCGCCCGGCACCTCGGCCAGCCCGACATCGGGCAGGCGTTCGGCGATCCTTTCGGCGATGCGGCCCACGACGGGGATCGTCTCGCCACCGATGATCAGCATCACCGGCAGGTCCAGCGCCTCAAGCCCGCCCTCGTCCAGCACCCCGCCGCTGTCGTGATGGAGCGCGGCATCGGACGCGCCGACCAGCGGAACCCGCCGGGCAATATCGGCCCGAAGTGCCGCATCCGTCTCCTCCCACGCCCGCCCGCTGCCCCAGCGCGCGGTGAAAAGTGCGGCGGCGCGGTCCAGATCGCCCGCCGCCAGCGCCTGTTCGAACGGTGCCTCGCCCGCCCGCCAGTCTGCCCATTCCGGGGTGTCCCGTGCCGCGGCAAAGAGCACCGGTTCGATCAGGGTCAGGGTGCGGATCATATCGGGCCGTGCCAGGGCCGCCTGCAAGGCGATCACCGCACCGCCGGAGTGGCCGATCAGATCGACAGGGTCATCCTGACCGATCAGGGCCAGAACCGCGTCCCGGCAGTGGGTGATATAATCGCCCTGCCCGTCCCAGTCCGGCGAGCGGCCATGACCGGGCAGGTCCGGTGCCACCAGCGCCAGAGGGTCCTCCAGCATCCCAGCCAGATCGCGCCAGACCCCGCCATGGGCCAGCGAACAATGCAGCGCGATGCCGCGCCGGTCGCCGCCGCCGAAATGATGCAGATACATGCCCGCCGCCCGCCCTTTTGCTGCCTTGGCCCCGCCATCAGCAGGGTTCAGGGATTTGCGGCGAAGCTAGTCGGGTGATAGAGGCTCTGCAACCACCCGAATCCGGCCCGCCACAAAGCCAAGGACCTGCCCGTGATGCCCGCGATGACCGAACCGAAACTGATGTCCGGCAATGCCAACCGCACCCTGGCCAGCGCCATCGCCCGGCGCATGTCGATGCACAGGGGCATGAATGTCGGGCTGGTCGATGCGCGGGTCGAGCGGTTCAACGACCAGGAAATCTTTGTCGAAGTGTTCGAGAATGTGCGCGGCGAGGATATGTATATCATCCAGCCGACCTCGAACCCGGCCAACGACAATCTGATGGAGCTTCTGATCATGACCGACGCGCTGCGCCGGTCGTCTGCGGCGCGCATCACTGCCGTGATCCCCTATTTCGGTTATGCCCGCCAGGACCGCCGGGCCAAGGCGCGCACCCCGATTTCGGCCAAGCTGGTCGCAAACCTTCTGACCGAGGCCGGGGTGGACCGGATCCTGACGCTGGACCTGCATGCGGCCCAGATCCAGGGGTTCTTTGATATTCCGGTCGATAACCTTTATGCCAGCCCGGTCTTTGCGCTGGATATCGAACATCATTTCAATGGCCGGATGAGCGACATCATGGTCGTGTCGCCCGATGTGGGCGGCGTCGCCCGCGCCCGCGATCTGGCCAAGCGGATCAACGCGCCTCTGGCCATCGTCGACAAGCGCCGCGAAAAGGCGGGCGAAGTGGCGGAAATGACGGTGATCGGCAATGTTCAGGGCAAAAGCTGCATCATCGTTGACGATATCTGCGATACGGCCGGAACCCTGTGCAAGGCGGCCGAAGTGCTGATCGAGAACGGCGCGAGCGAGGTTCATGCCTATATCACCCACGGCGTCCTCTCTGGCCCGGCGGTCGAACGGGTGCAGAAGTCGGTGATGAAATCGCTGGTCATCACCGATTCCATCGAACCGACCGAGGCGGTCAAGGCTGCCCGCAACATCCGCATCGTACCGACCGCGCCGATGTTCGCCCAGGCGATCCTGAACATCTGGAACGGCACCTCGGTCTCGTCCTTGTTCGAGGTCGAAACCCTGTCGCCGATCTATGAAGGCATGTATTCGCGGGGGTAGGTAGTACGGGTTACCCCGGGCCGACGTCGGCCTCTTTTGACAAAGCTGGCGGTCACGCCCTCTTGGTTTTTTTCGGACCGATCAGGTGACGTTCCAGTGGAACGTCACCCGGTCCGTTGGCCGAAGCGCAAGCGCAGGCCAAGGGGTTATCCGCAGAACCGAACAATTGGGCGTGGGCAGCCCCTGCCCTGGTGGGGGCGAATGCCCCCGCCGCCCGGAGGGGTGATGAGGGGGAAGAAACGTGCCAGTGGCACCCTCGTCGGGCAAACACTCCCCCGGAGTGTTTGCTTGTCCTCCTCAACCCCGAAGAACGCCGCGCCCGTGGCGCGGCAGGGAGGGGCTGTCCACGCGGCTATCGCCACGCGGACGGTTCTGTTGAAGCCGGTCGCGGCGCCCGGGTCACCTGCCCCGGGCTTTGGCGGGCGCATCATACCCGCTGCAGACGCCCCGACCCTATCCGTCCTCGCGCCCCGGCATCAGGAAATGCCCCGTCGCCTGGGCAAAGGGCCGGGCGCGGTTGTCCTGCCAGGCCTCGACATGGACCGAGGCATAGCGGCGGCCGGACCGGTTGACGCGGGCGCGGGCATAGGCGTCGCGGGGCAGGCCGGTGCGCAGATAGTCGACGGTGAAATCGATGGTCTTGGGCAGGCGCGGCAGGGTTACGGGCGCAGCGTCAGGGGTGGGTCCGCCCTCCATATCCTCCCAGATCAGGGTCCAGCCCAGTTCGACGATCGCCGCGACCTCCAGAAAGGCCGCCGTGGCGCCGCCATGCAGCGCGGGCAGCGCCGGATTGCCGATCAGCATGTCGGCATAGGGCAGAACAGCCGTCAGCTCGTCGCCCCTTCGGTCAAAGCGGATACCCAGAAAGCCGATATAGGGGACGCCATCGACCAGCGCCTTCAGCGCGGCATCGCGGCGGCCCTTGACCAGATGGACAGGCTCGGGTGGCGGGCGGCGACCGGTCATGGCCCGACCTCTGGCCGTTCGACGCTGAATGCGCCGGTGGCCATGGCGACGATCCGGCCCTCATCCTCGTCATGGGCGGTGGCCCGGATGAAGGCGACAGTCCGGGTCATGTGATAGCATTCGGCCCGGGCCGTGATGCGCTGGCCGGGGGCTGCGGGCCGCATATAGTCGATCCTGAGGTCCAGCGTCGCGGTCGAACGGGGCCGCGCGCCATGGCTCATCACCGCGGTGCCGCCGCAGGTGTCCATCAGCGCAAAGACCGCCCCACCATGGATGACGCCGGTCGCCGGGTCGCCGACCAGACGCGGATCATAGGGCATCGACATGACCGCGCTGCCCGGACCGATCCGGTCCAGCCGCATGGCCAGCGCCCGCGCATGGGGCAGCGCCTGGATAAATCGGCTGGCCACCGCCTGTAAGTCATCGCTCATCCGCCTCTCCTGCCTTTTGTGCTCAGGATGGCAGCCTCGCGGCCCATGGCAAGCGGCGGGCAGGTGCGACGTAGCGTCAAGTTGTTGTCTGGCGCCCGGGTTGCGCATAGTCTTTCGGAAAATGAGTAGGACCATGACCGACCAGCCCCTGACCTTCAAGGAGATGTGCGCGCGTTTCGACGTCACGCCGCGGACCCTGCGCTATTACGAATATATCGAGCTTCTGTCCCCGCGAAAGGACGGCCGGTCGCGGTTCTATGGCCCGCGCGAAGTGGCGCGGATGACCCTGATCCTGCGCGGGCGGCGGTTCGGCTTCAGCCTGGAGGAAATCCGCCAGTGGCTGCTCCTGTACAACAAGAAAGGCACGCGCGAACAGAACCTGACCTGGATCGGCATGGCGGACCGCCAGCTGGCCGAACTGGAAAAACAGCGCCGCGAACTGGATGAAACCATCGCCGATCTTCGCGCTTTGCGCGATTCGACCCATGCAAACCTGGACGAGTGACGCCTGAATTTCTTTGACCGCATGGTAAATAAATTGCGTGCGCAGACCCCGCCCGGCAATGACGTTTCGTCAGCCATTTTATGACGCAGCGTCACAGTTACCTCTACGTCATCCACCCTTGTAAGCTTCGATCATTCCCGCACATCAGCAGCGTTCTTTCCCAGCTGTTGATGAAAGGAGATGCTGTGAGTGAAGAGTTGTTGAGCATCCGTGCCATGTGCGACATGTTCGAGGTCACGCCGCGCACGCTGCGCTTTTACGAACAGAAAGAGCTTCTGTTCCCGATCCGCGAAGGCCAGAAACGGCTGTTCACCCGGCGCGACCGTGCCCGGCTGAAACTGATCCTGCGGGGCAAGCGGTTCGGCGTCAGTCTCGAGGAGATCCGTCAGATCCTCGACCTGTACGACATGGGCGCCACGCCCGATGCGCAGCTTGTCCGGTCGCTTGATGTGGCACGGCGCCGGTTGACTGAAATGCAGGCGCAGCGCGCGGAACTGGATCGCGACATTGCCGAACTGGACGAACAGATCGGCATCGGCGAGCAGCTTTTGCGTGACCAGGGACAGTCCGACGCGGCCTGACCCAGAACCCGAAGGACCAAAACCCGATGACGATCTATACCGCCCCCACCCGCGATATGCAGTTCCTTCTGCACGAAGTGCTGCGCGTCACCGAGTCCACGGTTCCCGGTTACAGCGATCTGGACGCCGACTTTACCGGCGCCATCCTGGAAGAGGCGGGCAAGCTGGCCCGCGACGTGCTGGCGCCCCTGAATGCCATTGGCGATCATCAGGGGTGCCGGCTCGACAATGGCGTGGTGCGCACGCCCGACGGTTTCCGCCCCGCGTTCGACGCGATGAAGGCGGGCGGCTGGACCGGGCTTGACTGCGACCCGGCCTATGGCGGGCAAGGCTTGCCCCATATTCTTTACTGCGCCACGGGCGAATTGTTCGTGTCGGCCAACATGGCCTTCAACATGTATCAGGGCCTGACCCATGGCGCGGTCAATGCCATTCAGGTCCATGGGAGCGACGCGCAAAAGGCGACTTACCTCCCGCGCATGATCGCCTGCGACTGGACCGGCACGATGAACCTGACCGAGCCGCATTGCGGCACCGATCTGGGTCAGTTGCGCACCCGCGCCGAACCGCAGGCGGATGGCAGCTACCGGATCAGCGGGCAAAAGATCTTCATCTCGGCCGGTGATCACGACATGGCCGACAATGTCATCCATCTGGTCCTGGCCAAGGCGCCGGGCGGTGGCGAAGGAACCAAGGGCATATCGCTTTTCATCGTGCCGAAGGTGCTGGTGAACGAGGATGGCAGCCTTGGCGCCCGCAATGCCGTCTCGGTCGGCAAGATCGAGGAAAAGATGGGCATTCACGGGAATGCCACCTGCGTGATGAATTACGACGGCGCAACCGGCTACCTTCTGGGCGATCTGCACAAGGGCATGCGCGCCATGTTCACCATGATGAACGAGGCGCGCCTCGCGGTCGGCCTGCAGGGCTATGCCGTCGCGGTGGCCGCCCACCAGTCGGCAGTCGCCTATGCGCGCGAGCGGCTGCAGGGCCGGGCGGTGACCGGCGCGGTCAATCCCGCGGGGCCCGCCGACCCGCTGATAGTTCACCCCGACATCCGCCGCAACCTTCTGGCGCAGCGCAGTTTTCTGGAAGGCGCGCGGGCGCTGATCTTCTGGGGCGCCTCGCTGATCGATCAGGCGAACCGCGGCCGGGATGAGCAGGCCGAGGCGCTGATTTCACTCTTGACCCCGGTCATCAAGGGCTTCCTGACCGACAAGGGGTTCGAGACGGCGGTCGGCGCCCAGCAGGTGTTCGGCGGCCATGGCTATATCGAGGAAACCGGCCTGTCGCAGTTTGTCCGCGATGCGCGGATCACCATGATCTACGAAGGCGCCAATGGCGTGCAGGCGCTGGATCTGGTCGGGCGCAAGCTGGCGCAGGACGGCGGCAAGCCGGTCATGGCCTTTTTCGACCTGGTCCGCACCTTCATCAAGGAAAACGAAAGCGATGCCGAACTGAAGGCCGGGTTCCTTGACCCGCTGAAGGCGGCATCGAAAGACCTGCAGGCGGCGGCGATGTTCTTCATGGCCGAAGCGGTGAAGAACCCCAATGCCGCGCTGGCCGGGTCCTATGATTTCATGCATCTTTTCGGTCAGGTCGCCATGGGCCTGATGTGGGCGCGCATGGCCCGCGCGGCACGGGCCGCCCTTGCGGCGGGCGCCGGGGATGCGGACTGGTATCAGGCCAAGCTGGCGACGGGCCGCTATTACATGGCCCGCGAACTGCCCGCGACCGCCCTGCATCTGGCCCGCATCCAGACCGGCGCCGCCCCGGTCATGGACCTGCCCGAAGCGGCGTTCTGATCGGCAAAAGGCTCGCTGCAGAAAGACACGCCCCGGGCTTGACCCGGGGCCTCACCTTCAACCGCCGCCACGACCTCAGAAAGAGGCCCCGGGCCAAGCCCGGGGCGCGCAGGGGGTTCGTCTTGCCTTTCGCTGATTCAGTGGATCAGTCGAAGGGCTACTGGCCTTAGTTCGCCAGCGCCTTGTCGGTGATCTGATGCGTCCAACCACCTTCTGGCGCTTTGGTAATCGCAGGATTTTCCTGCGAAACAACGCGGAGCAGCGTCGCCACCGTCTGATCAAAGTCTGCCGGATCAAGCGCCCCGTTCGATCCTGCCGTCAACTTTGCGACTTCACCCATCATGTACTTCTGATGGTCCAGCGTCTGCGCCCCGGAATCATCATTGTCGATGACGATCTGAGCTGCCTCGTCGGAATTGGCTTCGGCATACTTCCAGCCCTTCATGCTGGCACGCACGAAGCGGACCATTTTGTCCTCGAAGGCCGGATCGGCAAGCTTGTCCTCCAGCACATAAAGACCGTCCTCCATCACGCCGATCCCTTCCTTCAGGTAGTTGAAGGTGACAAGCTTATCCTCTGTGATCCCCGCATCGATGACCTGACCATATTCATTATAGGTCATGACCGAAATGCAATCGGCCTGCTTTTGCAGCAGCGCGTCGACATTGAAGGCCTGCTTCAGCACAGTCACGCCACCTTCGCTGCCATCGGTCTTGTAGCCAAGTTTCGCCATCCACGAATAGAACGGATATTCATTGCCATAGAACCAGACCCCGAGCGTATGGTTCGGGAAGTCGGCAGGGCCAGATATGCCATTTTCCTTGAGGCAGGTCAGTTGCAACGCGCCGCTCTTGAACGGCTGGGCGATATTGACCAAAGGCACGCCCCGTTCGCGCGCGGCCAGCGCCGCGGGCATCCAGTCGACGATGACATCGGCCCCGCCACCGGCAATCACCTGTTCCGGCGCAATATCCGGTCCGCCCGGCTTGATCGTGACATTCAGCCCTTCTTCGTCATAGAAACCCTTGTCCTTGGCGACGAAATAGCCCGCGAACTGGGCCTGGGTCACCCATTTCAGCTGCAGCGTCACATCGTCGGCGGCGTGGCCAGCGCCCGTCATCAGGGCAAAGCCCATGGCCGTCGTCAGCAGTTTCTTCATGTTCAGCCTCCTGTTGTCAGTTATATTGTCGTCGCCTTACCGCCCGCGTTGGGACGGATGCCAAAAGGTGACGGCCCGTTCGAGTGCCGCCACCAAACCGTAAAAGGCCGACCCGGCCAGGGCCGCCACCGCAATCTCGGCCCAGACCATGTCCAGCGCCAGCTGCCCGACCGAGGTCGAGATGCGAAAGCCCATGCCAACGATGGGGCTGCCAAAGAATTCGGCCACAATCGCCCCGATCAGCGCCAGCGTCGTCGCGATCTTCAACCCGTTGAAGATAAAGGGCATGGCGGCAGGCAGGCGCAGCTTGATCAGCGTCTGCCAATAGCCCGCCCCCCAGGTCGCCATCAGGTCGCGCTGCATCCTTTCGCTGGCGGCCAGCCCCGCCACCGTGTTCACCAGAACCGGGAAGAACACCATCACCACCACGACCGCCGCCTTGGACTGCCAGTCGAA
>CAZKJZ010000066.1:0-12575 GCA_964553145.1 uncultured Frigidibacter sp. | reverse complement strand
GGCGAAATTCGAAAACGACACAACGCTTAAGCTGGGCTGAGGGGCAGACCGATGGCTGGTATTCCGCACGATCACTACGAACCGAAGTCCGGGATCGAGAAATGGCTGCATGAACGGCTTCCCGTCGTCAGCCTGATCTACGATACGCTGATGATCCCGACGCCCAAGAACCTGAACTGGTGGTGGATCTGGGGCATCGTCCTGGCCTTCTGCCTGGCGCTGCAGATCGCGACCGGCGTGGTGCTGGTCATGCATTACACCCCCCATGTCGACAAGGCCTTTGCCTCGGTCGAACATATCATGCGGGATGTGAACGGCGGGCACATGATCCGCTATCTGCATGCAAACGGCGCGTCGCTGTTCTTCTTTGCCGTCTATGTCCACATGTTCCGCGGTCTGTTCTACGGCAGCTACAAGGCGCCGCGCGAAGTGACCTGGATCGTCGGCATGCTGATCTATCTGGCGATGATGGCCACGGGCTTTCTGGGCTATGTTCTGCCCTGGGGTCAGATGTCCTTCTGGGGCGCCACGGTTATCACCGGCCTGTTCGGCGCCATCCCCGGCATCGGGCCGAGCATTCAGGAATGGCTGCTGGGCGGACCGGCGGTCGACAATGCGACGCTGAACCGCTTCTTCAGCCTGCATTACCTGCTGCCCTTCGTCATTGCCGCGCTGGTCGTGGTGCATATCTGGGCCTTCCACACCACCGGCAACAACAACCCCGCCGGGGTTGAGGTGCGCCGTGGGTCCAAGGCCGAGGCCGACAAAGACACGCTGCCCTTCTGGCCCTATTTCGTCATCAAGGACCTGTTCGCGCTGGCGCTGGTTCTGGTGGTCTTTTTCGCGGTTGTGGGCTTTATGCCCAACTACTTCGGCCACCCGGACAATTATATCGAGGCGAACGCCCTGGCGACGCCTGCGCATATCGTGCCGGAATGGTACTACCTGCCCTTCTACGCGATCCTGCGGGCCTTCACCTCGGATGTCTGGATCGTGCAGCTGGTGCAGTTCGTGACCTTTGGCATCGTCGACGCCAAGTTCTTTGGCGTGGTGGCGATGTTCGGCGCCATTGCCATCATGGCGCTGGTCCCGTGGCTGGATACGTCGCGCGTGCGCTCGGGCCAGTATCGCCCGATGTTCAAATGGTGGTTCCGTCTGCTGGTCATCGACTTTGTCGTCCTGATGTGGGTCGGCAGCCAGACCCCGACCGAGCTGACCTCCTGGATCTCGCTGATCGCGGCGGCCTATTGGTTCGCCTACTTCCTGGTGATCCTGCCGCTTCTGGGCATCATCGAAAAACCGCTGCCGCAGCCCGCGACGATCGAAGACGACTTCAATGCCCACTACGGCGCCAAATCCCACGCGGCCGAGTGACGGAAAGGACCGATTGAGATGATGAAACAGATCGCAATCACCGCCATTTCCGCGCTGGCCCTTGGCAGCGGTGCGGCACTGGCCAATGAAAGCCCCCATATCGAGGATCACGCCTTTTCCTTTGAAGGGCCCTTCGGCAAGTTCGACGAACACCAGCTTCAGCGCGGGCTTCAGGTCTTTACCGAGGTTTGCTCGGCCTGCCACGGCATGAAGCAGGTCCGCATCGGCGAGCTGGGCGAAGAGGGCGGTCCCCGCCTGCCCGAGGATCAGGTGCGCGCCTATGCCGCGACCTTGACCGTGGCCGACAAGGAAACCGGCGAAGACCGTCCGGCAACCCCGGCCGACCATTTCCCGGCCAACACCGGCGCTGGCGCCCCGGACCTCAGCCTGATGGCCAAGGCGCGTGCGGCGTTCCATGGGCCTTATGGTCTGGGGATCAACCAGCTGGTGCAGGGTATCGGCGGGCCGGAATATATCCACGCAATCCTGACCGGCTTTACCGGGCAAAGCAAAGAAGAGGCTGGCAATACCTTCTACGAAAACCACGCCTTCTCGACCGGCTGGATCAAGATGCCGCCGCCCCTGGCGGACGGTCAGGTGACCTATGCCGACGGGACCGAGGCGTCGGTCGACCAGATGGCCGAGGATGTCGCGGCCTTCCTGATGTGGGCGGCCGAGCCGAAGATGATGGAGCGCAAGCGCATGGGCTTCCTGGCGGTTGGTATGCTGGGCCTGCTGGCGGTTCTGCTCTATCTGACCAACAAGCGGCTGTGGGCGCCCTACAAGGGTAAAAAGACCCACTGAACTGGTGATGATTTCTGTAAAACGCGCGCCCCACCGGGGCGCGCGTTTTCCTTTTGGCCGCCGCGCCGCGCCGCGGCCTTCTTTCCGGACCGATCAGGGGACGTGCCGGTGGCACGTCACCCGGTCCATTGGCCGAAGCGAGAGCGCAGGCCAAGGGGTCGTCCACCCGCGCCGGACGATTGGGCGTGGACTGTGCCTGCCCAGGTGGGCGCAAAGCGCCCGCCGCCCGGTGGGCGGGCGCAGTCCACGCGGCTTTCGCCACATGGACGGTTCTTCGCAATCCGGTCGCGGCGCCCGGGTCGCTTGCCCCGGGCTTTGGCAGGCGGTTCAGCCGAACCGATCCCGACCCAGATAGGCCGCCAGTGCCGGGGGCGGGTTTGCAAACAGCGGCGCTGTCTCGGTTGGGGGTTCAAGCCGCTCCCCCGCCAGCCACATCGTCCGCGCCGCTACGCGCAAGGCATCGGCAGGGTCGTGGCTGACCATCAGCACGCTGGTCCCCGCCGTGGCTGTCAAAGACAGCACCAGATCCAGCATCTCGGCCCTCAGCGCCGGGCCAAGGGCGGCGAAGGGCTCGTCCAGCAGCAAAAGCGGCCGCGCGCGCAAGAGGGTGCGGGCCAGCGCCACGCGGCTTTGCTGGCCGCCCGACAGGCTGCCGGGCTTGCGGTCGGCGAGCCCGGTCAGCCCGACCAGCGCCAGCGCATCGCTGACCCTGTCCCGATCCGCATCGCCGAGACGCAGGTCGGGGCGAAGGCCAAGGCCAAGGTTTTGCGCCACGGTCAGATGGGGAAAGAGGTTCTGGTCCTGAAACAGGATCGACAGGGGTCGGGCGCCGGGGGGCAGGGCGGCCAGATCCTGCCCCTGCCACAGGATGCGCCCGTGCGCGGGCGTCAGGAACCCCGCAATCGCGGACAAAAGCGTGGACTTGCCCGCGCCGGACGGGCCGACAAGGGCGGTGATGCCGCCGGGCGGCAGGCTGAAGTCAGCCGCCAGCCGAAAGTTGCCCTGCGTCAGCAGAAGCCTGTCAAAGGTCAGCATCGTGATCCCCCAGCCGGTCGATCGCCCGGAACAGGCCAAAGGCCAGCGCCATCAGCACCAAGGTCGCCGCCGCAGCCTGACCCATACGGTAGGCCCCGGCCAGCGTGAAGATCTGCATGGGCAAGGTCGCCCGTGACGGATCGGCGAACAGGGTCACCACCCCCAGATCGCCCGCCGACAGGGCCGCCGCCAGACCGCCGGCAAAGGCCAGCGGGCGGCGAAGCCGGGGCAGGGCCACCAGCCGAAGCCAGCGCCAGCCGGTCAGGCCAAGGCTGGCCGACAGCCGGTCATAGTCGGCGCGCAGGCTCTGCAGGCCGGGCGCAAGGATGCGCAGGCAAAAGGGCATGGCCATCAGCGCATTGACCAGAATGATGACCGGCAGGGCGATGGCCGTGGGTTCGGCCCGGTTCCGCAGGATCAGAAAGAGGCCGGTGCCTATGACCAGGGGCGAGGCGCTGATCGTCAGCATGGCCAGCGCATCGACCACCCGGCCCCGGCGGGGGGAGAGGCCGGTGACAAGGCAGGCGATCGACAGGCCCAGCGCCAGCGCCAGTGCCGCCGCCATCAGCGCCACCAGCAGCGATCGCAGCGCCGCCAGCCAGACCGCGCCGGGCAGGGCGGGCAGGGCGGGCAAGCCCATGACCAGAACAAAGATCAGGGGCACGGCCAGAAAGAGGCCGGTCAGGACAAGGACCGTCACGTCGGTCAGGCGCGTACCCGGCCCCATGGCATCCCAGCGCGCGACGGGGCCGCGCCCCAGCCCGGCGCCAAAGCCGCTGGGGGCCGACAGGGCCAGCGCCATGCCGGTGGCGATCAGTGACAGGACCATCTGCAGGCCGGCAAGGGCCGAGGCATGGGGCAGGTCGAACTCCATCCGGAAGGATTGATAGATCGCCAGCTCCAGCGTCGTGGCGCGCGGGCCGCCGCCCATGACCAGAACCACGGTAAAGCTGGACAGGCAGATCAGAAAGATCGCCAGCGCCGCGCCGGGCAGGATGGCGCGCAGCATCGGTCGCTCGATGAACCGCCAGACCTGGCGCGGGCCAAAGCCAAGGGAGGCGGCCAGACGGAACCGTTCGGCCGGGATTGCAGCCCAGCCGTTCAGGATCATGCGGACGGCCAGCGGCAGGTTCAGAAAGACATGGGCCATCAGGATACCGCCAAGCCCATAGGGCGAAAAGCCGGGCAGGCCCAGCGCCTGAAGCGCTGCGTTGACGATGCCGGACCGGCCAAAGACTGCCAGCAACCCCATGACCGCGGCAATGACCGGCAGGATGAAGGGGGCGCCAAGGGCGGCGATCATCAGCCGCCGTCCGCGAAAATCCCGCCGGGCCAGAGCGCGCGCGACCGGCACCGCCAGAAGGGTCGACAGCGCGGCAGACCAGAGCGCCTGCCACAGGGTGAAGCGCGCCGCCGCCCAGTCGGCCGCGGTCAGCCGCCCCGCCAGTTGGGCGGGGCCGCCCGCCTGCCACAGGATCGCGGCAAACGTGCCAAGGGCCAGCGCCAGGGCCAGGCCCAGCGCTGCGCCCCCGGCCCAATGGGCCGGACCTATTTCGAGAGGGCGGCGCGCCATTCCTCGGTCGCCGCCGTGCGGGCAGCCTCGGCCTGATCGGGGGGCAGCATCAGGGCCTTTTCGGGCTGGATCAGACCCGAAAATTCCGCGGGAAGCCCAGCCTCTGGCGTGACGGCGGGATACATCCAGTTGGTTTCGGGGATGGCGCCCTGAAAGGCGGGGCCGGTCATGAAGGCCAGGAACCGGTCGGCCAGATCGGGCTGGTCGGTGCCCGCGACCTTGCCCGCCACCTCGACCTGGAGATAGTGCCCTTCGGCAAAGGCTGCCGCTGCCTTCGTCTCATCCTTCTCGGCAAAGATGTGATAGGCGGGCGAGGTTGTATAGGACAGGACCATATCCGCCTCGCCCTTGAGAAAGAGGCCATAGGCTTCGGACCAGCCGGGGGTGACGGTGACGATATTGTCAGAAAGCCCCGCCCAGATCTCCGCCGCCTTGTCGCCATAAGCCGCCTTGACCCACATCAGAAGGCCAAGCCCGGGCGAAGAGGAACGCGGGTCTTCGATCACCAGCTTCAGGTCGGACGCGGCCAGCGCCTGAAAACTGTCGGGCGGTGTGGCGACCTTGGTCTTGTCATAGACAAAGGCGAAATAGCCCCAGTCAAAGGGCACAAAGGTCGCATCGTCCCAGGCGACGGGCAGCGACAGTTTGGCATCCAGCGCCGGGTGGGGGGCGAAAAGGCCCGACTGTGCCGCCTGAACCGTCAGGTTATTGTCCAGACCCAGCACCACGTCGGCCTTGGTCGCCGCGCCTTCGAGCATCAGGCGCGACAGGACGGCGGCGGCATCGCCTGCGGTCACATATTGCAGATCGCAGCCGCAGTCGGCCTCGAACGCCTTTTCCACAGCGGGGCCGGGGCCCCATTCGGACGCAAAACTGTCATAGGTGTAGATCGTCAACACGGGTTTGTCCGCCGCCAGCGCCGCTATCGGCTGCGTGGCAACAAGACCCGCGATCATCAGGGATTTTCTCATCTCTCATCCTCCAATGGTCAGGCGGGCGGAGATGGGGGGTTCGGCATCATGTCCAACCTTCCCTCCGCCGGTCTTAACCGGTTCAGGTTCAACGGGTCCGCTTGCGCATCTCAGCCCGATCGTCAGGGCACCCCGAGGTGGAGGGCACCATAGCGAAGGAACGGGGCGCTGCAAGGGCAAAAGGGGCTTTGCCCCTCGCCCCGGGCTAGCCGGGGCTCACCCCAGGATATTTGGGCCACAATGAAAGGGCGGGGGCCAAGTCTGCTTGAGCGGGGCGCGCCGGTCCTTTATGCCGCAGGAAGGACAGGAGCCTGCACATGAGCCTTAACAGCTTCGGACATCTTTTCCGCGTCACCACCTGGGGCGAAAGCCACGGGCCGGCGCTTGGCGCCACGGTGGATGGCTGCCCGCCGGGCATCGCGCTGGAGCCGTCGATGATCCAGCATTGGCTGGACCGGCGCAAACCCGGGCAGAACCGCTTTACCACCCAGCGGCGCGAACCGGACGAGGTGAAGATCCTGTCGGGTGTCTATGAGGGGCACACGACCGGGACGCCCATTCAGCTGATGATCGAAAACACCGATCAGCGGTCCAAGGATTATGGCGAGATTGCCCAAAGCTTTCGCCCCGGCCATGCCGACATCACCTATTGGCAGAAATACGGGATTCGCGACCCGCGCGGCGGCGGCCGGTCCAGCGCCCGCGAGACGGCGGCGCGGGTGGCGGCTGGCGGCGTGGCGCGCGAGGTGCTGAAGGCTTTGGTGCCGGGGATCGAGGTTCAGGCCTATATGGTCCGCATGGGCCGTCTGGCCGCCGACCCCGCCCGCTTTGACCTGGCAGAGGTCGAGCGCAATCCGTTCTGGTGCCCCGATGCCGCCGCAGCGGCGGAATGGGAGGCAGAGCTGGACCGGTTGCGCAAGGACGGCAATTCGGTCGGCGCGGTGATCGAGGTGGTGGCGCGGGGCGTGCCTGCGGGCCTGGGCGCGCCGATCTATGGCAAGCTGGATGCGGACCTTGCTGCCGCGATGATGTCGATCAACGCGGTCAAGGGGGTCGAGATCGGTGCGGGCATGGCGGCGGCGGACCTGACCGGGGTCGAGAATGCCGATGAGATTCGCATGGGGCCGGGCGGGCCGCAGTTCCTGTCAAACCATGCGGGTGGCATTCTGGGCGGCATTTCGACCGGGCAGGATGTGGTCTGCCGCTTTGCCGTGAAGCCCACATCCTCGATCCTGACGCCGCGCCGGTCGGTGACGGTTGGTGGCGAGGAGGTGGATCTGGTCACCAAAGGCCGTCATGACCCCTGCGTCGGCATCCGCGCCGTGCCGGTGGGCGAGGCGATGATGGCCTGCGTGATCCTGGATCATCTGCTTTTGGACCGGGGCCAGACCGGCGGCCAGCGCGGCCGCATCGGCTGACCCCGGGGGGCGGGGGCGTCGGATCAGCCCCGGCCCTTGACGCGCGCGTTGCGGGTGGCGATCAGCCGAAGCCGCAGGGCATTCAGGCGGATGAAACCTTCGGCATCCTTCTGGTCATAGGCGCCTGCGTCCTCTTCAAACGTCACATGCTTTTCGCTGTAAAGCGAATGGTCGGACCAGCGGGCGACGGTGCGGGCCGAACCTTTGTACAGCTTCACCCGCACGGTGCCGGTGACATGCTCTTGCGTCTTGTCGATCAGGGCCTGCAGCGCCTCGCGTTCCGGGCTGAACCAGAAGCCGTTGTAGATCAGTTCCGCATAGCGCGGCATGATACTGTCTTTCAGATGCCCGGCGCCCGCATCCAGCGTGATCTGTTCGATGCCGCGATGGGCCTCGAGCAGGATCGTGCCGCCGGGGGTTTCATAGACGCCGCGCGACTTCATCCCGACAAAGCGGTTTTCGACCAGGTCGAGGATGCCGACGCCGTGTTTGCCGCCAAGCTCGTTCAGGCGGGTCAGGATCGTCGCGGGCGACAGACGTTCGCCGTTGATCGCGACAGCATCGCCGCGCTCAAAGGTGATGTCCACCATTTCGGCCGTATCGGGTGCCTGTTCGGCGGGAACGACGCGCTGCAGGACATAATCGGGGAATTCCTGGCCCGGATCTTCCAGAACCCGGCCTTCGGACGAGGTGTGCAGCAGGTTCGCATCGACGCTGAACGGCGCTTCGCCGCGCTTGTCCTTGGCGATCGGAATCTGGTTCGCCTCGGCAAATTCCAAGAGGCGGGTGCGGCTGGTCAGGTCCCACAGGCGCCAGGGGGCGATGACCTTGATCGTCGGGTCCAGCGCCAGGGCCGACAGTTCGAACCGCACCTGATCATTGCCCTTGCCGGTGGCGCCATGGGCCACGGCATCGGCGCCGGTTTCATGGGCGATGCGGACAAGGTGCTGCGAAATCAGCGGGCGGGCGATCGAGGTGCCCAGAAGATAGAGCCCTTCGTAGAGGGCATTGGCGCGGAACATCGGAAAGACGAAATCGCGGACGAATTCCTCGCGCACGTCGACGATATGGATATTGTCGGGCTTGATCCCCATCAGCAGGGCCTTTTGCCGCGCCGGTTCCAGTTCCTCGCCCTGGCCGAGGTCGGCGGTGAAGGTCACCACCTCGCAGCCATATTCGGTCTGCAGCCACTTGAGGATGATCGACGTATCAAGGCCGCCCGAATAGGCAAGCACGACTTTCTTGGGGGCGGCAGGCGCGGGCATGGCGTTCCTCTTACCGGATGACAGGCGCGGGATAGTGTGATTCCGCGCCTATCTCAAGGGCAATGGAACGGGGGCCCTGCTAGGCGTCCAGATGCAGGCGTGGTTCGGGCGGGGCCGGAGGACGGGCCGGGCGGGAATGATGGACCTGCAGGCGCCGTCCGCTGGTCTGATGGAAGCGGACCAGTGTGGCATTGCCGTTGGCGGGGGTGAAGCGCACGGTCATGTGGCGGCCGTCGGTCAGGGTGATGTCGGCGTCCCAGGCGCTGCGTTCGCCCAGGTCGACGACAAAGTCGCGCAGGTCGCCCCAGGCCGGGGTCGGATGGCAGAGCCGCTGCCAGTGCCGCGTGGCATCGGTCACCGTCATCTGGCCAAGGCTGGTGGCGGGATCGACGCCCCAAAGCTGCCCGTAGGCCGCGTTCGACAGGACCAGATCGCCATTGGGTGAAAAGACGGCGATCGCATCCTCCAGCGCGTCGATCACCGACTGGCCCATCTCGATCTCGGACCGGAAGCGGCGGGTCAGCGAGATTTCGGCGGAAATATCCTCGAAAAAGAAGGCGACGGCGCCATCGGCATGCGGCCTGCCGCTGACGCGGTAGGTCTGGCCGGTGGCAAGGGACCAGGTTTCTTCATACTGGCCAGAGGAGGCGGCCTGTTCCAGCGTCGTCATCCGCAGCCGCCAGCTGGCATAATCCTTGGGCTCGGGGATGATCCGCGCCTCGCGCAACCGGTCTAGGAAGGAAAAAAGCGTGGGCCGGCCCGACAGATAGTCGGGCGCAAGCGTGGTCAGGTCGATCAGCGCCGGGTTGAACAAGGCCAGCTGCCGCTGGCGGTCAAAGATCGCCAGGCCAATCGGCAGATGGGCAAAGGTCTTGGTCAGGGTCTGGACAAAGTCGCGCAGCGCGGTTTCGGCCTTGACCACCGGGTCGGCCAACAGGGCGAAATGCAGGCTGCCGCCGCCGGAGCGGCGCGAATGGCAATCGTACCAATGGGCCGACCGGCCCGAGGCGCCGGCCAGCGACAGGCGTTTGGGCAGGCCGGTGTCCAGCGCATCGGCGGGCAGCGAGAAGAGCACGGGCAGCGGCCAGGTCAGGTCATCATTGCCCGACTGGTCGCGCACCAGCTGAAGATAGGGGTTATTGGCCCAGGCGATCTGTCCGGCACCGTCCAGCCGCCAGACCGGATAGGGCAGGATGGACAGGGTTTCGCGCAATGTGGCGATCTCTTCCTCTTGCGCGCGCAGGCTGAGGCCGTCGATCGTCACGCCCTGGCCTTCGCTTTCCAGATCGACCAGCGTCAGCCGAAGGATGGTGCCCAGATATTCTGCCGAAAGGCTGAGCGGGCGGTCCGGTCCGGCCGTCAGTGTGACATCGCCCGTTTCGCGCAGCCGGGCCAGCTGGCCCGCAAGGTCGGGAAAATGCCCCGACAGATAGGCGACAAGCCGGTCGTGATCGCTGCCCGCCCCGCCGATCCGTTCCAGAAGAAGATGCGCGGGGCGGGTTGCATCGACCAGCTCCCCCGCTTCGAACAGAAAGACGGTCGGTTCGATCGTGCCTGTCGCCAGGGCGGGCGATTTCCGCCAATGCCCGGGCAGAAGGACCGAGATCAGCACCAGCGCGGCAAAGGCCGAGGCGACCGAGGCCGCAACCAGAATGGTGGCCATGAAGAGGGGGGTCATCGCAATCTCCGGTCTGGCGCGGGTCCGTCCCGCAGAGCCACGCTCTGACGGCAGGGTTAACAGCGGGTTAAGCGGATGCAAAAAATGCCGACTATTCCGCCGGATCAGCCCGGAATCGGGGCGTTTTCGCCATGGGCGGCACGCGGGTCGGCCGCGATCATCGCCCGGGGCCAGCGAACGCGGACAATGGCCCCGCTGCGGCTGGGCGTTTCCCGGTCGGTCAGGAACGGGTCTGAGCCGTTGGCGAATTCGAGATGCGCGCCGGTCCGTTCCAGCAGCGTCTTGGCGATGAAAAGGCCCATTCCCATCCCTTCATAGGCGCCGCGCCCATCGCCCTCGGCACCCCCCGCGGCGCGGCTGTGCATATAGGGATCGCCGATCCGGTCGATCAGATGCGCAGGATAGCCGGGCCCGTCATCGGCGATGACCACCTCGATCCGGTTGTCTGTCCAGTCCACATCGGCCCAGACCGTGGTGCCGGCAAAATCGACGGCATTCTGTATCAGATTGCGCAGGCCGTGGATGACCTCGGGCCTGCGGGCGATAAAGGGCTGGTCGGCGGCCCGGCCCGGTGGCAACGAAAAACGGATCGGCACGCGGCGGTTGGCATGGGGTTCGGCGGCCTCTTGCACGACGGCGGCCAGGGGGGCCGCACGCAGATGCAGATCGTCCTTCCCGGCCCGGCCCATGGACCGCAATATGTCGCGGCAACGATCCGCCTGGGCGCGGATCAGCTCTGCGTCATGGCGCAGGTCGGGGCGGTCGGCCAGCTCGTCCGCCAGTTCGGAACTGGCCAGCTTGATCGTGGCCAGGGGTGTGCCCAGCTCATGCGCCGCGGCAGCCACGACGCCGGACAGATCGGTCAGTTTCTGTTCGCGCGCCAAGGCCAGCTGGGTCGCCAGAAGCGCATCGCCCATGGCGTGAATCTCGTTCGACACGCGGCGGGCGTAAAGCGACAGGAACAGAACCCCGACGACGATCGCCAGCCAAAAACCGAAACCGAAGATCGGCGGCACCCTCACGACATGCCCCGCCTCGGTCACCAGCGGGTGATAGGTCCAGAACAAGAGCGTTACGGTGGCTATGGCCTGGCTGCCGACGATGGCGGTGGCGCGGTCGGACAGGGCGGTCGCGGCGATGGTCGCGGGCACCAGCAGCAGCAGGGCAAAGGGGTTGTTCAGCCCGCCGGTCAGATAGAGCAGCGCCGAAAGCTGCGCCGTGTCGAACATCAGGATGGCCAGGGTTTCGGACGCGGACAGGCGGCGTGACGGGGCGGGCAGCAGGCCCGACAGCAGGTTGACCCCGATCGACAGGCCGATGACGACCAGACAGGCAGGAAGGTTCAGCGTGATGCCGAAATGGCGGTTGGCCACAATAAGCGCCGCAAGCTGACCGGCGATGGCCATCCAGCGCAACAGCACCAGCGTGCGCAGACGCACCCAATCCTCGCGCCCGTCGCGGCGGTCGGGCAGGCCTGCCCCGCCCGAGGCAGTGTGACCCGGCATCTGATCCAGCGGCTTCATGCGGCAGATTGATAGTCCGCGCCGAATGGGCGATCAATGCGGCGATTGATGTGATGAAGGTGGGCCATGGCCGTATCGACTGGTAATCTTGCCCTAGCGGCAACGGCAACGGCGGCGATCTTTCTGGCGGGCATCTATGCCGTGACCCGGGGCACCGGCAACGATCCGTTCGCCCAGTGCCGCACATCGCGCATCGCGGGGGGCGCGGCCATGATCGGCGGCCCCTTTACCCTGACGGACGAGGACGGCCGCCGGGTCACCGACGCCCAGGTTCTGGACAAGCCGAGCCTGGTCTATTTCGGCTATACATTCTGCCCCGATGTCTGCCCCGTCGACAGCGCCCGCAATGCCGAGGCGGTTGATGCGCTGGAAGAAAAGGGCTTTGAAGTTACGCCGGTGTTTATCAGCGTCGATCCCAAACGCGATACGCCAGAGGTGCTGAAGCAATGGACCGACCAGATTCACCCGCGCATGATCGGCCTGACCGGAACCGAGGAAGAGATCAGGCAGGCCGCCCAAGCCTATAAGGTCTTTTACAAGGTGCCGGATGCGCCTGCGGATGATTATTACATGGTTGACCATACAACCCAGACCTATCTTATGCTGCCGGGCGTGGGCTTTGCCGAATTTTTCAACCGCGATGACAACGCCGACCAGATTGCGGAACGGGCCAGCTGTTTTCTGCAGGCGGCAGCCGGATAGGGGCGGGGGACAGGATGAGCGACGCTGACATGACGGCCATTGGCCCCGATCCCAGCCTTTTGCTGGTCGATGACGATACGGCCTTTGTCACCCGGCTGGCCCGCGCCATGGAAAAGCGCGGCTTTGCCCCGGTGACGGCCGAAACGGTGGCGGCAGGGCGCGCCATCGCCGAAAGTCGCCCGCCCGCCTATGCGGTGGTCGACCTGCGCCTGAGCGACGGCAACGGGCTGGA
>CAZKJZ010000065.1:7943-12734 GCA_964553145.1 uncultured Frigidibacter sp. | reverse complement strand
CCCCACGCCCCGGGAAAAGCCTTGTCCGCGCATCGCCCCTCGGCTAGACCAGCGAGGAAACGGGTTCAGGGCAGGGTTCATGCAACAGTCGGTCCGCAGTCTAGCGCGTTGGGCGATTCTTACCGGGCTGGCTGCCCTGACGGTCGGCTGCGGCAGTATCAGCTCGGGCGACAGCGGCCTCTTTGGCCGCCGGAACAGTGTGCCGACCGCCGAAACTGCCGAAAGGAAGGCCGCGGCGGATGCCCAGCGCGCCGGGCTGGAACGCGCGATTCCCTCTGACCGCCCCAAGTCCACCATCTGGGACCTGTTCAGCAACCGCGACAATCCCAGCACCACCGTCGCGGTGAACCGCTATCTGTGGAACGCCTCGCTGGAGGTTCTGGATTTCCTGCCCAAGGAAACGGTCGATCCCTTTACCGGCGTCATCGTCACCGGCTATGGCACCCCGCCCGGCGGTGGCCGCGCCTATCGCGCGACGATTCTGGTTGACGACCCGGCACTTGATGCGCGGTCGCTGAAAGTGTCGCTGTCGACCAAGTCCGGCCCGGTCGATGCCGCCACCCAGCGCGCAGTCGAAGATGCGATCCTGACCCGCGCCCGCCAGCTGCGTGTCCGCGACGGCAAGCTGTAACGCGGCCCTTTCCAATGGCTTTCGAAAGGCCCCAAGGTCTCTGGACCTTGGCCTTTCAGCCTGTATAACCGGCGCGATCCAATCCGAGGAATGAGAATGTCGCGCTACGAACCCGCCGCAAGCGAACCGAAATGGCAACAGGCCTGGGATCAGGCCGGATGCTTTGTCGCGCGGCGCGATCCGGCAAAGCCCAAGTACTACGTCCTGGAAATGTTTCCCTATCCGTCGGGGCGCATCCATATGGGCCATGTCCGCAACTATACGATGGGCGATGTGGTGGCGCGCACCAAGGCGGCGCAGGGCTATTCCGTGCTGCATCCGATGGGCTGGGATGCGTTCGGCATGCCGGCCGAAAACGCGGCGATGGAGCGGGGCGGCCATCCCAAGGACTGGACCTATTCCAACATCGCCGACATGCGTGCGCAGATGAAGCCCCTGGGCCTGTCGATCGACTGGAGCCGCGAATTCGCCACCTGCGACCCCGAATATTACGGCCAGCAGCAGGCGATGTTCATCGACATGCTGGCGGCGGGTCTTGTCTATCGCAAGGCCGCCGTGGTGAACTGGGACCCGGTCGACATGACGGTTCTGGCCAACGAACAGGTGATCGAGGGCCGCGGCTGGCGGTCGGGCGCGCTGGTCGAGCGGCGCGAACTGACGCAATGGTTCTTCAAGATTTCCGACTATTCCGACGAATTGCTGAGCGCGCTGGACGGTCTGACCAACTGGCCCGACAAGGTGCGGCTGATGCAGGCCAACTGGATCGGCAAGTCGCGCGGATTGCAGTTCGCCTTTGACACGGTCGGCGCGCCGGCAGGCTTTGAACGGCTTGAGGTTTACACCACGCGGCCGGACACGCTGATGGGCGCGGGCTTTGCCGCCATCTCGCCCGGTCATCCGCTGGCCAAGGCGCTGGAAAGCGACCCGAAGGTCGCCGAATTCATCGCGCGCTGCAGCCAGGGCGGCACCTCTGCAGAAGAGATCGAGACCGCCGAAAAAATCGGCTACGACACCGGCATCCGCGTCCGCCATCCGCTGGACCCGGCCTGGGAACTGCCGGTCTGGATCGCGAATTTCATCCTGATGGACTACGGCACCGGCGCGATCTTTGGCTGCCCGGCCCATGATCAGCGCGACTTCGAATTCGCCGAGAAATATGACCTGCCGATCCGGGCGGTCTTTGTCACCGACGGGGGGCAGGATGCGCCCGTCGCCCAGCCATTCGTGCCACCGAAATCCGAGCAGGTGCGCTATGTGCGTGGCTTCGCCGGGACCGAGGTGCAGACCGGTGACGCGGCGATCGCTGCCGCCATCGCGCATGCCGAAGCCAACGGCTATGGCACAGGCGTGACCAAATACCGCCTGCGCGACTGGGGCCTGTCGCGCCAGCGCTATTGGGGCTGCCCGATTCCGGTCGTTCATTGCCCCGACTGCGGCGTGGTGCCCGAGGCCAAGGAAAACCTGCCGGTCCGCCTGCCCGATGACGTGAGTTTCGACAAGCCCGGCAACCCGCTGGACCGCCATCCGACCTGGCGCGACTGCGCCTGCCCGGCCTGCGGCCAGCCCGCGAAACGCGAAACCGACACGATGGACACGTTCGTCGATTCGTCCTGGTACTTCGCCCGCTTCACCGCACCCCGGGCCGCGACGCCCACGGTGGCCGAGGATGTCGATTACTGGATGAACGTCGACCAGTATATCGGCGGAATCGAACATGCGATCCTGCACCTCCTCTATTCCCGCTTCTTTGCGCGCGCGATGCACCGAACCGGCCACCTGCCCCTGAAGGCGATCGAGCCGTTCAATGCCCTCTTCACCCAGGGCATGGTGACACATGAGATTTACAAGACGACCGACGAAAACGGCCGCCCTGTCTATCACCTGCCCGAGGATGTGACGGACGGAAAGCTGGCCGATGGCACGGTGGTCGAGGTTATCCCCTCGGCCAAGATGTCCAAATCCAAGAAGAACGTCGTCGATCCGATGAACATCATCGCCCAGTTCGGCGCCGATACCGCCCGCTGGTTCGTCATGTCCGACAGCCCGCCCGAACGGGATGTGGAATGGACGGCGGCGGGGGCCGATGCGGCCTACAAGCACCTCAATCGGGTCTGGACCCTGTCGGACCGGATCGCCAGCCTGCCCGACGGTCATCCGGGCACGGGGGATGAGGATCTGGCCCGCGCCACCCACCGCGCCGTGGCCGATGTGACAAAGTCGATCGAAGGCTTTGCCTTCAACAAGGCCATTGCCAAGCTTTACGAACTGGCCAACGCGATCCAGAAATCCGACGCCTCCAAGGCCGCGCAGCGGCAGGCGGTGATGGTGCTGGCACAGTTGATGTCGCCGATGACCCCGCACCTGGCCGAAGATATCTGGGCCATGCAGGGCGGCGAGGGGCTGGTCGTAACCGCCCCCTGGCCCAAGGCCGATCCCGCGATGCTGATGGATGACACCGTCACCCTGCCGATCCAGATCAACGGCAAGCGCCGCGCGGAAATCAGCGTGCCCAAGGATATGGCCGCATCCGATATTGAAAAGATCGCGCTGGCGGATGAAGCTGTGATCAAGTTCCTTGCCGGGCAGCCGGTCAGGAAGATCATCGTCGTGCCGGGGCGCATCATCAATGTGGTTGTCTGACCGCCGCCAATTCCTGACCCTTCTGGCGGCCGCGCCTGTGGCCGCCTGCGGCTTTACCCCAGCCTATGGGCCCGCTGGCCCCGCCCGCAGCCTGACCGGTCGGATCACGCTGGACGAGCCGCGCGACAAGAACGCTTTTGATCTGGTGGGCCAGCTGGAACAGCGGCTGGGCCGCCCGCAGAACCCGCGCTGGCGGCTCGGCTACCGGATTACCGTTTCGGCCAAGGGGCTGGGCATCACCGCCACCAACGCCACCACCCGCTATCACCTGTCGGGCAGCGTTGCCTATGACCTGACCGATCTGGCCAGCGGCCAGATGGTGACAAAAGGCAGCGTGCAGAATTTCACCGCCTATTCCGCCTCGGGCACGGTCGTGTCGACGGCGGCCTCGGAACGCGACGCCTATCAGCGGCTGATGCGGATTCTGGCCGACCAGATCGTCACCGACCTGATCGCCGGATCGTCCGGCTGGGCCAGCCCATGAAACTGTCGGGCGCCGCCGCCGCCCGCTATTTTTCCCGGCCCGAACCCGACCGCGCCGGCCTGTTGATCTTTGGCGCCGACCCGATGCGCGTGGCCCTGAAACGGCAAGAGGCGATCGCCGCCCTGATCGGTGCAGAGGGCGAGGCCGAAATGCGCCTCACCCGCATCCCCGCCGCCGATCTGCGCAAGGACCCGGCGCTGGTTGGTGACGCGCTGAAGGCGCAGGGCTTTTTCCCCGGCCCGCGCGTCGCCTTTGTCGAGGATGCAGGCGATGGCACCGCCCCCGTTCTGGCGGCAGCCCTGGCCGACTGGCGGGCGGGCGATGCGGTGCTGGTTGTCACCGCCGGGGTCCTGACCAAGGCCTCGGCCCTGAAAAAAGCGTTCGAGGATCACGCCAACGCCTATGCCATCGGCCTTTACGACGACCCGCCAACGCGCGAGGAGATCGAGGCAGAGCTGAAGCGCGCCGGGCTGACCAATCTGGACGCTCAGGCCATGACCGACCTGGTGTCCCTGTCGCGCGAACTTGATCCGGGCGATTTTCGCCAGACCGTGGAAAAGATCGCCCTTTACAAATTCGGCGATCCCGCGTCCCTGTCGCCTGCCGATGTCGCCGCCATGGCCCCCCAGACGATCGAGGCCGAGGTCGACGATATCCTGCATGCTGTCGCCGAAGGCCAGTCGGCCCGCGTCGGCACGCTGATGCGGCGGCTGGAAGGGCAAGGTGTTGGTGCCGTAACGCTTTGCATCGGCGCCACCCGGCATTTTCGCACCCTGCATGCCGCAGCCTCTGACCCCGGCGGCGCGGCATCCGGCATCGCCCGCGTCCGCCCGCCGGTTTTCGGCCCCCGCCGTGACCGGATGCTGAAACAAGCGCAGGGCTGGGGGATGCACCGGCTGGAACAGGCGCTCAGCCTCTTGACCGACACTGACCTGACGCTCCGCTCTACCTCGCGCGCGCCGACCATGGCCGTGATGGAACGGGCGCTGATCCGTCTGGCGATGATGAACCGGCGATAGGGACGGGTCGCCCGCCC
>CAZKJZ010000065.1:0-7843 GCA_964553145.1 uncultured Frigidibacter sp. | reverse complement strand
GGGCGCTGATCCGTCTGGCGATGATGAACCGGCGATAGGGACGGGTCGCCCGCCCACCAAAGCCCGGGGCAGTCGCGCACCCGGCCCACGCCCCCATACTCACGCCCCGCCCCGGCCCCCGAGCCGGGGCCTCGCGGGGTGACAGGGGCCCCGGATCAGGTCCGGGGCGGGGATATCTGGACAAGCAGCCCCTACACCCCGCCCAGCCGACGCGCCGCCGCCAGCCCGGCGTGGCGTCCGGTTCCAAGGCAGGCGGTCAACAGATAGCCGCCGGTCGGCGCCTCCCAATCCAGCATCTCGCCTGCGGCAAAGCTGCCGGGCAGGGCGCAGAGTTCCAGATCGTCGCTCAGGCTGTCCTGCCGGATGCCACCGGCAGATGAAATCGCCTCCTCCAGCGGGCGGGGGCCGGAATGGCGGACGGGCAGCGCCTTCAGCAACCCGGCCAGGGCATTGGGGCCCTTGGGCAGCGGCCGCCCCCATTCCAGCGCCAGCGCCAGCCGCGCGCCACTCAGGCCCAAAGCCTTGCGCAACCGGTTGGCCAGCGTCTCGCCCGACCGCGCCTGCGACAGGCGCTGCGCCAGATCGCCCTGCGTCACATCCGGAAACAGATCCAGCAGCAACTCCGCGCCATCCCGCACCGGCGCCGACAGGGCATAGATACCGCCGCCCTCCAGCCCGCGCGCCGAAATCACGAACTCGCCCCGCGCGCGCCGCCCCGCCGCCGACAGGGCCACGCCCTTGACCGGCTGCCCCAAGTGCGGCGCCATATGCGCCGACCAATCCACGGCAAAGCCCATGTTCGCCGGTCGAAAGGGCGCGATGCCCACACCCAGCGCGCCCAGCCACGGCACCCATGCCGCATCCGACCCCAGCCGCGGCCAACTGGCCCCGCCCAGCGCCAGCACCGTCACATCCGCCACCACCCGCCGCTGCCCGCCCGGCGTGTCGAACAGCCAGGCGCCGCCCGCGTCGCGCCCGGCCAGCAGCCAGCGCACCCGCAATTCCGCCCCCTGCCCCGCCAGCCGCGCCAGCCAGGCGCGCAGCAAGGGCGAGGCTTTCATCCCCACCGGAAACACCCGCCCGCTGGAGCCGGTGAAGAGATCCTGCCCCAACCCCCGCACCCAGTCGCTGACCTGAGCCGGGCCAAAGCCCGCCACCATGCCCCGCAGCCAGGGTGCGCTGATCCGGCTGGCAAACAGGTCAGCCCCTTCGTCCTTGGTCAGGTTCAGCCCGGACTTGCCCGCCATCAGGAACTTGCGCGCCACCGTGGGCCGCCCGTCGGTCACGACCACCCTGTGCCCGGCGGCCCCCAGAACCTCGGCCGCCATCAGCCCGGCCGGACCGCCGCCGATGACCAGCGCCGTCAGATGCTCTGCCCCGTCCGCCGTCATCTGCCCCCCGCTGCCTGTCTGATGCCCTGCCAGAACTGGATAAGGCTTGGTTGAACCGCCGCCGGGGCCCGATTTCTTCGAAGAAATCGGACCAGAGCCTTAAAGGCTCTGGCGCGGAATTTTCGAAAATTCCGCCGGCCTAGCCGACCCGGACCGGGGAATTGAGTCTCACAAGCGTCTTCACGCTCTACCAGCCCCGCCCCCGCGCGGCCAGCACCCGCCCGCGCTTTCCGCTTCCCTTCGCGCCGATTCTCTCCTATAGGCCCCCGGTCGCCCATGGCACGCGGCCTCGGGCGGCCCCTCCACGGGCCAGGCTGGACGACATCCCGGCTTGCGCCATAACCCTTTAACAAAGGAGACCCCGATGTCGATCACGGTCGAAGAAAAGAACCGCCTGATGAAGGATTATGCGACCAAGGCCGGTGACACCGGCTCGCCCGAAGTGCAGGTCGCCATCCTTTCGTCGCGCATCGCCACGCTGACCGAGCATTTCAAGACCCACGTCAAGGATAACCATTCCCGCCGTGGTCTGCTGAAGCTGGTCGCGCAGCGCCGCAAGCTTCTGGACTATCTCAAGGCCAAGGACGTGGCGCGCTATGCCAAGCTGATCGAACGGCTGGGCCTGCGCCGCTAAGGCCTCGGGCCCCCCGGGTCAGGACCGCCCGCGCCGCAAGGTGCGGGCGTTTTGCTTTTGGACCCACCGCCCGCGGCCCCAAATCTACCCCCTTCCCCCCGGACGGGCCTGTGGCTAGGGTGCGCGCATGACCTGGACGATCCCGAATATCCTGACGGTCCTGAGGCTGCTCGCCGCCCCCGGCGTGGCGGTCATGTTCCTTTACTTCCACCGGCCCTGGGCCGACTGGTTCGCGCTGACCCTGTTCGTCGGCGCCGCCATCACCGACTATTTCGATGGCTATCTGGCGCGGCTGTGGAAACAGGAATCCAAATTCGGCGCCATGCTGGACCCGATTGCCGACAAGGCGATGGTGGTGATCGCCATCATGATCCTGACCGGCTACAACGGCATGAACGCCTGGCTGATCCTGCCCGCCACCGCCATCCTCTTTCGCGAAGTGTTCGTGTCGGGCCTGCGCGAGTTTCTGGGGGCAAAGGCCGCGACGCTGAAAGTCACACGCCTGGCCAAATGGAAAACCACGCTGCAGATGGTCGCGATCGCCGTCCTGTTCCTGG
Source organism: uncultured Frigidibacter sp. (assembly GCA_964553145.1). GTDB lineage: Bacteria > Pseudomonadota > Alphaproteobacteria > Rhodobacterales > Rhodobacteraceae > TMP-24. The sequence continues at coordinate 5,261 of CAZKJZ010000065.1, read as the reverse complement.
GCACCGGGTTCGAATATCTGAACGGCGTCGCCATGCGCGGCATGACCCCCGACCAATATGCCGATGCGGTCGCTGCAGGCACCGCCGACCCGATCCGCGCCTGCGGCAAACGCGACTGCGCCTCGGTCGCCAATGATGCGGGCATCCTGCTTTTGTGGGTCGCGGCCCTGCTGACCCTTGTCACCGGCTGGGATTATTTCCGCAAGGCGCTCCCGTTCCTCAAAGACGACAGATGATCGAGGTCCTTTATTTCGCCTGGGTCCGCGAACGGATCGGCCTGCCGCGCGAACGGGTGGAGACACAGGCGGCAACGGTTCGGGGCCTGGTCGCCGAACTTGCCGCGCGCGAGGATCGCTATCAGGCGGCCTTTGCCGACCTCACAGCGCTGCGCGTCGCGGTCGACCAGCAGCTGGCCGACTTCGACGCGCCCTTGGCGGGCGTCCGTGAACTGGCCTTCTTCCCGCCGATGACCGGGGGATAAGATGGCCATAATCCGGCTGCAGGCCGACCCTTTTGACTACGGCGCCGAATCCGCGGCCTTCGCGGCAGGCGCGGGCCGGGATGCCGGGGCGGTCGTCACCTTCCTTGGTCTTGTCCGCGACGATGGCGGCAGCCTGACCCGGATGGAGATCGAACATTACCCCGGCATGACCGAGGCCACCCTGACCGCCATCGCCGATCAGGCCCTGTCCCGCTGGCCGCTGACCGGCCTTCTGATCCTGCACCGCCATGGCACCCTGATGCCCGGCGAACCGATCATGATGGTCGCCACCGCCGCACGCCACCGGCAGGCGGCATTTGAGGCCGCCGATTTCCTGATGGACTACCTCAAATCCCGCGCCCCCTTCTGGAAAAAGGAATTCCGTGCCGACGGGGCCGACTGGGTCCAGGCCCGCGACAGGGACGAGGATGCGCTGGGACGGTGGTAGTCCAAGCGGTTCGGCCCACCAAAGCCCGGGGCAAGCGACCCGGGCGCCGCGACCGGGTTCAGCAAAGCCGTCCACGTGGCGATAGCCGCGTGGACAGCCCCCGCCCCCCGGGCGGCGGGGGCATTCGCCCCCACCTGGGCAGGCGCTGTCCACGCCCAATCGTCCGGCTGCGCGGAAAACCCCTTGGCCTGCGCTTGCGCTTCGGCCAACGGACCGGGCGACCTGCCACTGGCAGGTCACCTGATCGGTCCGAAGGCAAAGGGCTGCGATGCCCCTATGGCTGGGGCCGGTCGTCCCAATCCTTGCGCAGGATCCGGTGGCCATCGCCCTCGGGGTCGTCATACTGGCGCGTCCGCAGCGTCCAGACAAAGGCCAAAAGGCCAAGCCCGCCCAGAAACAGCGACACCGGGATCAGAACCGCCAGTGTTTCCATTCCCGTCCCCTATTTCATCCGCAAGGCGTTCAGCGTGACAGTCAGGGACGAGGTCGACATGGCCAGAGCCGCGATCAGGGGCGTCGCCAGACCGACCAGCGCCACCGGCACGGCAATCAGGTTATAGGCCAGCGAAATGGCGAAATTCTGCTTGATCCGCCGCCGGGCCTGCCGACCGATGCGCAGCATCTCGGGCAGGGGCGACAGATCGCGCCCCAAAAGAACGATGTCCGACGCCGCCCGTGCCGCATCCAGCGCCTGCGCGGGCGACACCGACACATGCGCCGACGCCAAAGCGACCGTATCATTCAGCCCGTCGCCAACCATCAGCACCCGGCGACCCGCCGCCGCCATGGCACCGACCGTAGCCGCCTTTTCGGCGGGCAGAACCTCGGACCGCCAGTCGCTGATGCCCAGCGTGGCGGCCAGGGCGGCCACCGGCGCCTCGGCATCGCCGGACAAAAGCGTGACCGGCAGGCCCGCCGACCTGAGCGCCGCCACCGCCGCCGCCGCACCGGGCCTGAGCCGGTCGGTAAAGGTCAGCGCCCGCGCCGTTTGCCCGTCACCGGCGCTGAAATAGGTCGCCGTATCGGCCACAGCCGCGGCCCCCACCCAGGCCGCGCGGCCCAGACGCAAAGCACGCCCTTGCCAGCGCCCCTCGACCCCGTACCCCGGCACTTCGCGCAGATCGCTGACGGCCGCGGGCGCCACGCCCTGCCCCGCCAGCGCCTCGGCCAGGGCCCTTGACAGGGGATGCGCCGATGCGCCCGCCAGCGCCGCGATCAGCGGCAGGTCCGCCGCCGCGATCCGGTCCAGGTTCGCCGGTTCCGGCATGCCCAGGGTCAGTGTCCCGGTCTTGTCAAAGACGACCGCATCCACCTCGGCCAGCCGCTCCAGCGCCGTGCCATTCTTGATCAGCAAGCCCCTGCGGAAGAGCCGCCCGGACGCCGCCGTCACCACCGACGGCACCGCCAGCGCCAGTGCACAGGGGCAGGTGATGATCAGGACCGCCGCCGCCACATTGACCGACAGCCGCAGATCGCCCCCCGAATGGATCATCCAGCCTATGAACGAGGTCAGGGCCAGCACATGGACCGACGGCGAATAGCGCCGCGCCACCCGGTCGGCGATCGACATATAGCGGTTTTTGGCACTTTCCGCGACCGCCACCAGATCGGCCAGCCGATGCAGCGACGATGCCCGCCCCGCCGCCGTGACCCGCACGGTCAAAGGCCCGGTCAGGTTCACCTCGCCCGCGCTGACCTCTGTGCCCGGGCCAGCCCAGACCGGCAGCGTCTCGCCAGTCAGAAGCGACCGGTCCAGTTCCGACCCACCCTCGACCACGGTGCCATCAACCGGCATCCGCCCACCGGGCCGGATCAGCACCAGATCGCCGACGCAAAGGTCGGCCACCGGCACCAGCATCTCGCGCCCGTCACCCTCGCGCCGGACAGCGCGCGGCACCTCCAGCGCGGCCAGCTCCTCGGCCGCCGACCGCGCCGCGGCCCGGCTCCGCCAGTCCAGATAGCGCCCAGTCAGAAGGAAGAAGCACAGCGTGACGGTCGCATCGAAATAGGCATGTTCGCCGCCCATGATCGTCTCAAACAGCGAAATCGCCGACGACAGGATCAGCGCCAGCGAAATCGGCACATCCATCCCCAGCCGCCGCGCCCTGATCGAGGCAAGAGCCGACTGAAAGAAGGGCTGGCCGGAAAAGACCAGCGTCGGCAGGGCAATCATGGCGCTGATCCAGTGGAACAGGTCGCGCGTCGCATCCTCGGCCCCCGACCAGACGGCGACCGACAAAAGCATGATATTCATCATCGAAAAGCCGGCCACGCCCAGCCGCATCAAAAGGTCGCGGCCCCGCCGTTCGCTTTCGGTCGTGGTCAGCAGGGCGGTGTCCAGCTCCATCGCCGGATAGCCCGCCGCCTCCAGGGCCGCGATCATCCGGTCGGGCGTCACCTCGGGCAGGGCCATGACCGACACACGCCGTTGCGTCAGGTTGATCCGTGCGGCGGTGACCCCCGGCAGCGCCCGCAGTGCCGTCTCGATCGCCGACATGGCATCTGCATCCCGCGCCGTCGGCACCGACAGGATCACCCCCGCCGCCGCCGCGCGCCGCCGTGCCTCGGCCAGCATTTCGGTCGCGGGCAGGGCGATGCAGGCCGGGCAGGCGGACAGGGGCGGGCTTTCGGCAAGGCTCATGCCACTACCCCTTCACATACAGATCCAGCCGCTGGTGAAAGCGGGTGCCATCCTTGGCATGCGCTTCGACCATCACCATCCAGCGGCCGCGGGTCAGGGTCAGGGGCGCCACATAGCGGCCGTCCTGAAAGGCAAAGACGGGCGTCCGGTCATCGGCCGCCTCGGTTGTATGGCCGACCGTCGCGGTCAGATCGCCCAGCTCCACCGCCGCGCCTGCAGCATCGGTAAAAGCCAGCACCAGATGCCCGCCCTCATAGGACCGCTCCAGCCGCCAGCCCAGTGCCTGCTGCGCCGCCCGCTCACTGTCAAAGACCTGCGAGGCGACGTAGGAATTCTCGACCTCCAGCCCCGGAAAAGTGGTGACCGCCTTGACCGCCAAAAGCACGTTGACGCCGATGATGACGCCAAAGGCCGCAACGCAGATCGCCAGCACATGCCAGCCCGTCAGCTTCCGCTCTGCCGCATCCGCGCTCATTCGCCTGCCCCATGAAAGACCGTGTCGACCGGCACACGTTCACCCGTTTCGGCCAGATCGGTCACCCACAGCCGGATCGGCACCTGCCCGCCCTTGGCCGCGCGATAATTCGGCGCCGCCGTCACATAGACCCGCTGGGTCACCATCTCGTCGGCGGGAACCGTCACGCTGGTGGTCGCCCGCCCTTCCAGCTCGATCGTCAAAGGTTCGTCCGAATGGACCGAGATGCGGAACGGATGATCCTCGTGATGCTTGTTGCGCAACCGCACTTCGAACGTATTGCGGATCGACCCGTCGGCCAGCGTCACGAACAAGGGGTTGCGCACCGGGCTGACATTCACCCCGATGGGCGAGCGCATGAACAGCGCCACGACCATGGCAATCCCCACCCCCGCCCACAGGACGGTATAAAGGATCGTGCGCGGACGGAAGATATGCTTCCAGATATTGCGCGGCTGTTCGCCCGCGCGCTCCGCAACCTCGTCCTTCAGGGCCATATAGCCGATCAGACCGCGCGGCTTGTCGATCCGGTCCATCACCTCGTTGCAGGCATCAATGCACAAGGCGCAGGTGATGCATTCCATCTGCTGACCTTTGCGGATGTCGATCCCCATCGGGCAGACATTCACGCAGGCCATGCAGTCGATACAGTCGCCCTGCCGCTCGACCGCCGCCTCCTCGGTCTTTTTCAGCTTGCCGCGCGGCTCGCCCCGCCAGTCGCGATAGCCGACAACCAGCGTATCCTCGTCCATCATCGCGGACTGGATGCGCGGCCAGGGGCAGGCATAGATGCAGATCTGTTCCCGCGCGAACCCGCCGAAGAAAAAGGTGGTCAGCGTCAGGATTGCCATGGTCAGGTAAGCGACCGGATGCGCGGTCCCGTTCAGAAGGTTCCAGAATAGGGTCGGCGCATCGGTGAAATAAAACACCCAGGCCCCGCCCGTCGCCAGCCCGATCAACAGCCAGACCGCCCACTTGATGGCGCGCAGGCGAATTTTCTGCCCGTCCCATTTCTGGTGGTAAAGCCGCACGCGCGCATTGCGGTCCCCCTCGATCCAGCGCTCGACCAGAATGAAGAGGTCGGTCCAGACCGTCTGCGGGCAGGCATAGCCGCACCAGACCCGTCCCAGGGCCGAGGTGAAAAGGAACAGCCCCAGCCCGGCCATGATCAAGAGACCCGCGACGAAATAGAATTCGTCCGGCCAGATTTCGATCA
>CAZKJZ010000064.1:0-13167 GCA_964553145.1 uncultured Frigidibacter sp. | reverse complement strand
GCGATCTGCTTGACGCTGCCGGTGCCGATCGGATCGTCCTGACGCTGGACCGACCCTTCGAAATGGGCGCCGCTTTCGATGGCGATCGTCTTGTGGATGATGTCGCCTTCGACCCGCGCGCTGGAGGTCAGGCGCACCTTGATGCCCCGGACGCGGCCGATGACGCGGCCGTTGACGACGATATCGTCTGCCGTGATCTCGCCCTTGATCGTCGCGGTTTCACCGACGATCAGCATATGGGCGCGCACGTCGCCTTCGATATTGCCTTCGATCTGGACATCGCCGGTGGTCTTGATGTTGCCGGTGATCACCAGATCAGACGACAGAACCGACGGCGAAGGCTTGGCTTTCGACGATGGGGCAGGCGCATAGTCATAGCTGGGCTTGGCAACCGGCAGCGGTTCGGCGGGTTTTTCGGTTTCGGTCACTTTCGCCCCGGGCTCGTTGATCTTGCTTCTAGAAAACATTTGTGGCTGCCTTGATGAAGGTCATGGGATTGATTGCGGTTCCATCGATGCGCACCTCATAGTGCAGGTGCGTGCCGGTGGAATGGCCGGTATTCCCCATATCACCGATGCGGTCCCCGCGCGAGACCTTTTGACCGACCTCGACCTTGACCTTGGACAAATGGCCATAACGGGTACTGATCCCGTTCAGATGGCGGATCTCAACCATATTGCCATAGCCGTTCTGCCAGCCGGCATGGGTGATGGTCCCGTCCGCCGTGGCATAAATCGGCGAGCCGTAGGCCCCGGCCAGATCGACGCCCTCGTGCATCCGGCCCCAGCGGCGGCCAAAGCCCGAGGTGAAGCGGAAGGAACTTTTCAGCGGGATCGACAGCGGGGTCTTTTCGACGGCGATCCGATAGAGGTTCATCGCGTCGAGCCCTTCCAGGATCTTCGCCGCGCGGGCGCAATCGGCCTGAGCCTCGGGGCTGGCGCCGCCGGGAACGTCAGGGATACGGATGCCGGTCGGGCCGCCCTGGCCCGAATAGCCGCGCCGGACTTCGGCGATCAGGTCCTGCGGGTCGATCCCGACCGAGGTGAAGACCTTGTCCAGAGGCTGCATCGAAATGGTGACGGCATCTTCCAGCTGCGAGAAAATCTCGTCATGCCGGTCCTGCAGAAGGCGCATTTCATAGGCGGTCTCGTCAGCCTCGGCGCGGGCGCCGTCGGCGACATTTTCCATCGCGTCGCGTTCCTGGGTCGTACGGCCCAGAGCGGCGGTGACCAGCGTCAGCGTCTCTGTTAGGTCGCGGCTGCTCATGCCCTTGGCTGTTGCGGCAGGGTCGTTGGTGGCAACCAGCTCCAGTTTGGCCGCATCGCGTTCCTTCATCGCCGTGCGCAGCGTCGACTGGATCAGGCCGATGCCGGTTTCCAGCTCGCGCCGCCGCTCTTCCGATGTCAGGAGTGTCGACTGCATCCGCGACACCTGCTCCAGCGCAACCTGGAACCGTTGCTGGGCGGCCGCCGCCTCGGCCTCGCGCAGGTCGCGTTCGGCGGACATGGCATCCAGACGGTCCTCGAACGCCAAAAGCGACTGGCGCGCCTGTTCGCGGGCGCTGCCCGAACCGATCTGGTCGATCATCAGAATGCCGGTCGCGATGATGGTCCAGGTCAGCGTCAGGGCAGCGGCACCCAGAACCAGTGCCTGCGTCCAGGGGCGCAGCCGGATAAAGCGGGTCCCGTCGACCGACTTAAGGAACAGGCGCTGTTCCGGCAAAAGCCGTTCGATGACCGCATCGAGGCGGTGCAGAAAACGCAGTCGCAAAGCAGGTGCCCCCGTTAGCAGCAGTACGGCAAGACCCATTCCCCAACGGGTCGCAAATTGGCTACTGCCGCGCGGCGTTCGTCGCAAACGATTTTCCGGCACAGGGCAGCGCACTGCCCGAAAACCGGGCAGTTTCGGCGGCATCCCGCCGAAAACCATCGGTCGAGGCCGGGCGGTAACGGGGTAACGCCGGGGCAGGCGGGCCGGGCGGGTTCCGGGCCCGATCCTTAGCGGTCCTCGCCGTAAGAATCAGCCAGGGGCCAGTAGAAGTCGGGCGGCAGTCCGGCCTCGGCGCGCTTTTCCTCGTTAAAGGGCGGTTTCAGCGCGCCGTGGAAATAGCGCCGGACCAGCGTGTGGAAGACATCCTTGGGATCGCTTCCTTCGCGGCCACAGAGCCAGTTGAACCATTTCGACCCATAGGCGACATGGCCGACCTCCTCGGCATAGATCACCTCTAGCGCGGCCACGGTGCGGGTGTCGCCCGCCTTGCGGAAAATCTCGATCATGCCGGGCGTCACATCCAGACCGCGCGCCTCCAGCACCATGGGCACCACGGCCAGGCGGCCCAGAAGATCGTCCGCCGTATCTTCGGCGGCGCGCCACATGCCGGCATGGGCGGGCAGGGCGCCGTAATGGCTGCCGGATGCCTCAAGACAGTCGCTGATCAGGTTGAAATGTTTGGATTCTTCGTCGGCTGCCTTGACCCAGTCGTCATAGAATCCCAAGGGCATCGGCAGGTGGGCAAAGCGGGCGATGATATCCCAGTGGAGATCGACCGCGTTGAGTTCGATATGCGCCACGGCATGCAAAAGCGCGACGCGCCCCTGCGGGCTGCTGGGCCGGCGACGGGGCACGTCGCGCGGGTCCAGCAGTTCGGGCCGTTCGGGCCGGGCGGGGCGCGCGGGTGGTCTGGCCTGTCCGACCGGCAGCGGCGTGCCCGCAGTGCGCGCGGCGAACCAGGCGGCGGCATGGGCGCGCGACAGGGCGCATTTCGCCCGGCCATCGGCGGTGGTCAGCACCGCGACCGCGCGTTCGGCCAGCGAAAGGCTCATGTCAGCCCCCGGACGCTGTCCAGAACCTCGGCCGCATGACCTACGACGCTGACCTCGGGCCAGACCCGCGCAACGCGGCCCGCGCGGTCGATCAGCAGGGTGGTGCGGACGATGCCCATGTAATGGCGGCCAAAGGTGAATTTCTGCTGCCAGACGCCGTAAGCCTCGCAAACCTTGCCGTCCATATCCGACAAGAGCGTCAGGCCCAGCCCCTGTTTGCGGCAGAAGTTGCCATGCGTGCGCACGCTGTCGCGCGACAGGCCGAAAAGTCGCGCGCCTGCGGCGGCGAAGTCGGGCGCAAGGCGACTGAAATCCAGCGCCTCGATGGTGCAGGTGGGCGTGTTGTCCTTTGGGTAAAAGAACAGCACGACCGGCCGGGGCCGCAGGGCGGACAGGGTGACCATCTGCCCGGCCTGATCGGGCAGGGTGAAGTCGGGGGCCATCCTGGTGGCCAGGTCGCCTGCCTGCATCTGAGCAATCCGTTGCCTGTGACTGTGTCTTTGCCGTTTAACTGGGCGACGGGCGAAGATAAAGGAGGCCGGACGGATATAGGGCGGCATGACCGAGAGCGACAACAGTCAGACGGCGACAGGCAGGCGCAGGGGCGTCTGGCCCCGGCGTGGCCTGTGGCTGGCGGCGGCGCTGGGGCTGGCGGTTCTGGTCCTTGTGGGGCTGGTCACGCTGATGGGCCTGACCGGCAAGGCGCTGCCCATGCCCGGCCTGCTGGTCGACCGGATCGAGGCGCGGGCCAATGGCGCGCTGGCGGGGCGGGGGCGGCTGACCATCGCGCGCGCCGATCTGGTGGTGACCCCGTCCTTCCTGCCGCAGGTGCGGCTGGGGGATGTGACGCTGTTGTCCGCCCGTGGCGAACGGCTGGCACGGATTGCCGACCTGCGCGGATCGCTTGATCCCGGCGCGCTGATGCGGGGGCGGATCGAACCGGCGCGGCTGGTGATCAATGGCGCCCGTGTCGCCGTGCGCCAGTCGGTGGACGGGCGGCTGGATATCGCGCCGGACGCCGGGCGCGACGCCTCGGCCCCGCAGGCGCGGGCCCAGAGCCCGGCCGAGGTGCTGGATGCCGTCGATGCGGTCTTTCAGCTGCCGACATTGGCCGGGCTGAACACGGTCAAGGTCACAGCGCTGGACATCCTCTTCGACGACCGGCGTGGCGGGCAGGTCTGGACGATCCGCGACGGCGCCTTTGACCTGACGCGCGGCGCGAATGCGCTGACCATGCGGCTGGGGTTCGACCTTTACGGCGGCACGTCGGTTCAGGCCGCGACAAGTGCCGGGGCCGCGCCGGGGCCGCAGAATCTGGGCCGTGCGGATTTTACCCTGAAAAGCGCCTTTGCCAGTTCCCACGCCGACCTGAGCGCCCGCATCGGCGGCATTTCGGCCCGCGATCTCGCCTCCAGCGTTCCGGCCCTGGCCTGGCTGGGCGCTGTTGACGCGCCAATTTCGGGTGCCGTCGACACGGGGCTCGATGATCAGGGCGGGCTGGCGGCCATGCATGCGACGCTGGATCTGGGCAAAGGCGCGCTGCGCCCAACCGACGATACACGCCCCGTGACCTTTGACGGGGCGCATCTGGATCTGAACTATGATCCCGCCAGCCGGGCGCTGACCGTCGGCGATATCCGTATCGAAAGCGCAGCCCTGACGGCGCAGGCGGCGGGGCGCGCCTGGCTGAAGGGCGGCACGGCGGCGGCCCCCCAGGCGCTGGTCGGGCAGGTCCGCCTGTCGAAATTCAGTGCCAACCCGGACGGGGTCTTTGCCCGGACCGTGACCATTGGCGAAGGGATGCTGGACTTCAAGGTCGATCTGAACCCGTTCCGGCTGCGCATCGGCCAGCTGGTCTTGGTCGATCAGGGTCGGCGGATCAGCGCGCGGGGCGATGTGACAGCGGCCGACAAGGGCTGGGCCGTGGCGCTGGATTTCGGCATTGACGCGATTGAGACCGACCGCCTTTTGGCGCTTTGGCCGGTCAGGGCGGTGCCCAAGACCCGCGACTGGCTGATCGCCAATGTCGCGACGGGAGAGCTCTTTGATGTCAAGGGCGCCCTGCGGCTGGCACCGGGGCAGGAACCGCGGCTGGCGCTGGGATACCGCTACCGGGGGGCCGTGGTGCGGTTCCTGAAAACCCTGCCGCCGATCCGCGACGGCGAGGGCTATGCCGCGATCGAGGACTACGCCTATACGATCGTCACCGAAAAGGGCCGCATTGCCGCGCCGCAGGGCGGCGATCTGGATGTCTCGGGCTCGGTCCTGCATGTGCCCGACCTGCGCGCCCGCCCGACACTGGCCGAGATCACGCTGAAGACCCGGGGCAGCATCACCGGCACGCTTGCGATCCTGGACGAGCCGCCGTTCCGGTTTCTCAGCAAGGCGGAAAAGCCCGTCGATCTCTTCACCGGCACCGCCAGCCTGACCACCCAGCTGACCATCCCCCTGATCGGCAAGATCAGGGTCGAGGATGTGGGCTATCGTGCCGTGGGTCAGGTGATGGGGGCCGCGACCGACCGGCTGATCCCGGGTCGGGTGCTGACCGCCAAGGTGCTGGATGTGGCGGTCGACAAGGCGGGGCTGACCCTGTCGGGTCAGGCGGCGCTGGACGGTGTGCCGGTTGACGGGCGCTGGACCCAGCCCTTCGGCCCCGAGGCCAAGGGCCGAAGCCGGGTCGAGGGGACGGTCGAACTGACGCCCGAGGCGCTGAAGACCTTTTCCATCGCTTTGCCGGAGGGTGCGGTAAAGGGCCGGGGGCAGGGGCAGCTGACGGTTGACCTCGCGCGGGGCGCGCCGCCCGAATTGCGCCTGACAAGCGACCTTGGCGGCCTGACTTTGGCCGTGCCCGAAATCGGCTGGGAAAAGCCCGCCGATCAAAAGGGCAGCCTGACGGTCGAGGCACGACTGGACAAACCGATTGCCGTGACGCGGTTGGAGCTGGAGGGGGCAGGGCTGAGCGCCAAGGCCGACCTGAAGCTCAATCCCGACGGCGCCTTTGACCGGATCGTGATCCCGGGCCTGACCGTCGGCGACTGGCTGACTGCGGACGCCACGCTGATCGGGCGCGGCAAGGGGCACACGGTCGGGGTCGAGGTTTCTGGCGGCACGGTCGACCTTCGCCGCGCCGATTTCGGCAAGGCCGCGGCCGTGTCCGATGACGATGCGCCCGTCACCATAGCGCTGGACCGGCTGACGATCACCGACAGCATCGCCCTGACCGGCTTTCGTGGCGATTTCCGCAGCGGTGGCGGCCTGAACGGCGATTTCATCGGTCAGGTCAACGGCCAGGTGCCGGTTGTCGGGCGGATGGCGCCCGCGCCCGGCGGTCGCGCCGCCTTTCGTGTGCAGGCCGACGATGCGGGCGCGGTGATGGCCGCGGCAGGCATCTATGACAGCGGGCGCGAGGGGCGGCTCGACATGACCCTGATGCCCGAGGGGCAGGACAGCTATGACGGCCATGTCAATATCCGCAGCCTGCGCGTGGTCGATGCGCCCGAACTTGCGGGCCTTCTGAACGCCATATCGGTTGTCGGGCTGATCACCGAACTGCAGGGCGCGGGCATCTTCTTCACCGATGTCGAGGGGCGGTTCCTGCTGACGCCCGAGGCGATCGAACTGCGCCAGGGGTCGGCGATCGGCCCGTCGCTGGGCGTGTCGGCAGCAGGCCTCTACCGGTCGGGCAGCGGCGAGTTTGACCTGCAGGGCGTGATCTCGCCCATCTATCTTCTGAACGGCATCGGCCAGATTTTCTCGCGCAAGCAGCGTGACGGGCTGTTTGGTTTCAATTACACAATGACCGGTACGCGCGCCGCGCTGCATGTCGGCGTCAATCCCCTGTCGATCCTGACGCCCGGCATGTTCCGCGATCTTTTCCGCAAAGACCCGCCGACCCTTGGCCAGTGACGGATGGCATGAAACTTTCCGATTTCGACTTTGACCTGCCCGAGGCGCTGATCGCCACCCGGCCCGCGCGTCCGCGTACTGCCGCCCGTCTGCTTTTGGCCGAAGGCGAGGCGATCCGCGATGCCCATGTCCGCGACCTGACCGACATCCTGCACCCCGGCGACCGGCTGGTGCTGAACGACACCCGCGTGATCCCGGCGCGGCTGACCGGCACGCGGCTGCGCCAGACCCAGGACGGCGGCGGGCTGGCGCGGGTCGAGGTGACATTGTTGGAACCGCGCCCCGGCGGCCTGTGGGCGGCTTTGGCCAAGCCCCTGCGCAAGCTGCGCGAAGGCGAGGAGATCCGCTTTTCCGACCAATTGTCGGCGCGGGTCGAACGGATCGCCGACGGCGGGCTGGACCTGTCCTTCAACCTGACAGGCGCCGATTTCGATGCCGCCCTGGCCGAGGCGGGCCAGATGCCGCTGCCGCCCTATATCGCCGCGCTGCGCCCACCCGATGCGGCGGACCGGACCGATTACCAGACGGTCTGGGCGGCAAGGGCCGGTGCCGTGGCGGCCCCCACCGCATCGCTGCATTTCGACGAACCGCTTCTGGCGGCGCTGGCGGCCCGGGGCGTCGATTTCACCCATGTGACGCTGCATGTCGGCGCGGGCACCTTTCTGCCGGTCAAGGTAGAGGATGTGACGACCCACCGGATGCATGCGGAATGGGGAGAGGTGACGCAATCGGCCGCCGACCAGATCAACGCGACCAAAAGGGCAGGGGGCCGGGTGATTCCGGTCGGCACTACGGCATTGCGGCTGATCGAAAGTGCCGCTCGGTCGGGCCGGGTCGAACCCTGGCAGGGGGCGACCGACATTTTCATCTATCCGGGCTTCCGCTTCCATGTCACCGACGCGCTGATGACCAATTTCCACCTGCCGAAATCCACGCTTTTGATGCTGGTCTCGGCGCTGATGGGGATGGAAAGGATGCGGAAAATCTATGATCATGCGATCCGCGAACAGTACCGTTTCTTCTCGTATGGCGATGCATCGCTTCTGGTGCCGTGACGCATTCTGCCTTCCGGCGGTCGGGGGCAGAGGATATGGACGGTGCGGCCCCATGGCAGGCTGGCAATGACAAGGATATCAAGATGCTGACAGTCGTTCGCCATTCCTGGGCCCTGCTTCTGGGCATGATGCTTTTGATGCTGGGCAACGGGCTTCAGGGGTCGTTGCTGGGCATCCGCGGCAAGATCGAGGGCTTCAGCCCGGTCCAGATGTCCTATGTGATGGCGGGCTATTCGGCCGGGTTCCTTCTGGGGTCGCGCATGACGCCCGAGATGATCCGCCGTGTCGGGCATGTGCGGGTCTTTGCCGCCCTTGGATCGATCGTCTCGGCGGTGCTGGTCCTTTATCCGATCGTGCCGCACTGGATGGCCTGGACCGCGATGCGCGTGGTTCTGGGGTTTTCCTTTTCGGGCCTTTATATCACCGCCGAAAGCTGGCTGAATGCTTCGTCCACCAACGAGACGCGCGGGCAGGCCCTGTCGGCCTATATGATCGTGCAGATGATCGGCATCATCGCCGCGCAGGCCCTGCTGAACTTCCGCGATCCGGGCGGGTTCGACCTTTTCGTCATCTCGTCCGTTCTGGTGTCCGTCGCCTTTACCCCGATCCTTCTGTCGGAAAGTCCGGCGCCGTCCTTTGCCCGCATCCAGCCCCTGTCGATCCCGCGCCTCTTTCGCGCCTCGCCTCTGGGCTGTGTCGGCATGTTCCTGATGGGCGGGGTCTTTTCGGCGCAGTTCAGCATGGCCTCGGTCTGGGGGTCCGAGATTGGCCTGTCGATCCGCAACCTGTCGATCTTCATCGGCTCGATCTATGTCGGCGGGCTGGTGCTGCAATATCCGATCGGTTGGGCATCGGACCGGTTCGACCGGCGGCGGCTGATCCTGATCCTGGCGGCGGCGGGGGCGGTGGTCACGCTGGCCGGGGCTGTCCTGCCCTGGTCGATGCCGGTTCTGGTCACCATCGGCTTTTTCGCCGGCGGCATCGCCAACCCGCTCTATTCACTTTTGGTCGCCTATGTGAACGACTATCTGGACGGGACCGAGATGGCCGGAGCCTCGGCCGGGCTGATGTTCATCAACGGGCTTGGCGCTATCGGCGGCCCCCTGGCCACCGGCTGGTTCATGAAGCAACTGGGGCCGGGTGGCTACTTCACCTTCATGGGCCTCCTCTTTGCGGCGATCGCGGGCTATGCGCTGTGGCGCATGTCGCGGCGGCACGCGCGGCTTTTCGTGCGTCGCCGGTTCCGCATCCTGTCGCCCACGGCTTCGGCGGTTGCGGTCGAGGCCGCGGTCGAACGGGCGCCCGACACGCCCGGCCAACCCGTGGGTGCGGATGCCCGCCCGGAATAGTCATGCACGGCCCATCGGGGACTTTCCTTCGCGACACGAACCTGTAACCTGCCCGGAACTGTGGAAGGGAAGGGAAAAGGCGGATGGTCCGGCCGGACGATGTGCTGCGCTTCTGGCTGACCGAGGTCGGCCCGGGGGGGTGGTATGTTGCCGTGCCCGCGGTTGACCAGACGATCACCCGCCGGTTCCAGACCCTGTGGGACGAGGCGCGGGCGGGCGCTCTGGGTCCTTGGCACGAAACGCCCGACGGAATGCTGGCCTATCTCATCCTCACCGATCAGTTTCCGCGCAATATGTTCCGGGGCAAGGCCGAGGCTTTCGCGACCGATGCGCTGGCCCGGGACGCCGCCCGCCGCTCGGTGGCCCTGGGGCTGGATCTGCAGGTGACAGGCCCCGAGCGGGTCTTTTTCTATATGCCCTTCGAACATTCCGAGGCGCTGGCCGATCAGGATTGGGCCGTGGCCCTGATGCGGGCCCGCCTGCCGGATGTGTGCGGCGCGGATGCGGATGATTTTCTTCTGCATGCCCGCGCCCACCGCGAACTGATCCGCCGCTTTGGCCGCTTTCCGTTCCGCAATCAGGCGCTGGGGCGGGTGGCGACAGCGGACGAACAGACATTCCTGACGACAGGCGGCTATGGCCAGCTGGTCCGGGAGTTGGGATGAAAGCTATGCAAATCACGCAAGTCAGCCCCGGTCGGGGCGCAATTGATCGGGTTTTGAAAGTAGTTTAATATCAAACTACTTTTTCGGAGGGAGGATATCCGTGGCTCAGACGTTCGATACTATCGTCATCGGTGCCGGTCCGGGCGGCTATGTCGCTGCGATCCGCGCTGCGCAACTTGGCCAGAAGGTCGCGATCGTGGAACGCGAGCATCTGGGCGGCATCTGCCTGAACTGGGGCTGCATTCCCACCAAGGCGCTGTTGCGCTCGGCCGAGGTCTTTCACCTGATGCACCGCGCCAAGGATTTCGGGCTGAAGGCCGAGGGGATCAGCTATGATCTGGACGCTGTCGTCCAGCGGTCGCGCGGCGTGTCCAAGCAATTGTCGGGCGGCATCGGCCATCTGATGAAAAAGAACAAGATCACCGTCTTCATGGGCGAGGCGACCCTGCCGAAGAAAGGCACGGTCAGCGTCAAGACCGACAAGGGGGTCGAGGAGCTGACCGCCAAGGCCATCATCCTGGCCACCGGCGCCCGCGCCCGCGAACTGCCGGGGCTGGAGGCGGACGGCGATCTCGTCTGGACCTACAAACATGCGCTGATGCCCAAGCGGATGCCGAAGAAACTTCTGGTCATCGGTTCGGGCGCCATCGGCATTGAATTCGCGTCCTTCTTCAACACGCTGGGCGCCGACACGACGGTGGTCGAGGTGATGGACCGCGTCCTGCCGGTCGAGGATGCCGAAATCAGCGCCTTTGCCAAAAAGCAGTTCGTCAAGCAGGGCATGAAAATCCTGGAAAAGACCACGGTGAAGAAGCTTGACCGCTCGCCCGGCAAGGTCGTCGCCCATCTGGAAGATGCCAAGGGCACGACAACCCAGGAATTCGACACGGTCATTTCCGCAGTTGGCATCGTCGGCAATTGCGAAAACCTGGGTCTGGAGGCGTTGGGGGTCAAGATCGACCGCACCCATGTGGTGACCGACGAATATTGCCGTACCGGGGTCGAGGGGCTTTATGCCATCGGCGATATCGCCGGCGCGCCCTGGCTTGCGCACAAGGCCAGCCACGAAGGCGTCATGGTTGCCGAACTGATCGCCGGGAAACATCCCCATCCGATCAAGCCCAACAGCATCGCGGGCTGCACCTATTGCCATCCGCAGGTCGCCTCGGTCGGCCTGACCGAGGAAAAGGCCAAAGCGGCGGGGCACGAGGTCAAGGTTGGCCGCTTCCCCTTCATCGGCAACGGCAAGGCCATTGCTTTGGGCGAGACGGACGGGATGATCAAGACCGTCTTCGACGCCAAGACGGGCGAGCTTCTGGGCGCCCATATGGTTGGCGCCGAAGTGACGGAACTGATCCAGGGCTATGTCGTCGGCCGGTCGCTGGAAACGACCGAGGGCGAGCTGATGGAAACCGTCTTCCCGCACCCGACCCTGTCGGAAATGATGCACGAGGCGGTTCTGGACGCCTATGGCCGGGCGCTGCATATCTGACCCGTCTGCCAGTCTGGTGATCAGGCCCCTTCGCCTGATCACCGCTGCCTCTGCAATCTTTGCCGCTTCTCATATCGGGGGGTGATCCGGCGCGCATGTCGGGGTATAGAGGATCAGAGCCGCGCGCCGGGATCAATGGCAGCAAGCGGACGAGGCGCAAGAACGCACCGGAGGGCACGTGAGCAGAAGTTATCTGGCCGGAAGCGTGGCAGGGGCCGCCCTGTCGGTGGTGACGCTGGGATCGCTGTCGCTGACGACGGTGCCCGCCGGGCTGGGAACGGGCGGGCCTGCCGTGGCCGAGACGCCAGCCTCTTCCGTCAAGGCGCCCGAGACGGCCATCGTCGATGTGCCCGCCGGGTCCGAGTTCGGCAAACCGGCGAATGACAGCGCGGCCAAAGTCCCCGTTGCGGATGGCGCCCCGGCTACAGCCGTTGAACCGGCCGCCCCCAGCGCTGCTGCCGAGCCGCCGCCGAAACTGGCCGATGCGGCCCCGGTGGCACCGGCCGCGCCCAGCATCGCCCCCGCACCGGCCGCACCCGTGGCCGCGCCCGAGGCGCCGCCTGCCGCCCTGCCTGCCGCCGATGCTGCCGCCGATGCGCCTGCGAACGCGCCCGCTTTGGCCGGGGCCGCGGCGGGCAACGGCGATACGAATGAGGCGGCGCGCATCGCCTCGGCCGACGTTCAGGACAAGGCGGCACCCAAAGCCCCCCCCGCACCCGAACCGGCCCCGGAACCTGTGCCTGCACCGCAGGATGAACCCGCACCTGCAACCGAATCCGCGCCGGTGGCAAAGATTCTGCCTGCCCCGGACGCAGGCGCTGCTCCTCTGCCAGAACCGCCCACCGTCATCGTTCCCGCGCCGGAACCGGCGGCCCCCGCCGCCCTGCCTGCGCCGGACCAGGGCGCCGCTGCCCCAGACGCGGGCAGTGCTGTGGTCAAGCCGCGCATCCGCCGCCTGTTGCCCGCACCGGGCGCCGAGCCTGCCGCCGCGCCGACCGCGCCTGCGGACGCGGGCGGCGGCGGCGGTGCTGGCGGAGCCGAGCCGGATGATGGGTCCGCCCCCGAAGATCAGGGCGTGATCGCCACGGAAAAAGCGCTTGGCATGCCCGGCGGCGATGTGCCGGGGGTCAAGATCATCCGGGTGCCGACCTCGCAGGGCGGCGCCAGTGCCGATGCCACGCCTGCGACCCTGTTGCCCGCCAGCCCGGCGGCGCCCGAGGTCGGCCAACCGCTGCGCGACTATGCCGCCCGGTTCAGCAATCCCGATGCGCGCCCGCTGATGGCCGTCCTGATCCTCGACCGGGGCGTCGATCAGGGCGGGCTGGACCCCGAGGCGCTGGCCGCGCTGCCTTTCGCCGCGACGATCGCCATCGACCCGACCCGGACCGACGCCGGACTGGCCGAGGGGCGCTATCGCGCCGCAGGGTCGGAAGTGGCGATCCTGGCCACCGACCCGCCCGAAGGCGCGCAGGCTTCGGATATGGAGGTCGCCTATCAGGCCTATCTGCAGGCCCTGCCCGAATCGGTGGCGGTGGTGACCGAACCGCAGTCCGCCTATCAAAAGACCAGCCTGGCCGCCCAGGGGCTGGCGGCGACCCTTGCCGCCGACGAGCGCGGGCTGATCGGCTTTGCCGGCGGCCTCAATCCAGGACTTCGGGCGGCAGGGCGCGCGGGCGTGCCCTATGCCCAGGTCGAAAAGCAATTCGGCCAGGCCGAGGATAACAGCGGCACCCTGCGTCACGAACTGGACCGCGCCGCCTTTGCCGCCGGGCAGAAGGGCGCGGTGGTTATCGCACTGCCCTCGACCCCCGAGGCGATCACCGGGCTGATGGCCTGGGCAGGCAGCCCGGCAGCGGCAACCGTCGCGCTGGCGCCGGT
>CAZKJZ010000063.1:6661-13267 GCA_964553145.1 uncultured Frigidibacter sp. | reverse complement strand
AGAAAGGCCAGTTTCGAGCGGCCATAACAGCCCGTCACCGCCGTCAGATCGACCGGCCCGCCGGTTCTGGCGCGCTTTTCACCGTCCTGACACAGGGCGCCGAAGTCGGCAAAGCCCAGATTCCAGGCGCTGCCTTTCAGGAAATGCAGATCGCCTTCCAGCCCGGTCGTGGTGCCTGCGGCCAGCCGGGCCACCACCTCTTCCACCTCGTCCAGGAACAGTTCCACAACTTCGGCAAATCCGTCGTCGCCGATTTCCTGGCGCAGTTCATCCACGCGCGACCAGTCGATCATCGCAAATACCCCTTTGTCCCACGGGCCCAGACTAGGCCAGCCGCCTTGCCAAGCCGTTAATCGAAGCCGTTCAGCCGCCCTTAACCTCTGCCGCGCTAGTCATTGGACTACGAACAAAGGAGCAGCGGGTGCAGATCGCGCGAAGTGGTGACGTTGCGGGCGACCCCGTGCCCTGGGCCGGGGCGCGCACGGTCATGGTCGTCGATGACAGCCGCGTCCAGCGGCGGATTCTGTGTTCACAACTGGCCCGCACCGGCTGTCAGGTGATCGAGGCCGCATCGGCCGAGGAAGCGCTGGCCCTGCTGGAGACACACGAGCCGGATTTCATCCTGTCGGACTGGATGATGACCGGCCTGACCGGGCTGGACCTGTGCCGCCAGCTGCGCGCGCAAAATCGCGAAAATTACATCTACTTCCTGCTGCTCACCTCTAAAACCGAATCGGCCGAGGTTGCCTGCGGGCTGGATGTGGGGGCCGACGACTTTCTGACCAAGCCGGTCAACGGCGACGAATTGCGCGCCCGCCTGGCTGCCGGTGACCGTATCCTGCGGATGGAGCGTGAGCTGAAGGACAAGAACCGGCTGGTTACCGCCACGCTGGCCGAACTTCAGGGTCTGTATGATTCCATCGACCGCGACCTGATCGAGGCGCGGAAGCTGCAGCAAAGTCTGGTGCGCGAACGCAGCCGCCGTTTCGGCCGGGCCGAGGTCAATCTTCTGCTGCAACCCTCGGGCCATGTCGGCGGCGATCTGGTCGGCTTCTTTCCGATCGGCGTCAGCCGTGTGGGCCTGTTTGCCATTGACGTGTCAGGCCACGGCATCACCTCGGCCCTGATGACGGCGCGGCTGGCGGGCTATCTGTCGGGCGGCTCGCCGGATCAGAATATCGCGCTGGTCCAGACCGACCATGGTCCCGATGCCCGCGCCCCCGCCGACCTGGCCGCCGCACTGAACGAAGTTGTCCTGCGCGAGATGCAGACGGAAAACTACCTTACCCTGTGCTATGCCGATGTGGACCTGCAGACCGGGCAGGTCGATCTGGTGCAGGCCGGTCATCCGCACCCCGCAGTGATCCGCGCCGATGGTCGCGTCGACTATGTCGGCGTGGGCGGGTTGCCGGTTGGCCTCTTTGATGGCGCCAGTTACGAAGGCGCGCGGCTGACCCTGGCGCCCGGCGACCGGCTGTTCCTGATGTCGGACGGAATCACCGAGGCCGAGGACAAGAACGGCCAGCAACTGGGGCAGGAGGGGTTGACACGGCTGATCGGCCTTTGTCAGGATCAGCGCGGCGCTGCCTGGCTGGAAATGATGATGTGGCACCTGGGCCGGTTCGCGGGCGAGGAATTTGACGACGACGTGTCGGCGGTTCTCTTTGAATTCTGGCCTATCCCAGCGCCCGGATGACCTGGCCCAGAAAATGCCGGTCCCCGGCATTGCCCAAAACCCGCACTGCATCGGCCATCGGCACCCAGACCGCGCTATGGCCGACCTCGGGCGGCGGGCCAAGGCGGCGGGTCGGGCGTGCCAGATAGATGTGGCACAGCTTTTCCGCCCAAAGATCATAGTCGGGCATATAGGCAAAGCGGCGAAAGGCCCCGATCCGGCTCGGGGCGGCGATCAACCAGCCGGTTTCCTCGTACACTTCGCGGTGCAGCGCGCGCAGGGGCGATTCGCCGGGATCGATCCCGCCGCCGGGCAGCTGGAATTCCGGCTCGGGCGCCTCTTGATAGGTCAGCAGAACATCCCCATCTAGCGCCAGAACCGCATAGGCCCCGGCGCGCAGCCGGTAGCTTTGCCCCGCCACCACAGGTTCGCCGAACCGTCTGATCATTGCAGCACCTGCCCCGGTTGCCCCTTTTGCCCCAAAAGGGTATGCCAAGGCCCGCGCCCGAAGGAAACCCCATGACCACGACCAAAGAAATCGCCTGGGACGACATGGTCCTGCCCTTCCAGCTTGACCTGTCGGACATTCGCGGCCGGGTGGCGCGGCTGGACGGGACGCTGGACAAGATTCTGTCGCAGCATTCCTATCCGTCGCCGGTCGAGGCGCTGGTGGCCGAGGCCGCACTTCTGACGGCGCTGATCGGTCAGACGGTCAAGCTGCGCTGGAAACTGTCGCTGCAGATTCGCGGCAGCGGTGCGGTGCGGATCATCGCCACCGACTATTTCGCCCCGCCCGAGGAAGGCGCGCCCGCGCAGATCCGGGCCTGGGCCTCGTTCGATGCTGACCGGGTCGACGCGGATCGACCGGCCTTTGACCAGATCGGCCAGGGCTATTTCGCCGTGCTGATCGACCAAGGCGAAGGGACCGTTCCCTATCAGGGCATCACCCCCATCGCCGGCGGCTCGCTCTCGTCCTGCGCCGAAACCTATTTTGCCCAGTCCGAACAGCTGCCGACGCGCTTTCAGCTGTCCTTCGGCAAGTCGCGGCTGAAGGGCGGCGCTGAAGGCTGGCGCGCGGGTGGCGTGATGCTGCAGCATATGCCCAGGGGTTCGCAGTCCGTCGCGGCCGAACAGGGATCGGGCGAGGGCGGTCTTCTGACCCATGCCGACATTCTGGGCGGGTCCGAGGGGGAAAACTGGGGCCGCGTCAACATCCTTTTGGACACGGTCGAGGAGCTGGAGCTGATCGGCCCCTCGGTGCAGCCGACCGACCTTCTGGTGCGCCTGTTCCATGAGGAAGGGCCGCGCGTGTTCGATGCCCAGCCGGTGCGGTTCGGCTGCACCTGTTCGCCGGGCAAGGTGCGGCAAAGCCTGTCGATCTATTCGGCCAAGGATATCGCCACGATGACCACGCCCGAAGGCATCGTCACCGCCGATTGCCAGTTCTGCGGCGCGCATTACGAATTCGACCCCGCAACCCTGGGGTTCGAGGCAAAGGATCAGACGGGTGCCCATGGCTGAGGACCTGTCGCGCCTTGCTGCGGCGCTGGCGCGGCCGGGGCGCGACACGTCCGACTATGACCTGAACCCCGGCTTTCCGCTGCCTGCAGACCGGGTCTTGCGCCCGGCCGCCGTGCTGATCGGCCTGCAGCAGCGGGCCGGGCGGCTGAATGTGATCCTGACCAAGCGTGCATCGCATCTGAAACACCACCCGGGCCAGATCGCCTTTCCGGGCGGCAAGGTCGATCAGGGCGATGCCGATGCGGTTGCCGCCGCCCTGCGCGAGGCCAGCGAGGAGATCGGCCTTGCCCCGTCCCAGGCACGGGTCCTGGCCACGCTGGCGGCGCACGAAACCGTCACCGGTTTTGCCGCAACGCCGGTTTTGGCTGAAATAGACACGGATTTCACCGCCATCCCGCAAGAGGACGAGGTTGAAGAGGTCTTTGCCGTGCCTTTTGCCTTTCTGATGGACCCGGCGAACTACCGGGTGGAATCCCGCGTCTGGCGGGGGTTGCCGCGCCGATACTATGCAGTGCCCTACGGGCCCTATTACATCTGGGGTGCCACCGCGCGTATGCTGCGCTCATTGGCGGACCGGATGGCGGGATGAGGATCAGGGGCGACTGGATCACGGACAAGGCGTTGCAGTCCGTTCTGGCCTGCCTGACCGGGGCGGGCCACCGGGCGTTGTTGGTCGGCGGTTGTGTCAGGAACGGGCTGATCAGCCGGCCTATCGATGATATCGACATAGCCACCGATGCGCGGCCCGAACGGGTGCAGGACCTGGCGCGGGGGGCGGGGCTGAAGGTCGTGCCCACCGGTATCGACCATGGTACGGTGACAGTCATTGCAGGCGGTGTGCCGCACGAGGTCACGACTTTTCGCCGCGATGTCGAAACCGATGGCCGCCGGGCGATTGTCGCCTTTGCCGATGATATTGCCCAGGATGCGGCGCGGCGCGATTTCACCATGAACGCGCTTTATGCCGAAGGCGACGGAACCGTCATTGACCCTTTGGGTGGCCTGCCCGATCTGATCGCCCGCCGCGTCCGCTTTGTCGGCGACCCCGCGGCGCGGATCACCGAGGATTATCTGCGCATCCTGCGCTTTTTCCGCTTTCACGCACTCTATGGCGACCCCGCAGGCGGGCTTGATGCGGAAGGCCTGGCGGCCTGCGCAGCCCATTCGGCCGGAATAGAGACGCTTTCGCGCGAGCGGATCGGCCATGAGATGCGCAAGCTGCTGGCAGCGCCCGACCCTGCGCCTGCCGTCGCCGCCATGCAGGCAACCGGGGTTCTGGCGCAGGTCCTGCCGGGCGCCGATCCGCGCGCCCTGGCGCCGCTGGTGCATCTGGAGGCAGGCGCCCCGCCGCATTGGCTACGGCGGCTGGCGGTACTGGGCGGCGAAAGCGCGCCCGAGCGGCTGCGCCTGTCACGCGACGAGGCCAAGGCGCTGGCGGTCCGGCGCGACGAAACCGGCAGCGGCAAGGGCGCGGGTGAACTGGCCTATCGCCACGGTGCCGATGCGGCGTGGGATATCCCGCTGCTGCGCGCGGCCCTTCTGGAAATGCCGCTGCCAGACGGCATGGCCGCCGACATCGACAGGGGCGCCGCCGCGCGCTTTCCGGTGCGCGCCGCCGACCTGGCCCTGACCGGCCCCGCGCTGGGCGCCCGGCTGAAGGCGCTGGAGGCACGCTGGATCGCGTCGGGCTTTCAATTGTCACGGGAACAATTGCTGGCTTGATCCGCACCGGCCCGCCTGAAAAGGTCCGGCCAAAGGATCATCCATGGATATGCAGACTTTCATCGCCCTGATCGGGCTGGCGCTGGCCACCCTGTTCACGCCCGGGCCGAACAATACGATGCTGGCCGCGTCCGGCGCCAGCTTTGGCCTGCGCCGGACCCTGCCGCACGGGCTGGGTGTGGCGCTGGGCTTTCCGGTCATGCTGCTGACTGTCGGTCTTCTGTTGGCGGAACTCTTCCGCAGCTCGGATATATTGCGCGAAACGCTGCGCTGGGGCGGCGCGGCGCTGTTGCTGTGGATGGCCTAGAAAATTGCGATTTCCGCTGGAAAAGATACGGATTTGACCGCGCGCCATCCGATGAGCTTTCTGGGCGCCGTCGCTTTTCAATGGATCAATCCGAAAGCCTGGTCGATGGCCGTCGCCGCCACATCGCAGTTCATCACGCCCGACCGCCCGGCCCTGACCGTCGCCATCGTTGCGGCGACTTTTGCGACGCTGGGCCTGTGTTCCGCCTTTACCTGGGTCGCGCTGGGGCAGGCGATTTCGCACTTTCTGACCACAGAAAAGCGTCGCAGGGCCTTCAATCTGCTGATGGCCGGGCTTATCGTCCTGTCAACCATCGAGCTGGTCCGCCATTAGACGCGCGCGGACCGCCCGCCACCCGAAAGGCCCGTCATGTTCAGGTTCTTCGAGAACCTTGTCGATCCGTTCGCGCCCTATCAGGAACAGGACGCACCGCCCACGCGGCTGCTGGCCTTTCTGAGCGACTATACCCGACCGTTCCGCAAGGTCTTTGCCGCCACGGTGGCATTCAAGATCATCGTGGCCAGTTCCGAGGTGGCGCTGGTCTGGTACATGGGCCGGATCATCGACCTGATCACCGGCGCCGATCCGCAGGCGGTGATGCGCGATCATGGGCGGGAATTCCTGCTGGCCGCCTTTGTGGTGCTGGTGGTCCGCACGCTGATTTCCGGTGTGGATGTGATGTTTCTGCACAATACCATCCTGCCGAATCTGGGCGCGCTGGTCCGCTGGCGGGCGCACCGGCATGTCATGCGCCAGCCGGTCGGCTGGTTCGAAAATGACTTTGCCGGCCGAATCGCCAGCCGGGTGATGCAGACCCCGGCCTCGGTCGCGGATGCGATCTTCCAGATCTTTGACGCCGCCGCCTTTGCCATGACCACGGTGGTCGGCTCGGCCATCCTGCTGTTGAACGCCGATCCGCGGCTTGTATTGCCGCTTTTGGCCTGGGTCGTTCTTTACGGCGCGCTTCTGCGGCGCACGGTGCGGCTGGCCGGGCCTGCGGCGACGGCCACATCCGCGGCCCGGTCGGCGCTGACGGGGCGGGTGGTCGACAGCTATACCAATATCCATTCGGTCAAGATGTTCGCCCACCACGACAGCGAACTGACCTATGCGCACGAAGCGATCAGCGAGTTGCGCGACAAGGTCACGCGCGAAATGCGCATCGTCAGCAGCATGGACATGATGCTGACCGCGCTGAACGGGGCGCTGATCGTCTCGCTTTCGGCGCTGGCCCTGTGGCTGTGGTACATCGGGCAGGCGACGGTGGGCGTGGTCGCGGCGGCGACGACGCTGGCCCTGCGGCTGAACAACATGACCTATTGGATCATGTGGGCCGCGACCAACCTGACCGAGGCGCTGGGCGTGGTCGCCGAAGGCATGC
>CAZKJZ010000063.1:0-6561 GCA_964553145.1 uncultured Frigidibacter sp. | reverse complement strand
CGGGCAGATCCTGATCGACGGGCAAGACGTGACGCGGGTCACGCAGGACAGTTTGCGCCGCCGGATCGGCATGGTTCAGCAGGACAGTTCGCTGCTGCACCGGTCGGTGCGCGACAATATCCTCTATGGCCGCCCCGAGGCGACCGAGGATCAGATGATCGAGGCCGCGAAACGGGCCGAGGCGCATGAGTTCATCCAAGGTCTGCGCGACCGCGACGGCCGGTCGGGCTATGATGCGCAGGTGGGCGAACGGGGGGTGAAACTGTCTGGCGGCCAGCGGCAGCGGGTGGCCCTGGCCCGGGTGATCCTGAAGGACGCGCCCATTCTTGTGCTGGACGAGGCGACAAGTGCGCTGGACAGCGAGGTGGAGGCGGTCATTCAGGAAACGCTTTATGGGGTGATGGAGGGCAAGACGGTGATCGCCATCGCCCACCGGCTGTCGACGATCCAGCGCATGGACCGGATCGTGGTTCTGGACGATGGCCGCGTGGCCGAGGACGGGACGCATGCCGCCCTTCTGGCACAGGGCGGGCTTTATGCGCGCTTCTGGGACCGGCAGTCGGGCGGCTTTCTGGGGGCGGATGTCTGATGCGCCTGATCCCGACCATCGCCCCCTTTCGCCCCGCCGACGGGCCGCCGCCCGACCGTACCTGGCCCTTCCTGCGCTGGGCGATCAAAGGCGCATGGGGCGGGGTTCTGTGGGCGGCCTTCTGGTCCGCGACCGCAGGCTCGCTCGAGGCGATATCGGCCACGATCCTGGGTCGGGTCATTGACGCGGCCAACAGTACCGAACCGGCGCGGATGTTCACCGATCATTGGCTGCTGTTCGTGACCTTCGCCGCCTTTTACCTTTTGGGTCGCCCGCTGGTCTTCGGCATTTCCAACGCCTCGCAAAGCATCGTCATCGAACCGGGTCTGTTCCCGCTGATCCTGTCACGGCTGCACCGCTGGACCATGGGGCAGGCTGTCACCTTTTTCGACAATGATTTCGCGGGGCGTATCGCGCAAAAGCAGATGCAGACCGCCCGCGCCGCGACCGATGTCGTGTCAGGCTCGATCGAGACGCTGGCCTTTGCCGCCGCCTCGGTCCTGGGGTCGGCGCTGTTGCTTCTGACGATCGACGGGCGGGTGACGGGGCTTTTGCTGATCTGGGTGCTGGCCTATGCCATCCTGATCCGCAGCTTCCTGCGGCGGGTCAGGGGGGCAAGTGCTGCGCGGGCCGGGGCGCGGGCAATGGTGACAGGGCAGATCGTCGATACGGTCACCAATATGAAAACCGTGAAGCTCTTTGCCCATGCCAGCCACGAAGACCGCGTGGCGCTGGAGGCGATGGAGACCTTCCGCGAACGTGCGATTTCCTATGGCAAGATATCCTCTTTCTTCCGCGTCACGCTGATGGCTTTGGGTGGCGTCCTGCCGGTCTTGCTGGTCGGCGGCACCGCCTGGCTGTGGTCGCGCGCGCTGGCCAGTGCCGGGGATATTGCGGCCTCGGGCGCCATATCGTTCCGCCTGGCGCAGATGACCGGCTGGGTCAGCTTCAGCCTGATGTCGATCTTCGGCAATCTGGGCGAGGTCGAGGACGGCATCCGCACCCTGTCGCCGGCCTATACGCTGACCGATGCGCCGGGCGCCGTGGACCTGCCCCGTGTCAGGGGCGAGGTGCGGATGGAAAGTGTCAGCTTTGCCTATGGCCGCAGTACCGCCGAGGGGCGGGCCGGGGTGGATGACATAAACCTGACCATTCGCGCGGGCGAGCGGATCGGGCTGGTCGGCGCATCCGGCGCGGGGAAATCGACGCTCGTGTCGCTGCTGCTCAGGCTTTATGACACGGAAAAGGGCCGTATCCTGATCGACGGCGCCGATGTGCGGTCGGTCACCCAGGAAAGCCTGCGTCGCCAGATCGGCATGGTCACGCAGGAAACCGCCATGTTCAACCGGTCGGCCCGCGAGAATATCCTGTATGGCCGCCCCGACGCGACCGAAGAGCAGATGATCGCCGCCGCCCGCGCCGCCGAGGCGCACGAGTTCATCCTGTCCTTGCGCGATTCCGGCGGGCGCACCGGGTACGAGGCGCATCTGGGCGAACGCGGGGTGAAACTGTCGGGCGGGCAGCGGCAGCGGATCGCGCTGGCCCGGGCCTTTTTGAAGGATGCACCGATTCTGGTTCTGGACGAGGCGACAAGCGCCCTGGACAGCGAGGTCGAGGCACAGGTGCAGGATGCCCTGCAGCGGATCATGCAGGGCAAGACGGTGCTGGCCATCGCCCACCGCCTGTCGACCATCGCCCAGATGGACCGGATCGTGGTGATGGATCAGGGCCGTCTGGTCGAGGACGGCACCCATGCTGGCCTTCTGGCCCGAAACGGGCTTTATGCCCGCTACTGGAACCGCCAGTCGGGCGGCTTCATCGGCACGGAAGAGGCGGCAGAGTGAGGGTCACCATCGAACGGCTGGGCCATCTGGGCGACGGAATCGGTCAGGACGGCACCTTTGTCCCCCGCGCACTGCCGGGCGAGGTGGTCGAGGGCGAGGTGGCGCAGGGCCGCATGGACCGGCCCGCCATCGTTACGGCATCGACCGACCGGCGCCGACCGCCATGCCAGCATTATGCGGCCTGCGGTGGCTGCGCGCTGATGCATGCGACCGATGATTTTGTCGCCGGCTGGAAGGCGGGAGTCGTCCGGTCGGCACTGCAGGGGCAGGGGCTGGAGGCACCGATCACGGCGCTTCATACCTCGCCCGAACGGTCGCGGCGGCGGGCGGTTCTGGCCGGGCGGCGGACGAAAAAGTCGGCGATCGTCGGCTTTCATGGGCGGGCATCTGACACTCTGGTCGATCTGAGTGATTGTCTGGTCATCGATCCGGCCTTTGTCGCCCTCTTGCCCGCGCTGCGGCAGCTGACGGAACTGGGCGCCAGCCGCAAGGGCGAATTGGCGCTGGCCCTGACCAGGACCGAGGGCGGCATCGACCTTGCCGCGCGGGGCGGCAAGCCGATGGACCCCGACCTGTTCGCGACCCTTGCCGCCTGGGCCGACCAGCAGGATCTGGCCCGCCTGACATGGGAGGGCGAGCCTGTCGCCGCCCGCCGCCCGGCCTGGCAGCATTTTGGCCGCGCGCGGGTCGCGCCGCCGCCCGGCGCCTTTCTGCAGGCAACGGGCGCAGGCGAGGCGGCGCTGGTCGCCGCCACCCGCCGTGCTGTCGGTCAGGCCGCGCGCATAGCGGACCTCTTTGCCGGTTCGGGCACCTTTGCCCTGCCCCTGGCCGAAGGCGCGCGCATCCATGCCGCCGAATCCGAAGGGGCGATGCTGGCCGCCTTGTCCGCCGCAGCCCGCCAGACCCCCGGCCTGCACCCGGTCACGGTCGAGACGCGCGACCTTTTCCGCCGCCCGCTGTTGCCGGACGAGCTGCGCGCCTATGACGCCGTCGTTCTCGACCCGCCGCGCGCCGGGGCCGAGGCGCAGGTCAGGGAACTGGCCGCCAGCGCCGTGCCGGTCGTGGCCTATGTCTCGTGCAACCCGGTCACCTTTGCCCGCGATGCGCGGCTTCTGACCGCTGGCGGCTACCTGTTGGACTGGGTCGAGGTCGTCGATCAGTTCCGCTGGTCGGCGCATGTCGAACTGGTCGCGCGGTTCACCAGGCCATAGGGCGCAGGTCCCCGGGCCTCCGCATTGAATTCGGCCCCGTTCCCGCCTATAGGCCGGGATGCGCCCGCCTTGGCGCAACGTCAGCCAGCACGGAGCCGCCATGACCTACGCCGCCCTAGAGACCGCCATCGAAACCGCCTGGGAGGCGCGTGACACGATCGGCCTGACCACCAGGGGCGAGGTCCGCGATGCGGTCGACGCCACGCTGGAGGCGCTGGACAAGGGCGCGCTGCGCGTTGCCGAACGGCGCGAAGGCGGTCAGTGGCATGTGAACCAATGGGCCAAGAAGGCCGTGCTTTTGTCGTTCCGCCTGAACGACATGGCGGTGATCCCCGGCGGCAATGGCGCCGCAACCTGGTGGGACAAGGTTCCGTCGAAATTCGAAGGCTGGGGCGAAAACCAGTGGCGCGCCGCGGGGTTCCGCGCCGTGCCGGGGTCGATCGTGCGGCGGTCGGCCTATATTGCCAAGGGCGTGGTTCTGATGCCGTCCTTCGTCAATATCGGCGCCTTTGTCGACGAAGGGTCGATGGTCGATGGCTGGGCCACGGTCGGGTCCTGCGCGCAGATCGGCAAGAATGTGCACCTGTCGGGCGGCGTCGGAATCGGCGGCGTCTTGGAACCGATGCAGGCCGGCCCGACCATCATCGAGGACAATTGCTTTATCGGCGCCCGGTCGGAAGTGGTCGAGGGCTGCATCATCCGCGAAGGCGCGGTGCTGGGCATGGGGGTCTTCATCGGCAAGTCGACCAAGATCGTCGACCGGGAAACCGGCGCCGTCATGTATGGCGAAGTGCCCGCCGGGTCGGTGGTGGTCGCGGGCTCTATGCCATCTAAGTCGGGCATCAACCTTTATTGCGCAGTGATCGTGAAAAAGGTCGATGCCCAGACCCGCGCCAAGACCAGCATCAACGATCTTTTGCGGGACTAGGGCAGGATGACCGACACGCCCAAACGCCCCCAGCAGGTCTTTACCCTTTTGGTCGAGGTCGGCCGCAAGGCGGGCGACGGCCTGCCCAAGGGCGCGACGGGGGCGGCCCTTTTGTGCTATTCGACCGGCGTGGACGAGGAAGAGGCGGTGCGCGAATGCGTCGCGGTCCTGAAACAGGCCGACATGGCGCCCCTGGACGTGACCGGCTATGGCACGCCCGAGGAACGCGCGGCTGAGGGCCACGAGATCGACGCCGACGAACGGGCGCTGATGGACCGGGCGCTGGCCGAGAATGCGGTGATCGTCGCGCAGGCCACGCCCTTCTTTGGCGACCGCGACAAGGATACGGTCCTGCATTGAGCGGGGCGCCGACCGCGGCCTTTGGCCCTTGCAGATACGGACCCACCCATGACCCACACGCCCGTTGACCCCATCGCCCTGACCCAGTCTCTGGTCCGCTGCCCCTCGGTCACGCCTGACGAGGGCGGCGCGCTGCAACTGCTGGAGGGGCTTCTTGCCGGCGCCGGGTTCGCCTGCACCCGCGTCGACCGGAACGGCACGCCCAACCTTTTTGCCCGCTGGGGGCGGCAGGGGGCCAACCGGACCTTTGGCTTCAACGGCCATACCGATGTCGTGCCGGTGGGCGATGTGGCTGCCTGGACGCATGATCCGTTCGGGGCCGAGATCGCTGACGGTTTCCTGTGGGGCCGGGGGGCGACCGACATGAAATCGGGCGTTGCCGCCTTTGCCGCCGCCGCCATCGACTTTGTCCGCGCAACGCCGCCCGACGGCGCCATCATCCTGACCATCACCGGCGATGAGGAAGGCCATGCCGCCGACGGCACAGTCGCCCTTCTGGACTGGATGAAGACCAAGGGCGAGGCGATGTCGGTCTGTCTGGTCGGCGAACCGACCAGCCCGAATAGCTTTGGCGAGATGATGAAGATCGGCCGCCGCGGGTCGCTGTCGGCACGGATCGAGGCGGTGGGCGTGCAGGGCCATTCCGCCTATCCGCATCGGGCCAGGAACCCGCTGCATGCGCTGGTCCGGCTGCTGGACGGTCTGGCCAGCCATGAACTGGACCGGGGAACCGACCATTTCGATGCCTCGACCCTGGCGATCACCACGATCGACTGCGGCAATCCGGCGGGCAATGTCATCCCGGCCCGTGCCAGCGCTCATGTGAACATCCGCTTCAACGACGCCCACTCCGGCACCTCGCTGACCGACTGGCTGCAGGCCGAGGCGGCTCGGGTCGCGGCCGATACGGGCGTGGGGCTGACGGTGGTCGCCCATATTTCGGGCGAAAGCTTCCTGACCCCGCCCAGCGATTTCGTGCGGCTGGTGGCAGGCGCGGTCGCTGCGGAAACCGGGGTTCAGCCCGCGCTCTCTACATCCGGCGGCACGTCGGATGCACGGTTCGTCAAGGATCATTGCCCGGTTGTCGAATTCGGGCTGGTCGGCCAGACCATGCATCAGGTCGACGAACGGGTCGAAGTGGCGCAGATCGGGCGGCTGAAATCGGTCTATACACGCATCCTGCGGGACTATTTCGCCTGAGAGCGCCGCGCCAGCTCGCTCCGTAGCCCCTCTTCCCCCTGCGCCATGGCCCAGCGATGGTTCCAGGCCAGAACCGGCGCGAAGAGCGGCGCCAGCAGGCGAAAAAGCGGCCGGTCGGCGCGGATGCGCCAGTCAAAGGTCACTTCGGCCACCGGCCCCCGCTGCACCAGCCGCCATTCGCCGCGCCCGGTCAGATCGCCCGTCGCGTCGATCACCCAACGGTGCGGCAGGTCGCTTTCCACCAATGTCCCCTGCCAATGCAGATGATAGGGCAGCCAGCCCCTGGAATGAACCTCGATCCGGCGCCCGATCCCGTCAGCATCACCGGGGTCCGTCTGGCGGATCGCCAGATAGACCTGGCCCCACCAGCGGGGAAAGTCCTGGGGCAGGGTCAGGATATCGGCCACATCGCCGATCTGTGCCGGAATC
>CAZKJZ010000062.1:0-13287 GCA_964553145.1 uncultured Frigidibacter sp. | reverse complement strand
CAAAATTGTGGCAAAGACCCCGGCTTGCGCCCCCCGCGGGCCATCGCTAGGCAGGGGGCATGCGACTTCTCTATCTGGGCGATGTGATGGGCCGGGCGGGCCGCGCGGCGGTGGCGGCGCGGCTGGCGGGGTTGCGCGCCGACTGGCGGCTGGATTTCGTCGTGGTCAATGGCGAGAATGCGACCGGCGGCATGGGCCTTTCGGGCGATCATGCGAAACTGCTGTTCCAGGCCGGGGCCGATTGCGTGACGCTGGGCGACCATGCCTTTGACCAAAAGGACATGGCCAGCTTCATTGAAACCGAAAGCCGCCTGATCCGCCCGCTGAACTTTGCAAAGGTCAGCCCGGGGCGCGGCGCGCGGCTGTTCGATGCGCCGGGCGGGCGCAAGGTTCTGGTGGCGCAGGTTCTGGGTCAGGTCTTCATGAAGCGGCCCTTTGACGATCCGTTCTCGGCCATCGACGCTGTCCTGCGCAGCCATCCGCTGGGCGGCCTTGCCCAGGCGATCATCGTCGATATCCATGCCGAGGCGACCAGCGAAAAGATGGGCATGGGCCATTGGTGCGACGGGCGCGCCAGCCTGGTAGTCGGCAGCCATACCCATGTGCCGACGGCGGATGCGCAGATCCTGACGGGCGGCACCGCCTATCTGTCGGACGCGGGCATGTGCGGCGATTATGACAGCGTCATCGGCATGGAGAAGCTGGAGCCGATGCGCCGGTTCGTCACCGGCATGGCCAAGGACCGCTTTGCCCCGGCCGAGGGCGAGGCGACCCTCTCTGGCGTCTATGTCGAGACCGATGACCGTACCGGCCGGGCCACGCGGGTGCGGATGATCCGCATCGGCGGGCGGCTGGAACAGGCCGCACCGTGATCCGGCGGCTGTGGCCGGTTGCGGCGCTTCTGGTTCTGGGCACCGGCTGGGGCGCGACCCAGCCACTGGGCAAGATCGCCGCCTCGTCCGGGCACGGATTTCTGGCGCTGGTCTTTTGGCAGTCGGTGGTCGGGGTTCTGTTGCTGGGCATGATCCTGTTGGCGCTGCGGCGGCCCGTGCCGCTGACCCGACGTGGTCTGGCCTTTGCCACGGTGATCGCGCTGGTCGGCACCGTCATCCCGAACTCGACCTTCTATCTGTCGGTGCGGCATCTGCCGGCGGGGGTCATGTCGATCCTGATCGCCATGGTGCCCTTGCTGGCCTTTCCGATCGCGCTGGCGCTTGGCAGCGACCGGTTCAGCCTGCGGCGGCTTTTCGGCCTTTTGTCGGGCTTTGCGGGCATCGGCCTGATCGCCGCGCCGGGGGCGGCACTGCCCGATCCTGGGATGGCCGCCTGGCTGCCCGTGGCGCTGATCGGTCCCCTGTTTTACGCGGTCGAGGGCAATCTGGTTGCGCGCTGGGGCACGGGCGGGCTTGACCCGCTGCAGACCCTGTTCCTGGTGTCGGTGATTGCGGCACTGATTTGCGGGGTTGCGATGGCCCCCCTGGGGCAGGCCTATTGGCTGCCCCTGCCACCGGACCGCCCGGCGGCGGCGCTGATCCTGTCATCCTCGGCCCATGCGCTGCTTTACTCAGGCTATGTGGCACTGGCGTCGCGGGCCGGTGCGGTCTTTGCCGCCCAGACCGGTTATGTCGTGACGGCCGCCGGGGTTTTCTGGGCCATGGCGCTTCTGGGAGAGCGGTTCCCACCCGGTATCTGGCTGGCGCTGGCGGTGATCCTGCTGGGCCTCTTTCTGGTGTCGCCGCGCCTGCGGCGGGCTGCGGCGGATTGACGCAGGCGACGCGGGTCCCGGACCCGCCGCCCGGGCGGAACAAGGGCATGCGGCCCGTCAGGGCCATGGAACGGCTGGCCGGTGCCGTGACCGGCCTTGGGCCTATCTCCGGCCCAAGGCGGTTCGGGCGGAACGGGCGTCTTTTGCCTTGCCCCGGTGGTCCAAGGCGACAATCGCTTGATTTTCGGGCGTTTTGCCGCCGCGAGGGCGCCCCCCACGCCGAACCTCCTTGCCTGCCCCTGCCGAACCGCCTATCCCTCGGCCAGACGAGGCAACCCGAGAGTGATGATGCTGGGACTTGATCTTTCGCAGGCGGCGCAGACCTATCTCTCGCTGGCGATCGTGGTGGGGATGTTCGCCCTGTTTCTCAGCGAAAGGCTAGCCCCTGAAGTCGTCGCCATGGGCGGCGCTGCGCTGATGCTGCTGCTGGGGATATTGCCGATCAAGGACGCGACCGAGGTGCTGGCCAATTCGGCCCCCTGGACCATTGCCTTCATGTTCATGATCATGGGCGCGCTCTTGCGCACCGGCGCCCTGCAGGCGGTCACGAACCTGGCCGAAAGCCATGCCGAAGATCACCCGATGCGCACGATCATCCTGCTCTATCTGGTCGTGGTCTGCGGATCGGCCTTCATGAACAACACGCCGGTCGTGGCGGTGATGATCCCGGTCTTCATCCAGGTCGCCAAAAAGCTGAAGGCACCGCCGTCGCGGTTCCTGATGCCTTTGTCGCATTTCACCATTCTGGGCGGTATGATCACGCTGATCGGCACCTCGACCAACATTCTGGTCGATGGTGTGGTGCAGAAATCGGGGATGAAACCGTTCTCGATCTTTGAAATCGCGCCCGTCGGCATCGCCGTGACGCTGGCGGGGGGCCTGTTCATGGCGCTCTTCGCCCGGCGTCTGGTGCCCGACCGCGATTCCATGTCGGCGCTTCTGGGCGACCGGTCCAAGCGCAAGTTCTTTACCGAAGTGGCGATCCCCGACGACAGCCCGCTTTTGGGCAAGGCGGTCGACGCGATCGACATTTTCCGCCGCAACGGCGCGCGGGTGGTGGACGTCCTGCGCGGCGATGCGTCGCTGCGCCGCGACATGGCCGCCGTCCGGCTGGAGCCGGGCGACCGCGTCGTGCTGCGCACGCCCATGTCGGAACTTCTGGATCTGCAGTCGAACAAGCAGCTGCGCATGGTCGATAAACTGTCGTCGGTCGAGACCGAAACGGTCGAGGTGCTGATCACCCCCGGCTGTCATATGGTCGGCCGCTCGCTTGGCGCGATGCGCCTGCGTCGCCGCTATGGCGTCTATCCGCTGGCGGTGCACCGCCGGAACCAGAATATCGGGCGGCAGCTGGACGATCTGGTGGTGCAGGTCGGCGATACGCTGTTGTTGGAAGGCGCCCCTGCCGACATTTCGCGCCTGGCGGCGGATATGGAGATGGTGGACGTCTCGAAACCGACCGAGCAGCGGTTCCGCCGCAGCCATATGCCGATCGCCGTCGCAGGCCTGCTGGCCGTCGTCGTCCTGTCGGCGATGAATGTGGCGCCGATCCTGGTTCTGGCAATGCTGGCGGTGACCGCGATCCTGATCACCCGCTGCATCGACCCCGAAGAGGCGTTCAGTTCCATTGACGGGCGGCTGATGGGCATGATCTTCGGGATGCTGGCGGTGGGCGAGGGGCTGGACCATTCCGGCGCCGTCGCGCTGATCGTCGATGCGGTCGCGCCGCATCTGCAGGGGCTGCCGCCGATTGCTGCCCTGGGGGCCGTCTATTTCCTGGGGCTGGTCCTGACCGAGTTTTTGTCCAACAATGCGGTGGCGGTGATCTTCACCCCGATCGCCATGCAGCTTGCGACATCCTTGGGGCTGGACCCGCGGCCCTTTGCCATCGCCGTGATGTTCTCGGCCTCGGTCGCCTTTGCCACGCCGATCGGCTATCAGACCCATATGATGGTCTATGGGCCGGGCGGCTACAAATTCTCGGACTTCATGCGGCTGGGCTTGCCGCTGGATGTGGTCACCGGCGTAAGTGCCGTTCTGGCCATCGCCTATTTCTGGCCGCTTCAGGGGTAATCGGATGAAAAAGCGTGTACCTGCCGCCCAGTGCCTTGCCCCGCGCCTGGTCCTGTGCCTTGCCCTTGCCGCCTGTGCCCTGCCGCCCGGTGGCGCGCCGAAAGCCGATAGGGCGCGGATCGGTGGCACGGTTCTGGCCGTTGATTTTCCCAACGGTGTGACCTGCCGCGCGACGGTGCCTGACAAGGGCAGTGCGACAGGCCGGTTCGATGATTGCCCCTGGCCGGTCGGCTGGGCCGTGACCATCCACAAGCGGAATTATCTGGAACCCGCCTTTGGTGACGCCGTGTCCCCCTATGCCGATGTCGTCGTGACCGACGATGCCGGGCGCATGACGACCTTCACGACGCCCTATATCGTCGGGAATCTCGACTGATCCGTCCCGCCCTTGCGGGCCGCCCACAGGCTGCTTTATAGAGACCCGACTTCACAGGACAGCCGGCGGAGACCGACATGGCAGGCCATTCCAAATGGGCCAATATCCAGCATCGCAAGGGCAAGCAGGATGCTGCGCGCTCGAAGATGTTTTCGAAACTGGCCAAAGAGATCACCGTCTCGGCCAAGATGGGCGACCCCGATCCCGACAAGAACGCGCGCCTGCGGCTGGCGGTCAAGGCCGCCAAGGCCCAGTCGATGCCCAAGGATGTGATCGAACGCGCGATCAAGAAATCGCAGGCGGGCGACGGAGCCGACTATACGGAAATCCGTTATGAAGGTTACGGCGTCAACGGCATCGCGATCATCGTCGAGGCGATGACTGACAATCTCAATCGCACCGCCTCGAATGTCCGGTCCTATTTCGCCAAATGCGGCGGCAATCTGGGCCAGACCGGATCGGTCAGCCATTCCTTTGACCGGGTGGGCGAGGTCGCCTTCAAGCCCGGGGCCGGGGATGCCGACACGGTGATGATGGCGGCGCTGGAGGCGGGCGCCAATGACGTTGAAAGCGACGAGGACGGCCATTGGATCTATTGCGACGCCGACAGTCTGGGCGAAGTGGCCGAGGGGCTGGAAAAGGCCCTGGGCGAATCCGAGGAAGCCAAGCTGATCTGGAAACCCCAGTCGCGGACCGAGGTTGATCTGGAGACGGCGCAAAAGCTGATGCGGCTGGTCGACATGCTGGAAGAGGATGACGATGTGCAGACCGTCACCCATAATTTCGACGTGCCGGACGAGGTTGCGGCCCAGCTTTGAGCCTTCCTGAAGGGGGAGCGAGAGGGCTGTCTGCCCTCTCGCGCTCTCCCGAGGATATTTTCGGACAGAAAATGGTCAGGCTTCGGGTCTGATCAGCGCGGCCTGTGCGGCCTTGCGCACGGCGCGGGTCAGGGGGGCAAGCACGTCGCCCGGAAGGCGCGCCACCTGCCAGTAAAGCGCCACATCCAGCGGTCGGTCGGGGCAGAGGGCGACAAGCCGTCCTGCCGCCAACGCTTCACCCAGCAAAGGTTCGGGGTTCATCCCCCAGCCCAGCCCCTGTTCCGCCGCCTCTATGAATGCGGTGGAGGAAGCGATCCGGTGGCAGGCGAGGGGCAGGGGGCGGCCCGCGACCGCCGCCGCCCAGTCGCGTTGCAGCCGGTCCTTGCGGTTGAACTCCATCGCCGGGGCGGCGGACAGGCTGTCGGCATCGACGCCATGGGCGAACCAGCGCCGGATGAAGGCGGGCGAGGCGGTGGCGATATAGCGCAGCCGCCCCAGTGCGATCCGGTCGGTGCCGGGGACATCGGCACTGCCCGAGGTGACGGCGGCCTGTACCTCGCCCCGGCGCAGCCAGTCGGCGGAATGGTCCTGGTCATCAATTTCAAGGTCGAAAAGCGCGTCGGGCAGCGCAGCGAGGGCGGGCAGGAACCAGGTGGCCAGACTGTCGGCATTGACCGCAATGCGCAGGCGCGGGCGGGCGCCAGAGGTCAGGCCCAGGTCGCGGGCCAGGGACTGGTCCAGAAGGGCTATATCGGCGGCATGGCGGGCCAGGCGCGCGCCGGCCTCGGTCGCCCGGGCCGGTTGGCTGCGGACCAGAGTGCCGTACCTGCCTGTTCCTCGAGCGCGCGGATGCGCTGGGAAATGGCCGAAGGGGTGAGGTTCAGCGCCCGGGCGGCGCCGTCGAACGAGCCGCAGGCAATCACTTCGCCAAGGGCGGCCAGTTGGGCGGGATCAAACATTAGCTATGCTTAACTTGCGTCATTATTCCTGAATTGTTTTTCCGCTTTGCTCTGTCTAGTCAAGGCCGGACTGAGGGAGGTTCCATGCTGACAGCTGCTTTTGCCGGGTTCCGGCTGAGTCTTGGCCTGATCCTGGCGATCGGCGCCCAGAATGCCATGGTGCTGCGTCAGGGCATCCGGCGCGAGCATGTGTTCTGGACCTGCCTTTTCTGTGCGGTCTCGGATGCGGTTCTTATCGCTGTCGGTGTGTCGGGGTTCGCGCTGGCCTCGGCGCGGGCGCCCTGGCTGCAGCCGGTCTTGACCTGGGGTGGTGTCGCCTTTCTGGCCTGGTATGGGCTTCGCGCCTTTCGCGCGGCCTTTGGTCCGGGCGAGGCGCTGCAGGCGGCGGCAGGGGGCGGGGTGCCGTTGCGCCAGACGCTGGCGATGATCGCGGCGGTTACCTGGGCCAATCCGCATGTCTGGCTGGATACGGTCGTTCTGCTCGGCTCGGTCTCGGCGCAGTATCCGGGGCAGGCCTTCGGCTTTGGCCTTGGGGCGGCGCTGGCCTCTTTCCTGTTTTTCTTTCTGCTTGGCTATGGCGCGCGGCTTCTGGCGCCGCTGTTCGCCCGGCCCGGCGCCTGGCGGGTGCTGGACGGGCTGGTCGGCGCGACGCTCTGGTCGCTGGCCCTGGGGTTGGCGCTGGGGTAGGGGGGGCCGTGGCGGCCCCCCCACCAGCTTAGTCGGCGGTCAGCAGCGGTGGTTTCGATCCGGTGATCCGCGGCTTGTCGGGTTCAGAGACATCAAGCGCAATTGCGCCCTCGCGGACCATCACGCGGACAAGCCCGCCCTTGGTCAACTTGCCGAAGAGAAGTTCCTCCGCCAGCGGCTTTTTGATATGTTCCTGGATCACCCGGCCCAGGGGGCGCGCGCCCATCCGGTCGTCATAGCCCTTTTCGGCCAGCCAGTTCGCCGCCTCGGGCGTCAGTTCGATATGGACATGGCGGTCCATCAGCTGGGCTTCAAGCTGCAGAACGAACTTGTCGACCACCTGCAGGATCACCTCGCGCGGCAGGGGGGCAAAGGAAATCACCGCA
The DNA here is from genome assembly GCA_964553145.1 of uncultured Frigidibacter sp. Classification (GTDB taxonomy): domain Bacteria; phylum Pseudomonadota; class Alphaproteobacteria; order Rhodobacterales; family Rhodobacteraceae; genus TMP-24. Next base: position 6,223 of record CAZKJZ010000062.1, on the reverse strand, counting down.
TCCAGACGGTTGCGGAATTCCGGCGTGAAGGTCCGTTCGATCGCCGCCGTATCCTCGCCCTCGCGCCGGTCGCGGCCAAAGCCGATGGCGGCCTTGGCCTGTTCGCTTGCGCCCGCGTTCGAAGTCATGATCAGGATCACATTGCGGAAGTCGACCTGCCGCCCGTTATGATCGGTCAGCTTGCCGTGATCCATGACCTGCAAAAGGATGTTATAGACATCCGGATGCGCCTTTTCGATCTCGTCCAGCAGCAACACGCAATGGGGATGCTGGTCGACGCCGTCGGTCAGCATGCCGCCCTGATCAAAGCCGACATAGCCGGGCGGCGCGCCGATCAGGCGCGAAACCGCGTGCTTTTCCATATATTCCGACATGTCAAAGCGCAACAACTCGACCCCAAGGCAGTCGGCCAGCTGTTTGGCAACCTCGGTCTTGCCGACGCCGGTCGGCCCGGCAAAGAGGTAATTGCCGATCGGCTTTTCCGGCTCGCGCAGGCCCGCACGGGCCAGCTTGATCGCCGAGGACAGGGCCTCGATCGCCTTGTCCTGGCCAAAGACCACGCGCTTCAGCGTCTTTTCCAGATCGCGCAGCACTTCGGCATCGTCTTTCGAGACATTGCGCGGCGGGATGCGGGCGATCTTGGCCACCACCGCCTCGATCTCTTTCGGGCCGATGGTCTTGCGGCGTTTTGATTCGGAGACGAGATGCTGGGCTGCGCCCGCCTCGTCGATCACGTCGATCGCCTTGTCCGGCAACTTGCGGTCATGGATATAGCGGGCCGAAAGTTCGACCGCCGATTTGATCGCATCCTTGGTGTAATGCAGATCATGGTGCTTTTCGAAATAGGGTTTCAGCCCCATCAGGATCTTGACGCTGTCATCGACCGTCGGTTCGTTCACGTCGATCTTCTGGAACCGGCGCGACAAAGCGCGGTCCTTTTCGAAATGCTGGCGGAATTCCTTGTAGGTGGTTGATCCCATGCAGCGCAGCTTGCCGCCCTGCAGCGCCGGTTTCAGCAGGTTCGACGCATCCATCGCCCCGCCCGAGGTGGCGCCAGCGCCGATGACGGTATGGATTTCGTCGATGAAAAGGATCGCATCCGGGTGATCCTCCAGCTCTTTCACCACGGCTTTCAGCCGTTCTTCGAAATCGCCGCGATAGCGGGTGCCGGCCAGCAGCGCGCCCATGTCCAGCGAGAAGATGGTCGATTTGGCCAGAATCTCGGGCGTCTCGCCGCGGGTGATCTTCAGCGCCAGCCCTTCGGCGATGGCGGTCTTGCCGACGCCGGGATCACCGACCAGCAAGGGGTTGTTCTTGCGGCGGCGGCACAGGACCTGGATGCAGCGCTCGACCTCGGCGTCGCGGCCGATCAGCGGATCGACATCGCCCTTCTTCGATTTCTGGTTCAGGTCGACGCAATATTTGGCCAGCGCGCTTTCCTTGGCCTCGCCCGCCTCGGGCTGGGCCTGTTCGGTGTGATCCTCGGTCGCACCGGTCACCGGGCGAGTTTCGCCAAAGGACGGGTCCTTGGCCACGCCATGAGCGATGAAATTCACCGCGTCATAACGGGTCATGTCCTGTTCCTGCAGGAAGTAGGCGGCGTTCGATTCGCGTTCGGCAAAGATCGCGACCAGAACATTGGCCCCTGTCACCTCGTTGCGGCCCGACGACTGGACATGGATTGCGGCGCGCTGGATCACCCGCTGGAAGGCGGCGGTGGGCACTGCCTCGGACCCTTCGACATCGGTCACCAGCGTCGACAGGTCGTCATCGATGAACTCCTGCAGGGTCTTGCGCAATTCACCCAGGTCAACGGCGCAGGCCTGCATGACGCGGGCCGCATCCGGTTCATCGGTCAGCGCCAGAAGAAGATGTTCAAGGGTCGCCAGTTCGTGACGGCGCGCATTGGCCAAGGCCAGCGCCGCATGGATCGCCTGTTCGAGCGTGTTCGAGAATGACGGCACCTGACGTGCTCCTTTCCTTCCGGTGGCGCGGGTCTTGTGCACCACACTGACCTGATAGGTTTAAAGTTCGGTGGAATTCCGGCGCCTTCAAGGGGAAAGTGGCGCATTTTGATCATCAGGCGGGACGGTGACGCAAAATGTGATCCGTTCGTCACCAATTTGCCTGCCCTGCGGGCTTTGCGGACGGGGTGGAACAGGTGCCCGGGGGCAGAACGGCCAAGCGTCAGAAATGATTGCGCCGTTCGCGAAGCGCGGTGAAGACCTGCAGGTCATCGGCGCCGCTCAGGCCAAGGGCGGCGCGAAGTGCTGCATCGCCGGTGCGCAGGAACGGGTTGGTGGCCAGTTCGTCGGACAGGGGCACGGGCAGCGTCGGCTCGCCACGCGCGCGCAGGGCCGCCATCCGGGCCGCGCGTTCGGCCAGGGCGGGATTGTCCGGATCAAGACTTTGGGCAAAGCGGATGTTCGTCGCGGTATATTCATGACCCGAACAGATCAGCGTATCCGCGGGCAGGGTGGCCAGACGGGCAAGGCTGGCCTGCATCTGGGCGGGCGTGCCCTCGAACAGCCGCCCGCAGCCGCAGGACATCAGGCTGTCGGCGGTAAAGGCCAGGCGCGATGCGGGGAAGTGAAAGGCGATGTGGCCGACCGTATGGCCCGGGACCGCGATCACCTGCCCCTCGTCCATGCCGATGCGCAGCCGGTCGCCGTCATGGACCTCTTCGTCCAGGGGCGGCAGGCGGTGGGCATCCGCCGCAGCGCCGATGACCCGAGCGCCGGTGGCGCCCGCCAGGGCGGGCACGCCGTCGATATGGTCGGGGTGGTGGTGGGTGATCAATATATGGCTGGCCCGCCAGCCCCGCGCCGACAGGGCCCGCAGGATCGGCGGCGCCTCGGGCACATCGACGACCGCCGTGGCCCCGGTGGCCTGATCATGGATCAGCCAGGCGTAATTGTCCTGAAGGCAGGGCACGATGGCAAGTTCAAGGGTCATGGCATTCCGCGTACAAAGTCTTATTCTGGCGCGACAATAGCCCGGCGGGACCATGGCGCAATGCATCTTGATGTGCTGGACTTAAGGAATTTCTACTATCGCACCCAACTGGGCCGCGTCGCGCAAAAGGCGATCCGCGACCGGGTGGTGGCGCTGTGGCCGGATGCCAAGGCACAGACGGTCGCGGGGTACGGGTTTGCCGTGCCGCTGATGCGCCCGTTTCTGCAGCAGGCGCGGCGGGTGATCGGGCTGATGCCGGGGCCGCAGGGGGTCATGCCCTGGCCTGCGGGCGAACCGAATGTCTCGGTCCTGTGCGAAGAGGTGCAATGGCCGGTCGAAACCGGCATGGTCGACCGGCTGGTGGTGATGCACGGGCTTGAGACATCTGACCAGCCTTCGGCCCTTCTGGAAGAATGCTGGCGGGTGCTGGGCCCCGGGGGGCGGGCGCTTTTCATCGTGCCGAACCGCACCGGCCTTTGGGCGCGGACCGACCGCACGCCTTTTGGCCATGGGCGGCCCTATTCGATGCGCCAGCTGGACGGGCTTTTGCGCCAGCATGATTTCACCGCCGAACGCTATGAAACCGCTTTGTTCGTGCCCCCGTCCGAGCGGAAATTCTGGCTAAGGACTGCGCCCATGTGGGAAAAGACCGGACGGCGGGTCGCCAGCCTGATGTCGGGCGGCGTCCTGATCCTGGAAGTGTCAAAACAGGTGCATGCCCCGCAACGGCCCGGGTTGAAAGCCGTGGTCAGAAAGCCGCTGAAAGCGCTGGAGGCGCTGCCCAAACCATCGGCGGAACCGGCCTAGGTTAGCGCTCACATTGCCGTGATTCCATGCTTTTGGCGCCCCGCGTGACGCCACGTCGTGAAAGTTTTTTACCCCCGCCGCCGGCGCTGTAGCTAAGTGGCTGAAATAGTTAAGGCGGGCATGAAAATTCTTGATGCCAATGCGGTTGCGGCGTTTGGCGCCCTCTGCTACACGCAAAAAAAATCATCGCGCGGATCGAACCGGCGCGTGACAGGGACGTACTGGGCAATTGCTCAGGAACCAGACAACGGAAGGGTGGACGTGTCCGAAACAGCATCGACAGCTTCCGGGATCGCAGGGCGCTACGCACTCGCCGTTTTCGATCTCGTCAAGGAGGCCAACGGCGTCAAGACGCTAGAGGCAGACGTGGCCGCGCTGGGTCAGGCGCTGGGTGACAGTGCCGATTTCCGGTCGCTGATTGCCTCGCCGGTCTATAGCCGCGACGAGCAGGGCGCCGCGATTGCCGCCATCGCCAAGAAAATGAAACTGTCGGATACGCTGGCCAATACGCTGTCGCTTCTGGCTGCCAAGCGCCGCCTGTTCGTGCTGCCGCAGCTGCTGACCGCGCTGACCGCCATGATCGCCGACGAAAAGGGCGAAGTGACGGCCGATGTGACCGCCGCCGCCGCGCTGACCGCCGCCCAGTCCAAGGCGCTGGCCGCCGGCCTCAAGGCCTCGGTCGGCAAGACCGTCAACCTGAATGTCGCCGTCGATGAAAGCCTCATCGGCGGGCTTGTCGTCAAAGTGGGTTCGAAGATGATCGACACCTCGATCCGTTCGAAGCTCGCTTCCCTGCAGAATGCCATGAAAGAGGTCCGATAATGGGAATCCAAGCCGCAGAGATCTCTGCAATCCTCAAGGAGCAGATCAAGAACTTCGGTCAGGATGCCGAAGTCGCCGAAGTGGGCCGGGTGCTCTCGGTCGGCGACGGTATCGCCCGCGTTCACGGGCTGGATAATGTCCAGGCAGGCGAGATGGTGGAATTCCCCGGCGGCGTCCGTGGCATGGCGCTGAACCTGGAAGTCGACAACGTCGGTATCGTTATCTTCGGTGACGACCGCGCCATCAAGGAAGGCGACACGGTCAAGCGCACCAAGTCCATCGTGGACGTGCCGGTCGGCGACGAGCTTCTGGGCCGCGTCGTGGACGCGCTGGGCAACCCGATCGACGGCAAGGGCCCGATCAAGGCCAAGAAACGTTCGGTTGCCGACGTCAAGGCCCCGGGCATCATCCCGCGCAAATCGGTGCATGAACCGATGGCCACCGGCCTGAAGTCGGTCGACGCCATGATCCCGATCGGTCGCGGCCAGCGCGAACTGATCATCGGCGACCGCCAGACCGGCAAGACCGCCATCGCGCTTGATACGATCCTGAACCAGAAAAGCTATAACGAAGCCGCCGGTTCGGACGAAAGCAAGAAACTCTACTGCATCTATGTCGCCATCGGCCAGAAACGTTCGACCGTGGCGCAGCTGGTGAAGAAGCTGGAAGAGTCGGGGGCGATCGCCTACACGACCGTCGTTGCGGCCACCGCCTCGGACCCCGCGCCGATGCAGTTCCTGGCACCCTATTCGGCAACCTCGATCGCCGAACATTTCCGCGACAATGGCCGCCATGCGCTGATCATCTATGATGACCTCTCGAAGCAGGCTGTTGCTTACCGTCAGATGTCGCTTCTGCTGCGCCGTCCGCCGGGCCGCGAAGCCTATCCGGGCGACGTGTTCTATCTGCACTCGCGCCTTCTGGAACGGTCCTCGAAGCTGAATGCCGACAATGGCTCGGGCTCGCTGACCGCGCTGCCGGTCATCGAAACCCAGGGCGGCGACGTGTCGGCCTTTATCCCCACGAACGTGATCTCGATCACCGACGGCCAGATCTTCCTGGAAACCGAACTTTTCTATCGCGGCATCCGTCCCGCCGTGAACACCGGTCTGTCGGTGTCGCGCGTCGGCTCGTCGGCCCAGACCAATGCGATGAAGTCGGTCGCAGGTCCGGTCAAACTGGAACTGGCGCAGTACCGCGAAATGGCGGCCTTTGCCCAGTTCGGGTCCGACCTTGACGCCGCGACCCAGCGCCTTCTGAACCGGGGTGCGCGCCTGACCGAGCTGATGAAGCAGCCGCAATATGCGCCGCTGACCAACGCGGAAATCGTCTGCATCATCTTTGCCGGCACCAAGGGCTATCTGGACAATGTCGGCGTCAAGGATGTTGGTCGTTACGAGGCGGGCCTCCTCAAGCATCTGCGCACCAACTGCAAGGATCTTCTGGACTGGATCACCACCGCCGATCCCAAGATCAAGGGCGATGCCGAAGACAAGATCCGCGCGGCGCTGGACGCTTTCGCCAAGACCTTCGCATAAGGTCGGGGTAGGGAGCGGGACATGCCCAGCCTAAAGGACCTCAAGAACCGGATCGCCAGCGTCAAGTCGACGCGGAAGATCACGAAGGCCATGCAGATGGT
>CAZKJZ010000061.1:0-13375 GCA_964553145.1 uncultured Frigidibacter sp. | reverse complement strand
GCGATGCACATATCCATCTCGCCATTGGCGGCGAAATAGCCGACGCCGCCGCCGTAGACGCCGCGCTTTTCCGGCTCCAGCTCGTCGATGATCTCCATCGCCCGGACCTTGGGCGCGCCCGATACCGTGCCTGCGGGCAGGCCCGCCAGCAGGGCCGACAGCGCGTCCTGATCGTCCGACAACTGGCCCACCACGTTCGAGACGATATGCATGACGTGGCTGTAGCGTTCGATGATGAACTTCTCGGTCGGCCTGACCGTGCCGATCCGCGCCACCCGGCCGACGTCATTGCGGCCCAGATCCAGCAGCATCAGATGTTCGGCCAACTCCTTGCGGTCAGCCAGAAGGTCGGCCTCAAGCGCCTTGTCCTCGGCCGGGGTCGCCCCGCGCGGGCGGGTTCCGGCGATCGGGCGGATCGTCACCTCGCCGTCGCGCACCCGGACCAGAATTTCAGGGCTGGCGCCGATGATGTGAAAGGTGCCGAAGTTGAAGAAGGTCAGGAACGGCGACGGGTTGGTGCGGCGAAGCGAGCGGTAAAGCGCAAAGGGTGGCAGGGCGAAATCCGCCGTCCAGCGCTGTGACGGCACCACCTGAAAAATGTCACCGGCGCGGATATAGTCCTTGGCCTTTTCGACCGCCGCCCGATAGCCGTCGGGCGTAAAGTTCGACCGGTAGACCATCGGCGGGATCGTATCGCCAAAGGCGCGGCTGTCGACGGCGGGGGCACGTTCCAGGTCACGGACCGCGTCCATCACCCGTTCGGCGGCCTGGGCATAGGCCGCCCGCGCCGACTGGCCCGACGCGGCCCAGGCGGGCGAACAGATGGTCACCTCGCCCTTGACCCCGTCCAGCACCGCTACGACCGTGGGGCGCAAAAGCACCGCATCCGGGGTGCCGATCGGGTCAGGCTTGACGTTCGGCAGATGCTCGACCAGCCGGATCATGTCATAGCCGAGATAGCCGAAGAGGCCCGCTGCGATGGCCGGCAGCCCCTCGGGCATCTCGATCCGGCTTTCGGCGATCAGCGCGCGCAGCGTCTCCAGCGGCGATCCGGGCAGGGCGGTGAAGGCCGCATCGTCAAAGCGCGCCTGACGGTTCAGCCGGCTTTGGCTGCCATGACACTCCCAGATCAGGTCGGGTTTCATGCCGACCACGGAATAGCGGCCCCGGACCTCGCCGCCCGTGACGCTTTCCAGCATGAAACTGTGCTTGCCCGCATCCGCAAGCTTCAGCATCAGCGACACGGGCGTATCCAGATCGGCCGCCAGACGGGCATAGACCAGCTGGTTCCGGCCCTGGTCCCAGGCGGCCTGGAACTGATCAAACGAAGGGAAAAGCTGCACGGGGGTCGGTCCTATTGCATGCGGGCGTTGACTTGCGCGATGATCGATTGGTCCAGCGTCACGCCCACGCGGGACTGAACCGCGCGTGCATAGGCATCAAAAAGATCGCGGCCCTGCGACACGGTCAGGCTTTGCGCCAGCGCATCGCGGCGCCCTGCGACCTCGGGGTCGGCAAGGTCCGCCGGGGTGATCGCGTCGAGGGTCAGCAGAAACACCCGGCCCTCGGCATCCAGAACCTCGCCGGTGCCCGCCGTCATGGCAAAGACCCGTTCGGCCATGGCGGCAGGAACATCGGCGATAAAACCGCCGCGGGCCAGATCGTCATGATGGGTTGTCACCAGCCCCAGCCCCTGCAGGGTCGCGCCATTCTGGATCTGGGCAATATCCTCGCCTGCCAGCACCAAAAGCGCTGCATGGGTCTGGTCGCGGGTCCAGTCTTCGGCCACACGCTCGCTGACTTCGTCCAGCGGGCGCAGGGCGGCGGGGTCGATCTTGTCCAGACGCAGGGCAAAGATGCCGCCGTCATCCAGACCGACCAGTTCGGGGAAGGCATCGGGTGTCGCTGCCGCAGCGGCCTTGCGGAAGGCCTCGTACCCCGCCAGCCCTTCGTCGCTGTCACTGGAATAGTCGATCGTCCCAAGCTCCATCCCATGGTCCTTGGCGACCTCTTCCAGGGTCGCGCCGCTGGCCAAAGTATCCTCGATGGCGCTGGTTTCATCGGCGATCTGGCGGCGGGCGCGGTCCATGGCCACTTCGGTGCGCAAATCGTCCCGCGCCTCGTCAAAGCTGGTTTCCTGCGCGGCCAGCACCGATGTGACATGGAAGAGGGCCGGGCCAAGATCGCTGTCGACCGGCCCCGCGACCGCGCCTTCGGCGGCGGCAAAGACCGCCTCGCCCGCAGCGCCCAGATCGTCGCGGGTCTGTTCGCCCAGATCGATATCTTTCAGGGCCAGTCCGCGTTCCTGCGTCAGCGCCTCGAATGTCACTTCGCCCTTGTCCAGACGGGCCCTGGCGGCAGCCGCCTCGTCCGCCGTGGGATAGACCAGACGTTCCACGATCCGCCGTTCGGGAATGTCAAACTCGGCCCGGCGCTGGTCATAGGCCTTTTTCAGCTCGGCCTCGTCCACCTGGACCGTTTCGGCCAGTCTGTCGGGCGACAGCCAGACCGTGGTCAGCTTGCGCGTTTCGGGGCGCATATAGGCGTCATTATGGGCATCATACCAGCCTTTCAGATCGGTATCCGTCGGCGCAGGCACCGGCTCGTGCAGGTCGGACGCGATCAGTTCGGCAAAGGTAAAGGCGCGGGTTTCGGACTGCCAGGCGGCCAGACGGTCGGTCAGGGCCGCGGGCGCCTTGACACCGCCGGTCAGCGCGCCCTGCAGCAGGGTGCGCGACGCCTCGTCACGCAGCGAGCCTTCGAAATCGGCTTCGCTTTGGTGTTGCTGTTCCAGAAACATTTTATAGGCGTCGCGGTCGAACTTGCCGTCCGGCCCCTGCAGGGCCGGGGCCTTCATGATCCGGTCGCGGACCGCACCATCGCCGACCGACAGGCCCAGCCGCGCCGCCTCGCCATCCAGGGTCGCGGCGGCAACCAGCTGCGACTGGACCTGCCGGTCAAGTCCCATCCCCTGCGCCTGCTCCAGCGTCATCGGCTGGCCCATCTGCTGGGTGAAATCATTCATCACCCGCCGAAGGCCGCGCGCATAATCGTCAACCCTGACCGGCCGGTCGCCGACCGTGCCGATGGTGCTGACCGACTTGGAAAAGTTGGTCACGCCATAGCCACCCAGACCGACCATCATCAGCGCCAGAAGCCCGTAGATGACGCCATTCGCACGTTTGCGGCGCAGGACGGTGGACATGTGAAACACTCTCCCAAAACTTGTTCCGAGGTGTTTAGGGCCTTGTCCGGCCTGCTGCAAGGCTGCGTGGGGGCGCTGCCCCCACACCCCCGGGATATTTGGACCACAATGAAAGCCATATATTCATTGTGGTCCAAATATCCTCGCCGAAGGCAGCCCGAGCGGAACCGTGCAAAGCACGAGGCCGCGAGACGAAAGGAATGGCGCCCCGGAAGGGGCGCCGCAATCGGATCAGACTTGCCAGCCCGCCAGGCGGTCGGCCAGGGTGGCGATGCCGGCCCGGTCGATATTGGCAAAGGCGATGCGGAGCTGACGGTTCCCCGCCGGGTCCTGCGCGGGCATGAACATGGTGCCGGGCAGCATCAGGACCGACGCCTCGCTGACCAGCCGCCGCGCCAGATCGGGCGAGGGCAGGGGGTGGGGATGTTCGGCATAGGCGAAATAGGCGCCAGAGCCCAGAAGGTGCCAGCCGGGCAGGGCGGCAAAGGCCGCCTGCATCGCGGCGCGGCGGGCGAGGATCTCGGCCCGTTCGCCTGCAAGCCAATCCTCCAGATGGGTCAGACCCCAGAGCGCGCCGATCTGGCCCAGCTGGCTGGCGCAGATCGCCACCGTGTCCAGCACCTTTTCCACCTCTGCCAGAAAGGCAGCACTTGCGGTGATCGCGCCGACCCGGTGGCCGGTCAGCCGGTAGGATTTGGAAAAGGAATAAAGCTGAACCAGCGTGCCCCGCCAGTCGGGATCGGCAAAAAGGTCGTGGGGCGCGCCGGGGGCGGAATGGAAATCCCGATAGGTTTCATCCAGCACCAGCGCGATCCGATGGCGCCTTGCCAGATCGAAAAAGGCGCGGATCAGTGCGGGTGGATAGTCGACACCGCCCGGATTGTTGGGCGAGACAAGGGTGATGGCCCGGGTGCGCGGTCCGATCAGGGTGGCGGCCTGATCGGGGTCGGGCAGAAGATCCGGCCCGGTGGCCAGCGGAACCGCCCGTGCCCCGGCCATGTCGAGCCACATTTTATGATTGAAATACCAAGGTGTTGGCAGAAGAACCTCGTCCCCCGCGCCCGCCAGAACCATCAGGGCGGCGCAAAAGGCCTGATTGCAGCCGGGGGTGATGGCGACCTCGGCTTGCACCACATCACCCTGATAAAGGCGCCGCCAACGGGCGGCCAGCGCGGCCCGCAGATCAGGGCGCCCCAGAACCGGGCCGTAAAGATGGGCCGCCGGGTCCGACAGGGCGGCCTCGGCCAGGGCCGCCCGCAAACCCTCGGGCGGCGGCGCCACCGGGGCTGCCTGGCTGACATTGATCAGCGGGCGGTCGTCGGGAAAGCGTACCCCTTCCAGCCAGCGCCGCGCCTCCATCACCGGGGGGGCGAAGGTCGCGGTCAGCGCCGGGGTAGTGCGCAGGCTCACGCCGCGCCGCCGCGGCTGGCATCCTTGGTAGCCTTCAGCACCTTATATTCCTGCCAGATCAGCCCGACCATGAAGAGGTCGAAAAAGGCCAGCAGCAACAGGATCGGCGTATGGGTCTGGGAAAATTCCTTCAGCTGGAACAGGACGAACCCGACCAGAACCACCATCGCCGCCGGATAGGCCCACAGGACCCTGAGCCACAGCATGACGACCATCGCCAGTTTCAGCCCGCCATGGCCGGTCAGATACCAGCCATAGAAGGATTGGATATGCAGCGGAAAATATTCGACCGCCTGCCGTGTCCATTCGGCGACGGCATCATGCGAATCTGCCGCCAGCTTGTGATTGGTCAGCCAGAAGACAAGCCGCGCCACCAGCTGATGCGAGGTCAGCAGCAGCCCAAGGCCCGAAAACGTCTCAAGAGCACAAAGCAAGCCCTTGATTGCAAGGCTCATTTCGAACAGCCAGTGCAAAAGCTTTGCAAAGGGACTCGTATAGGTGGGCTTAAGCACGCTGGCTGACCTTAGGGGCGGGGATCAATCTTTCCCGCGAAATGGTTCCACATATTGCAGGGCCATGTCCCAAGGAAAGAAGATCCACGTGTCCTGGCTGACTTCGGTAATATAGCTGTTCACCATCGGTTTGCCAGAGGGCTTGGCATAGACGGTGGCGAAATGCGCGCGGGGGTAAAGCCGACGCACCAGTTCCAGCGTTTTGCCGGTGTCGACCAGATCGTCGACGATCAGGATCCCTTCGCCATCGCCCATCAAATCGGCCTGCGGCGCCTTGGTGACATGGGCCTCGCCCCGGCTTTGGTGGGAATAGCTTCTGACGCTGATCGTGTCGACGACGCGGATATCCAGTTCGCGCGCAACGATCATCGCCGGCACCAGCCCGCCCCGGGTGATGGCGACGACCGCCTTCCATGCGCCGTTTGCCGGGCCCTGGCCATCCAGCCGCCAGGCCAGCGCCCGCGCATCGCGGTGAATCTGGTCCCACGAGACATGGAACCCTTTTTCATGCGGCAGCCGTTCTTTCATGTGATCCCCTCAGAAGGCGGCGATCTTGATCCCCATCGCCGCCAGAAGCGCGCCGAATGCCCGGTCGATCACCGATTTCAGCCCGATATAGCCGCGCCGGGTGCGATCCGCCGCAAAAATCCGCGCCACAAGGATATTCCAGATGGTTTCGTTCAGAAAGACCATCGAAAGCAGCGCGGCATAGACCCAGACCGGGGCCGAGGCGGGCACAGTGCCAAGGAAAATCACCGAAAACAGCACGGCGGGTTTGGGATTGGCCAGCTGGGTGATCAGCCCGGTGCGAAAGGCAACCCAGCCGGTCATTGCCGGCACCTGATCATCGCCACCCTGATCCAGCGCCACATCGGCCTGCCGCCACATCGACCAGGCCATATGCAGAAGATAGGCGGCCCCGCCGATCTTCAGCGCCATCAGAAGCGCCGGGGCATAGCTGAAGACCAGCGCCAGCCCGAAGAGCGCCGCCGCAGCCCAGACCACACCGCCGACACCGATGCCCGCCGCCAGAAAGGCCCCGGCCCGTGCGCCCTGAATAAGGCCGGTCCGCGCGGCCATCAGCACCGCAGGGCCGGGGCTGATCGCTGCCATCAGATGCAGCAGGAAAATGGCCGTGAAGGCCGAAAGGCTCATTGTCCGTTCCGCCCGGTCACGACGTCGATATCGGGTGCATCGACCGCCTTCATCCCGACGATATGATAGCCGCAATCGACATGGTGCGTCTCGCCGGTCACGCCCGAGCCAAGGTCCGACAAAAGGTACAGGGCCGACTTGCCGACTTCGTCCTGGCTGACGTTGCGTCGCAGGGGTGAGTTCAGTTCGTTCCACTTCAGAATGTAGCGGAAGTCGCCGATTCCACTGGCGGCCAATGTCTTGATCGGCCCGGCCGAGATCGAGTTGCAGCGGATGCCGATCTTGCCCAGATCCTCGGCAATATAGCGTACCGAAGCTTCCAGCGCGGCCTTGGCCACGCCCATGACATTGTAATGCGGCATGACCCGTTCGGCGCCGTAATAGGTCAGGGTCAGCAGCGACCCGCCGTCCGGCATCATCGCCGCAGCCCGGCGGCAGACGGCGGTAAAGGAATAGACGGAAATGTCCATCGTCATGCGGAAATTGTCGGCGCTGGTTTCGACATAACGGCCACGAAGTTCGTTTTTATCCGAAAAACCAATGGCATGGACGACGAAATCCAACTTGCCCCAGGCCTGTTTCAGATGGTCGAACAGCCGGTCCAGCGACCCTTCGTCACCGACATCGCATTCAACGATCGTGTCTGATCCGAGTTCCGCCGCCAGGGGCTGAACCCGTTTCAAAAGCGCTTCGCCCTGGTAGGAAAAGGCCAGTTCGGCCCCCTCGGCCGCAAGGGCCTTGGCAATGCCCCAGGCGATGGATTTATCGTTGGCAAGGCCCATGATCAGCCCGCGCTTGCCCCTCATCAGTCCGTTGGCCATTGTGTCCCCGCAATATTCATTTTCCGAAGCTTTAGGACAACTTAGCGCTTGCTTCAAGGGCGGGGCAACCTTACCCCGGTTGCGGGTGGATGGCGGAACCGGGGATTAGGCATGGCCGATCGCAGCGGATTGTTTGCTGGGGACAATCCCTTTGCGATCGCGCGGGCCTGGCTGGCCGAGGCCGAGGCACAGGAAGTGAACGATCCCAATGCCATAGCCCTGGCAACGGTCGATGATAGCGGGATGCCCAATGTCCGCATGGTGCTTTTGAAGTCGATCAGCGACCAGGCATTTACCTTTTACACCAACCACGGATCGGCCAAGGGGCGCGAGATCGAAGCCAGCGGCAAGGCCGCCTTTGTGATCCATTGGAAAAGCCTGCGGCGGCAGGTGCGCGTGCGCGGCTTGACGCAGCGTCAGGACGGGCCCGAGGCAGATGCCTATTTTGCCTCGCGGTCGTTGAAAAGCAAATTGGGCGCATGGGCATCAAAACAGTCTGAACCGCTTGCATCCCGTGCGGCGTTAATGGCAGAAGTGGCAAGGGTGACGGCGGCGCAGGGGGTAAATCCTATGCGCCCGCCATTCTGGGGCGGTGTAAATATCCGTCCGCTCGAGATCGAATTCTGGGCGGACGGGGCGTTTCGGCTTCATGATCGGTTCCGGTGGAGACGCAACACTCTGTCGGAAGGGTGGACAGTCCAGCGTTTAAATCCCTGAGTACGTCGAGTGCTTTTGTGTTTTTTGGGGAAAGGCGTCAGGCTTTTGGCCAGGTGCCGGGCGCAAGAACAAGTTGCAAAGAACGAAACGCGACGGGCGAATGGAAAGCTACGGACGATGACGGAAGAAGAAGAGGCGCACAGCTTGGTCACGGGCCGCGTGAAATGGTTCGACGCCTCCAAGGGTTTTGGCTTCATTGTCAGCGAGCAGGACGGACGGGACATCCTGCTGCATGCCAATGTGCTGCGGAATTTCGGCCAGGGGTCGGTGGCGGAAAATGCCCGCATCACCGTGCGCGTGCAGCAGACCCAGCGCGGTCAGCAGGCATCCGAAGTGCTGGATATCTCGCCGCCCACCGAGGAAGACCGCACCCCGATCGAGGATCTGGGCACCAGCGACATGGCGACGATCCTGGCCCTGCCGCTGGAACCGGCGCGGGTCAAGTGGTTTGATAAGCTTAAGGGTTTTGGCTTTGCCAATGTCTTTGGCCGCCCCGAGGATGTGTTCATCCATATCGAGGTCCTGCGCCGGTCCGGCTTTGCCGACCTTGGCCCGGGCGAGGCGGTTGGCCTGAGGGTGATCGAGGGGCGCCGGGGGCGGATGGCCGCGCAGGTCACCTCCTGGGAAGCGGCGATGAAGGCGCGGGTGTGATCCTGCGCCTGTCGTGTCTGGTTCCGGTGTTCATGCTTTTGTCCCCGGGCGCCCATGCAGGCGCCTGCCGCCCGGATCAGCTGCAGATCAGAACTGCCAACGGGCAGACCGCCTTTTCCGTCGAGGTCGCGGATGACGAGGGCGAGCGGGCAAAGGGCCTGATGTTCCGCACAAGGATGCCGCCGGATCACGGCATGATCTTTGTCTATCCCGATGCGCGCCCGGTCGCCTTCTGGATGCACAATACCCCCTTGCCGCTGGACATGCTGTTTGCGGGCGCCGACGGGCGGGTCCGGTCGGTCCATGCGATGGCCCAGCCCTATGATGATACGCCCATACCGGGCGGCGAATCGATTCAATATGTGGTCGAGATCAATGGCGGACTGGCCAAGGAACTGGGAATCACCCCCGGCGCCGCGCTGCGCCATCCGGCGATTCCCAAGGCTATCGCGGCCTGGCCCTGTGACTGAACTTGGGCTTTCTTTCGGGTCGAAAGCCCGCTAAGGACAGCGCTGTCGGGGCGTAGCGCAGTCTGGTAGCGCGACGGTTTTGGGTACCGTAGGCCGGGGGTTCGAATCCTCTCGCCCCGACCAGCCCCTTTCCCCCATGTCCGACCGGAAGCGCGCCTGATCAATTTTGCCGGCCTCTCTGGTTGCGGGTTTCGCACAGGCGATTGTGGATAAGTAAGGTAAAACCTGAACCGTCCCGCCCAAACCGGCCCAAAGACTGGCCTTTTCATTTTACCCCCCCGACGGACCCGCCTGTGCATGAATCGGACCCCGGCCGAAGCGGGTCCGGCAGCCCTGTCCGGTCAATGGGAAACTCTGCCTCGGCCAGAAAAATATTCAGTTGACGATCGGCGCTTCTCACGCCAGTTTGTGTGGGCTGTGTGGCGCCGACACAAAATATAGTGGTGCCATCGGGGAGGTCATCCTGCTTCTGTCTATGCTTCCGGGGAACCGCCTCCGGGGACGGTAGGATGTTGTCCTTTGGCATAATGCGGCGGCGGCTGCACAAAAAACGGAACGGGGCAGAGATGAAGATTGAACGGAAATTCACGCGCGTGGGTCAGGATGCCTATGACGGCATCGCCTTTGCGACCACTACCTCGGAAATCCGCAATCCGGACGGCAAGATCGTTTTCCGCAATGATGCGGTCGAAGTTCCTTCGGGCTGGAGCCAGGTCGCATCCGACGTGCTCGCCCAGAAATATTTCCGCAAGGCCGGTGTTGCCGCGCGTCTGAAGCGCGTGAAGGAAAAGGGCGTGCCCGAATTCCTCTGGCGCTCGGTTCCGGACGAGGCGGCGCTGGCGGCCCTGCCGCAGGATCAGCGCGTCAGCGGTGAAACCAGCGCCAAGCAGGTCTTTGACCGTCTGGCGGGCGCCTGGGCCTATTGGGGCTGGAAGGGCGGCTATTTCACCACCGAGGCTGACGCCCGCGCCTATTACGACGAAATGCGCTTCATGCTGGCCGAACAGATGGCCGCGCCGAACTCGCCCCAGTGGTTCAACACCGGCCTTCATTGGGCTTACGGCATCGACGGCCCGTCGCAGGGCCATTTCTATGTCGATTACAAGACGGGCGAACTGACCAAATCCAATTCCGCCTATGAACATCCCCAGCCCCACGCCTGTTTCATCCAGTCGGTCAGCGACGATCTGGTGAATGACGGCGGCATCATGGACCTGTGGGTCCGCGAGGCGCGGCTGTTCAAATATGGCTCGGGCACCGGCACAAACTTCTCCAGCCTGCGTGGCGAAGGGGAAAGACTTTCGGGCGGCGGAAAATCCAGCGGGCTGATGGGCTTCCTGAAGATCGGCGACCGCGCGGCGGGCGCGATCAAGTCGGGCGGCACCACGCGGCGCGCGGCCAAGATGGTGATCTGCGATGTCGATCACCCCGATATCGAAGCCTTTATCAACTGGAAGGTCATCGAGGAGCAGAAGGTCGCGAGCCTCGTGGCCGGATCCAAGATGCACGAACGTCAGCTGAATGAAATCTTCGCCGCCATCCGTGCCTGGGACGGCTCAAGCGAAGATGCGGTGGACCCGGCCAAGAATGCGTCGCTGAAAGCCGCGATCAAGGGTGCGAAAAAGGTCCAGATCCCCGACACTTATGTCAAGCGCGTCTTGGACTATGCCAAGCAGGGCTATGCCTCGATCGAATTCCCGACCTATGACACGGACTGGGACAGCGAGGCCTATGCCAGCGTCTCGGGCCAGAATTCCAACAACTCCGTCCGCGTCACCGACGCCTTCCTGAAGGCTGTGAAGGACGATGCCGATTGGGCGCTGATCCGCCGCACCGACGGCAAGGTTTCCAAGACCATCAAGGCGCGCGAGCTTTGGGACCAGATCGGCCATGCCGCCTGGGCCTGTGCTGACCCCGGCATCCAGTTCCACGATACGGTCAACGCCTGGCACACCTGCCCCGAGGACGGCCCGATCCGTGGCTCGAACCCCTGTTCGGAATATATGTTCCTGGACGACACGGCCTGCAACCTGGCGTCGATGAACCTCTTGACCTTCTATAAGAACAACCAGTTCGACGCCGAAGCCTATGTGCATGCCACGCGCCTGTGGACGGTGACGCTGGAAATCTCGGTCCTGATGGCGCAGTTCCCGTCCAAGGAAATCGCTCAGCGGTCCTATGACTTCCGCACCCTTGGCCTTGGCTACGCCAATATCGGCGGCCTGTTGATGAACATGGGTTTCGGGTACGATTCCGCCGAGGGTCGCGCCCTGTGCGGCGCGCTGACCGCGGTGATGACCGGCGTCTCCTATGCCACAAGCGCCGAGATGGCGGGCGAGCTGGGCGCCTTCCCGCGCTACGCGGCCAACGCGGGCCATATGCTGCGCGTCATCCGCAACCACCGCAACGCTGCCTATGGCAAGGCGGTCGGCTATGAAGAGGTGAACGTCGCCCCCGTGCCGCTGGATCACGCGAACATTCCGGTCGAAGGCCTTGGCGCATTTGCCAAATCTGCCTGGGACGAGGCGCTGGAGCTGGGTGAAAAGCACGGCTACCGCAATGCCCAGTCGACGGTGATCGCGCCGACCGGCACCATCGGGCTGGTCATGGATTGCGACACGACCGGGATCGAGCCCGACTTTGCACTGGTCAAGTTCAAGAAACTGGCGGGCGGCGGCTATTTCAAGATCATCAACCGTTCGGTGCCCGCGGCACTTGAAACGCTGGGCTATGGTTCGGCGCAGATCGAGGAAATCATCGCCTATGCCGTCGGTCATGCCAGCCTGGGCAATTGCCCCGGTATCAATACCACGGCGCTGATCGGCCATGGGTTCGGCCCGCGCGAGCTGGAAAAGATCGAGGCGGCCCTTCCCACCGCCTTTGACATCCGCTTCGTCTTCAACCAGTGGACACTGGGCGAGGACTTCTGCACCGGCACCCTGGGCATTCCGGCAGAAAAGCTGGCCGACCCGACCTTTGACATGCTGCGCCACCTTGGCTTTACCAAGGCGCAGGTCGATGCCGCGAATGACCATGTCTGCGGCACCATGACGCTGGAGGGCGCACCGCATCTGAAGACCGAACATCTGTCGGTCTTCGATTGCGCCAATGCCTGCGGCAAGACCGGTAAACGTTTCCTGTCGGTCGAAAGCCACATCACCATGATGGCCGCCGCGCAGTCCTTCATCTCGGGCGCGATCTCGAAAACGATCAACATGCCCAACAATGCGACCATCACCGAAACCTTGGCCGCCTATGATCTGTCGCACTCGCTGGGGATCAAGGCCAATGCGCTTTACCGCGACGGGTCGAAACTGTCGCAACCCCTGGCGGCGGCGCTGGTCGAGGATGATGAAGAGGCCGAAGAAGTTCTGCTGAACGGTTCGGCCCAGGAAAAGGCTGCGGTTCTGGCCGAAAAGATCGTCGAAAAGATCATCGTCAAGGAAATCATCCGCAACCACCGCGAAAAGCTGCCCGAGCGGCGCAAGGGCTATACGCAAAAGGCCATTGTCGGCGGCCACAAGGTCTACCTGCGCACCGGCGAATATGGTGACGGCAAGCTGGGCGAGATTTTCATCGACATGCACAAGGAAGGCGCGGGCTTCCGCGCCATGATGAACAACTTCGCCATCGCCGTGTCGGTCGGCCTGCAGTACGGCGTGCCGCTGGAGGAATTCGTCGACGCCTTTACCTTCACCAAGTTCGAACCGGCGGGCATGGTGCAGGGCAACGATTCGATCAAGAACGCCACCTCGATCCTGGACTATATCTTCCGCGAACTGGCGGTCAGCTATCTGGACCGCACCGATCTGGCCCATGTCAAACCGCAGGGCGCGTCCTTCGACGATCTGGGCGGCGGTGCGAACGAAGGCCAGGCCAATGTGGCGCAGGTCAGTGAAAGATCGGCCTCCAAGTCTTTGGAAGTGCTGCGTCAAATCTCCTCGACCGGCTATCTGAGGAAGCGCCTGCCGCAGGATCTGGTCGTGCTGCAGGGCGGCATCGGTGCGACGGCGCTGGCGGGCGATCCCCTGTCGGTCCTGAACACTCTGGTGCCCGAAACGATGCAGGGCGGCGGCACGATCGGCGCCACGGCCCTGGCCAGCGGCACCGTCACCATGGACGCCCGCACCAAGGCGCGGATGCAGGGGTACGAGGGCGACCCCTGCGGCGAGTGCGGCAACTATACGTTGGTGCGCAATGGCACCTGCATGAAATGCAACACCTGCGGCGGAACGTCGGGGTGTAGCTGAGACACAAGGCCCCGGATCAGGTCCGGGGCGGGAATCCGGGGCGGGTGCGCTCGCCCCCGACCGACGTTCAGGCCGCAGGCGAGAAAACACCGAGCGGTATAATGACTGAGCCTGAACGGCGAAACTGACAGGGGCGGGGCAACCCGCCCCCTTTTCTTTGGGCGGGCCGTCACGGGCCGGTCGC
>CAZKJZ010000060.1:0-13585 GCA_964553145.1 uncultured Frigidibacter sp. | reverse complement strand
TGGTGGCGATCGTGCTGACGCTCAGCTGGGGGACCTATGCGTTTTTGAAAAAGAAGCTGCCGATCGGACCCAATCAGGGGTTCACGCTGGAAGTGCTGATCCTGTTGCCGCTGGCGCTGGCCTATGCGATCTGGCTGGGCCTGCGGGGCGGCGCCAGCTTTCTGGGCGGCGATCTGACCGACCGGCTGCTTCTGATGGGGTGCGGCATTGTCACGGCAGTGCCGCTGATGACCTATGCCAATGGCGCCAAGCGGCTGCGGCTGTCGACGATCGGCATCCTGCAATATATCGTTCCGACGATGATCCTGCTGACGGCGGTCTTTCTGTTCCACGAACCCTTTGGCCGGGCGCGGACTATCGCCTTTCCGCTGATCTGGCTGGCGCTGGCGCTTTATACGCTGGAACTGGTCAGGGAAGCGCGGGCAATCCGGGCCGGCTGATCTGGCCGCCGCCGACCGAGGCCCCGACCCCGGTTGTGGTCGGGCACGAGGTGGGCAGACCGCGCAGGACCCGGACGGCGAGATAGGCAAAGGCCTGCGCTTCCAGCATGTCGCCGTCAAGGCCCGCCGCCTCGACCGGTTCGACCGGCAGGCTCAGGCCCGCCGCAAGCCCGTCCATCAGCGCCCGGTTCCGACGCCCGCCGCCCGTGACCAGAAGCCGCGTGGGTGGGGCGGGGAAATGGTCGGCCCCCCGGACCACGGCGGCGACGGCGGCAGCCGTCAGGGTGGCGGCGGCGTCTGCGTCCGAAAGGTCGGACACGGCATCCAGCAGCCAGTGAAAATCGTTCCTGTCCAGTGACTTCGGCGGCATTTTCAGAAACCAGCCCTGTGCCATCAGCCGGGCGATCACTGCGGGATCGGCCCGGCCCGTTGCCGCAAGTGCCCCGTCCCTGTCGCAATCCTGCCCCCGGCGTGCAGCCATCAGATCATTGATCGGCGCATTGGCGGGGCCGGTGTCGAAGGCCAGGCAGGCGCCGGGGCTGTCGGGCCGCTCGCAGCCTGGATCAACCCAGCTGACATTGCCGACGCCGCCCAGGTTCAGAAAGGCGACAGGCGCCGTGGCGCCGATATGGCGGGCGCAGGCATGGTGGAAAAAGGGCGCAAGCGGCGCGCCTTGCCCGCCCAGACGCACATCGGCGCTGCGGAAGTCCCACACGACCGGCAGGCCCAGCACCTCGGCCAGGACCGCGCCGTCGCCTGCCTGATGGGTGCCGCGCCCGGCCGGGTCATGGGCCAGCGTCTGGCCGTGAAATCCCACAAGGTCTGCACCGCGAAAACCCGCCAGAAGTTCGGCATGGGCCAGTTCCACCACCTCGGCGGCGCGGGCCACATCCGGGCCCTCGGGCCATTGGCCAAGGGCGGCGCGGATCACGGCCTGCTCGGCGGCGCTGTAGGGGCGATAGAGGGTCTGGCCGAAGGCGGCGATGCTTTCGCCATCGGTCAGGACCAGCGCCGCATCGACCCCGTCCAGCGAGGTGCCCGACATGCACCCAAGCGCCCAGTGCGGCCCCTGCCCGATCATCCCTTCCCCTCTGCCCCGTCCGCCGATATATCGGCACGGGGTAAAGAATGGACGTAAAAGCGATGACCTACCACCCGAAATCCGACTTCATGCGCGTGATGATGACCCGTGGCTTTCTGGCTGACTGCACGGACTATCAGGCGCTGGACGAGGCGTTCCTGAAGGGGGTGGTGCCGGGCTATATCGGCTTTGACGCGACGGCGAAGTCGCTGCATGTCGGCAGCCTGATCCAGATCATGATGCTGCGCTGGCTGCAGAAATGCGGCGGCAAGCCCATTGTCCTGATGGGCGGCGGCACGACCAAGATCGGCGATCCGTCGTTTCGCGCCGACGAAAGGCCGCTGCTGACCGGCGATCAGATCGACGCCAATATCGCCGGGATCAAGCGCGCCTTCACCCCCTATGTCGCCTTTGGCGAGGGGCCGGCTGATGCGATCATGGTCAATAATGCCGAATGGCTGGACAGTCTGAATTACATCGGCTTTCTGCGCGATATCGGGCGGCATTTCAGCGTCAACCGCATGCTGTCGTTTGAAAGCGTCAAGTCGCGGCTGGACCGGGAACAAAGCCTGTCGTTCCTGGAATTCAACTACATGATCCTCCAGGCCTATGATTTTCTGGAACTGAACCGCCGCTATGGCTGTCTGGTGCAGATGGGCGGGTCGGACCAGTGGGGCAATATCGTCAACGGTGTCGATCTGACCCGCCGGGTGATCGAGCATGAGGTCTATGGCCTGACCTCGCCTCTCTTGACCACGTCGGACGGCAAGAAGATGGGCAAAAGCCAGAATGGCGCGGTGTGGCTGAATGCCGACCTTTTGTCGCCTTACGAATTCTGGCAGTTCTGGCGTAACACGACCGATGCCGATGTCGGGCGGTTCCTGAAGCTTTATACCGAACTGCCGATCGAGGAATGCGACCGGCTGGGCGCGCTGCAGGGGGCCGAGATCAACGGCGCCAAAGTGGTGCTGGCCAATGAGGTGACGGCGCTTTTGCACGGCCGCAGTGCGGCAGAGGCGGCAGAGGCGACGGCGCGCGAGGTCTTTGAAAAGGGCGGCGTCGGGGATGACCTGCCCACCCTGCGGCTGGCGCCGGGCGAGCTGGCAGACGGGATCGGCATTGTGCAGCTTTTCGTTCGCGCCGGTCTTGCCGGGTCGGGCAAGGATGCCAAGCGCCTGATCCAGGAGGGCGGCGCGCGGCTGAATGACGAACCCGTCACCGATACCGGCCTGCGGATCGGCGCCTCGCAACTGGCAGAACCGCTGAAACTGACGGCGGGCAGGAAGCGGCACGCTTTGGTGGTTCTGGGCTGACCGGGAACAGGGCGCTTTCTGTCAGAAAGCGCAGGCGGAGTTTGAAAAACTCCGTTCCGGTTTCTGTTCAGAAACCGGGGCCACGCCCCAGCCATGGGAAGGACGGGCGCGAACGCCCGCCCCGTCGGTCATTCGGTAACGGTGACCCGGACCATGCGGTCGGGCTTGTCGGTCACGGCGCCGTTCATGTCGTCGCTGCCGCGCTTGATCTTGTCGACCACATCCATCCCGGCGATCACATGGCCGACGAC
The DNA here is from genome assembly GCA_964553145.1 of uncultured Frigidibacter sp. Taxonomy (GTDB): domain Bacteria; phylum Pseudomonadota; class Alphaproteobacteria; order Rhodobacterales; family Rhodobacteraceae; genus TMP-24. The sequence goes on along the minus strand of CAZKJZ010000060.1, from coordinate 10,500 downwards.
CGTATATTGGCCGTTCAGGAAATCACCGGGCGCGAACATGATGAAGAACTGCGAATTGGCGCTGTCGGGCAAGGACGATCGGGCCATGCCGACGACGCCGCGCTGGAACGGGATATCGGAAAATTCCGACACAAGGTTCGGCAGGTCTGACGCGCCCTGACCGGCCTTGGACAGATCATCCCCGGCCTTGCCATATTGCACATCGCCGGTCTGGGCCATGAACCCTTCGATCACCCGGTGAAAGACGACATTGTCATAGGCGTGCGAGCGCGCCAGCGAGACGATCTGGGCGACATGCTTCGGCGCCACATCGGGCAGAAGGTCGATGACCACCTGGCCATTGGCCCCCTCGCCCGCCACATCGATCACCAGATTCGGGCCCGGGCCATCATCGGCGGCCATCGCCTTGTTCGCCATCTGGCCATAAAGGAAGATGGCGGCGGCGATCGACGCGCCGCCCGCCAGAATGCTGGTCAGGAAGATCCGGTCAGACATCGGCGGCCACCTTGACGCTGATCATACGGTCGGGGTTCATCGGCGGCTCGCCGCGCTGGATCTTGTCCACATGCTCCATCCCCGAAATCACCCGGCCATAGACGGTATATTGGCCATTCAGGAAATGGTTGTCCTTGAAGTTGATGAAGAACTGGCTGTTGGCCGAATGGGGGTTCGAGGACCGTGCCGCCCCGATCGTGCCGCGGTCATGCGGCAGCTTGGAAAATTCCGCAGGCAGGTCCGGCAGGTCCGACCCTCCGGTGCCCGCGCGGCGGGCATTCCAGCCCTGTTCCATATTGGCATGTTCCACATCGCCGGTCTGGGCCATGAACCCGTCGATCACCCGGTGGAAAGCGACATTGTCATATTTGCCGGCGCGGGCCAGTTCCTTCATCCGCTCGGCGTGCTTCGGCGCCACGGCGGGCAAAAGCTCGATCACGACGGGACCATCCTTCAGGGTCAGGATGATGGTGTTCTCGGGGTCTTTGATCTCGGGCATTCCTGCCTCCTTGCCTGTAATCCGGCGCGGACCCTAGTCCGGCCCGGCGCCCATGAAAAGTCCAAAGCGACACAGTCGGTTGACGTGGCCCCCCGCTTTCTGTGATCTGAGCAGGGAAATTGGGCGCGGTTGGGGCAAATCCCCCGCCGAAGACAGAAAGGGCCGCAGGATGAGCTGGAAAACGCTGGACGATATGGACTTTGCCGGAAAGGTCGCGCTGGTCCGCGTCGATATCAACGTGCCCGTCGAGGCGGGCGTGGTGACCGATGCGACCCGCATCGAAAAGATCGTGCCGACAATCCGGCATATTCTGGCCAAGGGCGGCAAGCCGGTGCTTCTGGCCCATTTCGGCCGGCCCAAGGGCAAGCCCGTCCCCGAGATGAGCCTGGCCATCACCCTGCCGGCGCTTGAGACGGCGCTGGGCCAGAAGGTCGGTTTTGCCGAGGATTGCGTCGGCGCGGCGGCCAAGCGCGCCGTCGCTGCCATGCAGGCGGGCGATGTGGTTCTCTTGGAAAACACCCGCTTTCATGCGGGCGAGGAAAAGAATGATCCGGTGCTGGCGGCGGGCATGGCCGCGCTAGGCCAGATCTATGTCAACGACGCCTTTTCCGCTGCCCACCGCGCCCATTCCTCGACCGAAGCCATCGCCCGGCTTCTGCCTGCCTGCGCCGGTCGGCTGATGGCGGCGGAGCTGAAGGCGCTGAATGCGGCGCTGGGCCAGCCTGAACGCCCGGTCGTGGCCGTTGTCGGCGGGGCCAAAGTGTCGACCAAGCTTGATCTTCTGGGCAATCTGGTGACCAAGGTCGACCATCTGGTGATCGGCGGCGGGATGGCCAACACCTTCCTGGTGGCCAAGGGCGTCAACGTCGGCAAGTCGCTGGCCGAACATGACATGGCCGACACGGCGCGCGAGATTCTGGCCAAGGCCCGTACCGCGGGCTGCGCCATCCACCTGCCGGTTGACGCCGTTGTCGCACGCGAATTCAAGGCGGGGGCGGCCAATGAGACCGTCGCCGCCGACGCCTGCCCGGCGGATGCGATGATTCTGGATGCAGGCCCCGCCTCGGTTACCGAGGTCGGCAAAGTGTTCGAAGCCTCGCGCACGCTGATCTGGAACGGGCCGCTGGGCGCCTTCGAGATCGCGCCCTTTGACGCGGCCACCAATGCCGCCGCGAAAAAGGCGGCCGAGCTGACCCGCGCGGGCAAGCTTGTCTCGGTCGCGGGCGGGGGCGACACGGTCGCGGCCCTGAACAAGGCAGGCGCCGCCGATGATTTCACCTATATCTCGACGGCAGGCGGCGCCTTCCTGGAATGGATGGAAGGCAAGACCCTGCCCGGCGTCGCCGCGCTGATGAGTTGACGGGATCGCCCCCGGCCGACCGTTTGGCCGACCGGGGGCAAAACCGCACCTAAAGGACCTCCGGATCAGGTCTGTTTCCGTAAAATCGTTTTGTTTCGGTGTGTTAGCGCCAACAGTCTTGCGTGAAACAGTGCCGCGACCTATGCGCGGATCAAGACCTCAACAGGAGACCGACCCATGCGGGCAAGCAGAGCCGTCCAGAAGATCCTCAGCCGGTACGAGGGCGAAACGCCCGGCGTAAAGGCAAACCTGTGCCGCATGATGATGGAGGGCAAGCTTTCCGGCACCGGCAAGATGATCATCCTGCCGGTCGATCAGGGGTTCGAACATGGGCCGGCGCGGTCCTTTGCCGTCAATCCGGCGGCCTATGACCCGCATTATCACTATCAGCTGGCAATCGACGCGGGGCTGAACGCCTATGCCGCGCCCCTGGGCATGCTGGAGGCGGGGGCGGACACGTTCGCCGGTCAGATCCCGACGATCCTCAAGCTTAATTCCGCCAATTCGCTGATGTCGGACACGGCGGGCAAGAATCAGGCGATCACCGGGTCGGTCGATGATGCGCTGCGCCTGGGCTGTGCGGCGATCGGCTTTACCATCTATCCGGGGTCGGACATGGCGCTGGACATGTTCGAGGAAATCAGCGCCCTGCGCGAGGAAGCGGCCCGCAAGGGCGTGGCGACCGTCATCTGGTCCTATCCGCGCGGCGAGGCGATTACGAAGGACGGCGAAACCGCGATCGACATTGCCGCCTATGCGGCCCAGATCGCGGCACTGGTCGGCGCGCATATCATCAAGATCAAGCTGTCGACCGACCATCTGGAGCTGCCGGAGGCGAAAAAGGTCTATCAGGCCGAAAAGATCGATGTCGCCACCCAGGCCGCCCGCGTCCGCCACTGCATGGACGCGGCCTTTGGCGGCCGCCGCATCGTGATCTTTTCGGGCGGGGCCAAGAAGGGCGAAGGGTCGGTCTATGACGATGCCCGCGCCATCCGCGACGGCGGCGGCAACGGCTCGATCATCGGGCGCAACACCTTCCAGCGCCCGCGCGACGAGGCGCTGGCGATGCTGGCCAAGCTGGTCGATATCTACAAGGGCCGCGCCTGACAGACCCAATTGCGGCGCCCCTGGCGGGGCGCCATTCCTTTTGTCTCGCGGTCCCGTGCTGGCGCACGGCTCCGCTCGGGATTGCCTTCGGCGAGGATATTTGGACCACAATGAATATACGGCTTTCATTGTGGTCCAAATATCCCGGGGGGAGCCCGGAACGGGCGGGGGGCAGAGCCCCCTGCGCCCTCAGGCGGCGCGGTCCCGCCAGTCGGCGGCGGCGCGGCCGAAGGCCTGGAACAGCGGGCGCGACACGGGATCGGCCGCCGCGTTCCATTCAGGGTGCCACTGGACCGACAGGGTAAAGCCCGGCGCATCCTGAACATAAAGCGCCTCGGGCGTGCCGTCGGGCGCCCAGCCGTCGATGGTGATCCGGGTGCCGGCGGCCTTGATCCCCTGGCCGTGAAGCGTGTTGGTCATCACCTCGGCCGCGCCGAACAGGCGTTCGAACGGGCCGCCCTGACCAAAGCGCACCGGATGGCGCAGGGCAAATTTTTCCTCGAGCGTCCCTTCGGGCGGCATGCGGTGGTTCATCCGGCCCGGCAGTTCGCGAATTTCGGGGTGAAGCGTACCGCCCATCGCCACATTCACTTCCTGAAAGCCGCGACAGATGCCGAGGAACGGCTGGCCGCGTTCGATGCAGGCCCGGATCAGCGGGAGCGTCACCCGGTCCCGCGCCCGGTCAAAAGCGCCATGGGCCTCGGTCGGTTCTTCACCATATTCCGCAGGATGGACATTCGGGCGCCCGCCGGTCAGCAGGAAGCCGTCGCAGACGTCCAGAAGTTCCTGGACCGAGACCAGACCGGGGTCCGACGGGATAAGAAGCGGCAGGCAGCCCGCGACCTCGGCCACCGCCGCCGAATTGCTGGCTGCGCAGGCGTGAACCGGATAGTCACCGATATAATGGCTGTTGCCGATGATGCCGACAGTCGGTCGTGTGTGACGCATGATACCCTTCCGTTCCCCGAACATAGGGCGGTTGAGGTGCGGGTGGAAGGCCGGTCGGCGCACAGGGCCTGCGTCGGGGCGCACATCAGGCGCGCACCGGGACGCACTGTGACGGGCCTATCCCCGCGCCTTTGCCCGCAGCCGCGCCGCATGCAGGATCGGTTCGGTATAGCCCGAGGGCTGGCTTGCGCCCTTGAACACCAGATCGCAGGCCGCCTGAAAGGCCAGCCCGTCAAACCCGGGCGCCATCGGCCGATAGGCGGGGTCGCCCGCATTCTGGCGGTCCACAACCGCCGCCATCTTGCGCAGTGCCGCCATCACGCCCTGGCCGTCCACCACCCCGTGATGCAGCCAGTTGGCGATATGCTGGGCAGAGATGCGGCAGGTCGCCCGATCCTCCATCAGCCCCACATCATGGATGTCGGGAACCTTGGAGCAGCCGATCCCCTGATCGACCCAACGCACCACATAGCCAAGGATGCCTTGGGCATTATTCTCGACCTCGCGCGCGATCTGGTCGGGTGTCCAGCGGCGGTAGGTGGCCAGGGGAATGTCCAGGACCCCGTCCACATGCGCCCGCCGCCCGCCCGCGATCAGGCGCCGCTGCACCGCCGCCACATCGACCTTGTGGTAATGCAGCGCATGCAGGACCGCAGCGGTGGGCGAGGGCACCCAGGCGGTGTTGGCGCCGCTACGCGGATGGGCGATCTTTTCATCCAGCATCAGGGCCATCAGGTCAGGCGCCGCCCACATGCCCTTGCCGATCTGCGCCCGCCCCATCAGCCCGCATTCCAGACCGATATCGACGTTCAAAGTTTCATAGGCCCCGATCCAGCCCTTGCGCTTGATGAATTCCTTGCGGCTGAAGGCCCCTGCCTCGATCGACGTGTGAATCTCGTCCCCGGTCCGGTCCAGAAAGCCGGTGTTGATAAAGGCGATCCGGTGCCGGGCCGCGCGGATCGATTCCCTCAGGTTGACCGAGGTTCGCCGTTCCTCGTCCATCACACCCACCTTGACCGTATGGCGGGGCAGGCCCAGAAGCGCCTCGACCCGGTCAAAGGTCCGGTCGGCAAAGGCTACCTCGTCCGGCCCGTGCATCTTGGGCTTGACCACATAGACCGACCCATGGGCCGAATTGCGCAAGCCTTCGGTCTTTTGCAGATCATGCAGGGCAATGAGTGTGGTGATGGTCGCATCCATCAGCCCTTCGGGGACCTCGGACCCATCGGGCAGCAGGATCGCGGGGTTGGTCATCAGATGGCCGACATTCCTGATCCACAGGACCGCCCTGCCCTTCAGCACCCGCGCCCCGCCGTCCGGCGCCATCCAGACCCGGTCGGGGTTCAGGCGGCGGGTCAGGCGGCGCCCGCCCTTGTCGAACGTCTCGGTCAGGTCGCCCTGCATCAGGCCCAGCCAGGTGCGATAGGCCTGCACCTTGTCCGCCGCGTCAACGCAGGCGACCGAATCCTCGCAGTCCATGATCGCCGACAGAGCGCTTTCCAGGACCACATCGGCGAGCCCCGCCTGATCGCGGGCCCCGATCGGATGGGCGCGGTCAAAGACCAGTTCGACATGCAATCCGTTGTTTTTCAGCAAGATCGCATCCGGCGCGCGCGGGTCGCCGCGATAGCCCGCGAACTTTTCAGGGTTGGCCAGGGGCAGGTCATCGGCCAAAAGTGCCCCGTCCTTCACCCGGTAGCGGCTGACATCGGCATGGCTGGTGCCCGCCAGGGGAAAGTGATCGTCCAGAAACACTCTGACCCGTGCCACCACCCGCGCGCCCCGGCCCCGGTCATAGCCGCCAGGCGGCGGGGCCGACCCCATCGCGTCGGTGCCATAGAGGCTGTCATACAGGCTGCCCCAGCGGGCGTTAGCAGCGTTCAGCGCATAGCGGGCATTGGTGACCGGCACCACCAGCTGCGGCCCGGCAAGGGTTGCGATCTCGGGGTCGACATGGGCGGTGTCGATCTGAAAGGCCGGACCTTCGGGCAGAAGATAGCCGATATCCTCCAGAAAGGTCTTGTAGACCCGGGCGTCGTGCGGCCGGTCGCGGTGGGTGCGGTGCCAATCGTCGATCTGGGCCTGCAGCTGGTCGCGCCGGGCCAGCAGCGCGCGGTTTTCCGGCGCAAGATCGGTCAGAAGGCGGGCAAAACCCTGCCAGAAGGCGCCTGCCGCCAGCCCGGTGCCGGGCAGTGCCTCATCCTCGATGAACCGGGCAAGATCGCCTGCCACTGCCAGACCGTGTCGATCCACCCGCATCGCATCCCCCCTTTTTGCCAAAGGCAAGGCTAGGCTAGCCCAGTGCGCCGCAGCCGACAACGGCAGGCATGGGGCGGCGGTGCAGGGATTGGCCGAAAGAGTTTCGGCGAAAGAAAGTAAGGTTGCGGCCTAACTTTTCCTTGCGCGACTCCCAGCGCCCTGATAGTTAGGCTTTAACATAACTATTGGCGATGCGATGGACTTGTCCCCCGGCCAGCTAGACATGCTTTTCCAGGCGCTTGGCGATCCGACCCGCCGGGCGATGCTGGAACGGCTGGCGCGCGGCCCGGCCACGGTGACGGAACTGTCAGCACCCTTCGACATGGCGCTGCCCTCGCTTCTTCTTCATGTCCGGCGGCTGGAGGATGCGGGGCTGGTGACCAGCACCAAGGCCGGGCGCACCCGCACTGTCACCCTGCTGCCCGGCGCCTTCAGCCCGGTGCGCAGCTGGCTGGATGAACAGCGCGCCCTGTGGGAGGGGCGGCTGGACCGGCTGGAAGATTATGTCACAAAGCTGATGCAGGAGAAACGCGATGGAACTTGATCCCAAGCTGGACCTGGTGCTGGAGCGCACCCTGAACGCCCCGCCCCATATCCTGTGGCAATGCTGGACGCGGCCCGAGCATATCGTCCATTTCTTTGTCCCCCGCCCGCACAAGGTCACCGCCTGCCGCATGGACCCGCGTCCGGGCGGCGCCTGGGAAACCACGTTCGAAGTTGACGGCAACCTTATGGAAAACAACGGTGTTTTTCTGGAGACGGTCGAGAATGAAAAGCTGGTCTTCACCGATGCCTATACCGTCGGCTGGAAACCCGCGCCCGACCCGTTCATGACCGCCATCGTCCTTTTCGAAGATGCCGGGGGCGGCCGGACCAAATACACCGCCATCGCCCGCCACCGGTCCCCCGAGGCCGCGCAAAGGCACGAGGACATGGGTTTTTCCAGCGGCTGGGGCACGGTCGCGAGCCAGCTGGAAGACTACGCGCAGACGCTGAAGTAATCCCCCGGAAAGGAGCCTTCCGATGCAGATCGACCCTGACCGCGACATCGTTGTGGACCGGTATCTGAGTGCACCGCCCGCCCTGGTCTGGCGCTGCTGGTCTGAACCGGCGCTCTTTTGCCAATGGTATGCCCCGAGGCCCTGGCGCATCGAAGAGGCGGTGCTGGACCTGCGCCCGGGCGGGCGGTTCTTCATGGTGATGGCCGGACCGGACGCGGGTCAGCGGTTCCCGAACGAGGGTTGTTTTCTGGAGGCAGTGCCGGAACGCAAACTGGTCTTCACCGATCTGATGACCGAGGATTATGCCCCGGTCGCGGCGGTCAGCCCCGACTTTGGCGCGGCGTTCACCGCCGTGATGACCTTTGCGCCCGAGGGCACGGGAACGCGCTACCGGACCCTGGCCCGCCATGCCACCGCCAAGGATGCCGGCGCCAACCGCGAGATGGGCTGGCAGGAAGGATGGGATATGACCGCAAACCAGCTTGAAGAATTGGCGGTGACGCTATGACGGCAGACCGTACTTTGGTGATCGAACGGGTGATCCATGCGCCCGTGGCACTGATCTGGTCCACCTGGACCGACCCCGCATCCCTGCCGAAATGGTGGGGGCCGGACGGGTTTTCCTGCAAGACCAAGCGCATCGACCTGCGCGACGGCGGCGAATGGCTGTTCGACATGATCGGGCCGGATGGCACGATCTATCCCAACCACCATCTTTATCACCAGATGCTGCCCTGCCGGCAGATCGGCTATGTGCTGCTCTGGGGTGAAAACGGTCCGAAACATGCCGATGCCACCGCGCTGTTCGAGGATCTGGGCGGGCGGACAAAGGTCACTTTGTCGATGATCATGACCAGCGTCGAGGAATATGAGCAGGCCAAGGGTTTTGGCGCCATCGAACTGGGGCAACAGACGCTGGGCAAGCTGGCCCGGATCGTCGAAAGTGCCTGAGAGGGCAAGACGGGGGGGCGCTGCCCCCGTCGCGCCTTGCGGTGGCCCGCGCGACAGACGCGAATGTTCTTCGGGGCAGTTTCAGACTGAAAATGGGGGATGGATTTTCCGCCCTTAACGGTCCCCGCCCGCGGCCACCGGCATCCGCGCCTCGACCATGCCCGCATACCAGCTGGCGCCGAACGGAATGACATTGTCGTCGAAATCATAGGCCGGGTGATGGACCATGGCCGTGTCGCCATTGCCGACGAATATATAGGCACCCGGGCGGGCATTCAGCATATAGCTGAAATCCTCGGCCCCCATCATCGGCGCCACATCGCGGTCGACCTGGCCGGCGATCGCCTGCGCGACCTCGGCGGCATAGAGGGTCTGGTCGGGGGCGTTCATGGTCACCGGATAGCCAATGTGATAGTCGAGGATTGCGCTGGCACCCAGCGCGCGGGCCGTGCCCTCGACCAGATCCTTCAGCCTTTGCTGGACAAAGGCCTGCACCTTGGGGTCCATGGTGCGGACCGTGCCTTTCAGTTTTACAACCTGAGGGATCACATTATAGGCATTCGAGTCGGTCGAAATTGTGCAGATCGAAACAACGACCTGTTTCAGCGGATCGACATTGCGCGAGGCGATGGTCTGGACGGCGGTGATGATCTGCGCCGCCACTACCAGCGTGTCGACGCAATCATGCGGCTTGGCCGCATGGCCGCCCTTGCCGGTCACGGTGATGTCGAACTGATCCGCCGCCGCCATCATCGCGCCCGGACGAATGGCGAATTCGCCGACCGGAATGCCGGGCATATTATGCATGCCGTACACTTCGTCGATCCCCCACCGCTCCATCATCCCGTCGGCGACCATCTCGCGGCCCCCGCCGCCGCCCTCTTCGGCGGGCTGAAAGATGACGACGGCGGTACCGGCGAAATTCCGCGTCTCGGCCAGATATTTCGCGGCACCCAGCAGCATGGCCGTATGGCCGTCATGGCCGCAGGCATGCATCTTGCCCGGCACTTTCGACGCATGGGCGGCACCTGTCTGTTCATGGATCGGCAGCGCATCCATATCGGCACGCAGGCCGATCGCCCGGCCGCTGCCGCCCTGCCGCCCGCGAATGACCCCGACCACCCCGGTCCGGCCCACGCCCTCGACCACCTCGTCGCAACCAAAGTCGCGCAACAGGCCCGCTACCTTGGCCGCCGTGCGATGCACGTCGAAGAGAAGCTCGGGGTTTTCATGAATGTCGCGACGCCAGGCGATGATTTCGGGCAAAAGCTCGGCAAAGCGGTTCTTGATCGGCATGGGCAGACTCCTTTGCCGCAGGTTCCGCTGATTTGTGCCGCTCTGCAAGGCGCCTGATCGGCCCCGTCCGGCAGAATGCCGCCCGCCCGCAGCCCGTCTCACCGGCAGGTTCGGCGAAATGCCGTCCGGACGCGGCATTATGCTGCATGTTACCCCACGGCAGGGACCAGTTTTTCACTGTTGCCCGTTTGGTAAAATTCTTTAACCTCGGATAAAAGAGGCCAAAGGCCGAAAACAACTTTCTGGGGAGCCGACATGCCCGATGGGGCCTTGCCCGTCCTTGATGTCAGGGACCTCAAGACCGTTTTCCGCACCCGCGCGGGCGAGGTGCATGCCGTCAACTCTGTCAGTTTTGACATACGCCCGGGCGAGCTTTTGGGTGTGGTCGGGGAAAGCGGTTCGGGCAAGTCGGTGACGATGATGTCGCTTCTGGGGCTGCTGCCCTCGCCCCCCGCTGATGTCTGCGGCGGCACGGTCACCTTCGACGGCACCGATCTTCTGTCCTGCTCGCCCGACCATCTGCGCCGGGTCAGGGGCGGCGGCATCGGCTTTATCTTTCAGGATCCGATGACCTCGCTGAACCC
>CAZKJZ010000059.1:0-13636 GCA_964553145.1 uncultured Frigidibacter sp. | reverse complement strand
TGATGGACACCGAATGGCACCGCATCACCTGCTTCAACGGCCTCGGCAAGTCGGTTGCCGAGAACTGCGAGAAGGGCATGAAGGTTCTCGTCCATGGCCGCATCCACTACACGAAGTGGACCGATGCGGCGGGCGTCGACCGCTACGGCTGCGAGATCATCGCCGAGAAGGTCGACTTCCTCAGCCGCCCGAAGACGGCCGAGGGCGAAGGCCCCGAGCTGGTCGACAACAGCGACGAGGTCGGCTTCTAAGCCAACCAACTCCCACCTGGCCCGGCGGGGAAACCCGCCGGGCCAAGTATTCAGGTACTGTGAAAGGGCTGCAATCGGCCCTAAGCTGACCGTCTTCCAGTTAGGATGCTGCGAGGCGGCGTTCCCTGAAGCCGACGTTCGACTAGTCTCGCAGCAGAGTTTTGGTGGCGGTGGTGACAGTATGGGACGAAGCTGCCTTTCGCTGCACCTGCAATCTAGCCGCTCTCGAGTGAGGCAGGTGCAGCGAGACGGGCTGAAAGCCCACCATCCACACTGACAGCGACAAGGCCATCACCGCGCTTATCGATGACGGCAGCATCGACCTAAAGGACATGCTTGCCGCAGCCCGCGCCACCTGACCGGACATGGGACCAGTTCCTCGAAGACTTCTTCTCAGACTGCTAGGTGGTCGAACCGTTCAGAAGCAAGGTAAGACAGTAGGAGCCAGCCGGTTACGGTCTATCGCGGTTTGCGATCCGTTCGTGGCAGCCGCAAGCACCCATGCTGCTTTACCACTGAAGTCGGGTATGTTACCCGTTCTTCCGTAGAGATCGGGTAAAATACCCGATCTTGAGGAGGTGCCATCTGCGTTTCGTGCCAACCCCGATTGCCTCGCAACTGACGGGCCTCTCTACGGACAAGCTCCGCGAGTGGACCAGTAGGCGTGCTTTAATCCCCGCGGACCAGCGCCCCAAAAGCAAGGGTTCGCCCGCCAAGTTCAGCTGGCAGACAGTCCTTGTGCTGCGGGTAGCGGTTCTTCTGCGCGATCATTTCAGCCTGGAGCTGCAGGCGCATACGCCTGCGTTCGCCGAGCTACGGAAACTGCTGCGGTCGCAATCCTTCATCGCGCTTTGGGGGAAACGGCTCGCGCTCAAGCCGGGTGGGACGTGGGGTATCCTTGAGAGTGCCGAGGTCATTCCCGAAATCGACGCGCTGCTGATCGCTCTTGATCCTCACCTTGCTGTTTTGCGTGACGGTTTCGCTTTGCCGGCGGCAAACGAAGAACGGCAGCTCGATCTGTTCTCGTTGCCGACTGTCCATGGCAGGCCGGGTCTCAAGCGGGTGCCCCCGCGTCACACCAAACGGAGGGTGTCGTGAGCTTTGTGTCGCGATACGGTCTGGTCCTCCTGAGCAACTGTTCCCGCTGCTTTGTTCGTGATATGTTCTCATCGGGACGGCGACGGATGGAATGGATATGACCGCTGCAGCGGTTCAGAGTTGGCTCGAAAAGCTTGGCTATGCGGCTGAGCCGGATGTGCTGCATCTGCGCGGCGAGGCGGTTCCTGAGACCCATCCCTATGCGCTGGAGATCAAGACGCTGTTGAAGCCCGACGGGGCAATTTGCGCTCAGGCGGTTTTCGACGTTGAAGGTGTCCCAACCGTCGTCTTCATGGGGCAGGATGGGGCTCCGTTGTCGAGCGCCGATCTGGATAGAGCGCGCCAGCGCATCTGGAACCAGAACCTTGCGACGATCGTCATTGAGCTCAAAGGGGATGAGGCGACCGCGCTTCCGGCCCGCAAGCTCAAGAGGGCGGGCGAGCACCTGCGCCTCAATGAAGCGCGGCCCGATGGCCCCTTCTCGGCTCTCGATGTTTCGACCGCGAACCTGTCACGACGCCTTCCAAAATGGTTCGAGGTCAAAGCACGCGTTGATCGAAAACTCCTGTCCAACCTGTCGACCACGGTCATCAAGCTTACAGACGAAGGAATTGACGGGATCGATGGGGAACGCGCGCGCCGCAGGCTCGCTGAACTCCTCATGGGACAGGTGCTGTTCATCTCCTACCTCGAGCATCGCGAGATCGTCGGTGAGACCTATCGTGCCAAGCGAAATGTCGCTCAACTCCCCGATCTGGTCGCCCAGCGGGACCGAGCCGGTATTGCCAAGCTGATCGATCGGCTGCGTTCCGACTTCAACGGTGATTTCCTCGGCGATGATCGGCACGATCCTTGGACGGCGCTCTCGATTGGCGGTTTTGGTCTTCTTGACCATTTCCTCAGCCGCACTGACATGCGCACTGGCCAGGGCGACTTCTGGAACTATGATTTCAGCTACATTCCGGTCGAGTTGTTGTCGGGCCTCTACGAACAGTTTCTGACGCCAGAACAGCAGGCCGCGGACGGCGCATATTATACGCCCCGCAATCTCGCCATGCTCGCAGTTGATCAAGCGTTGCTCAGTTCGCCCGATCCGCTATCTGAAACGATCTTCGACGGTGCCTGCGGATCGGGTATTCTGCTCACAACCGCCTACCGGCGCTTGATCGCCTTCGCGGAGGCGCGCGCAGAGCGGCAGTTGGGTTTCGCCGAGCGCGGCGATCTCCTCACGCGGAGCATCTTCGGCGGCGACGTTAACTTCATGGCCTGTCGTGTAACCGCTTTTAGTCTATACCTTTCGCTGCTGGAAGGGCTCGATCCGGCCGACATCCTGGAGGCGCAGGAGCGCGACGGCACCAAGCTGCCGCCACTTAAGGATCGCAATCTCGCACACGGGCTTGATCACGCCGATTTCTTCGAAGATCGCCACGCCTTCTACGGCCGTCGTTTCTCCCTGATCATTTCCAACCCGCCCTGGGCTGAGCCTGAAGGGGAGTCGCATACATCGGCGGACGAATGGGCCGACCGAGCAAGCGTGCCCTTTGCGCGGCGGCAGATAGCTGGGGCCTATGCGTTGCGCGCGCTCGACTTTCTGGATGAAGGTGGACGAACCTGCTTGATCCTGCCGATCGGCCAGCTGCTTGGCGCATCGAGCGAGGCGTTCGTCTCTTTTCTTCTGCGCGCCTACAAGCCGAGCCGCATCATCAATTTCGGCGATCTGCAGGGGCTGCTGTTTCCAACCGCCGAAAATACCTGCCATGTGTTCCTGGGCAAACGCCGCGGAGAGACTGTTCCCCAGACCATTCCGTTCGGTGAAACCTTCGACTATCTCGTTCCGAAGGCCGATCTCAGCCTCGCGCTTGGCCGCCTTACCATGCAGTCGGCTGATCGACATGTCCTGCAAACCCGCTCTGTGGCCGAGGATCCGCAGCTTCTCGTCACCATGATGTGGGGTGACGCCAATGACCTAGCGATCTGGAGCCGTCTCAGCTTGCGCGGCACCTTCGCCAATTTCTGGCGGGGACCCCGCGAGTTCAGGCGCTGGACCTACCGCAAAGGCATCCATCTGGAGGACAAGAGCCGGGTTGCGGTCGATCCTGGCCCACTTCGCGACTTGCCGCACGTCCCGATTGGTGCGCTCAGCGCCGGCGTTCCTGTCCTGCATCCCGACCTGCTTCGGGCTTGGCCCGCCAACAAGAACACAGTGGTGGGATTGAGCGATGCCATAGTCGCCGTGTTCGATGGGCCGCGCGTCATGTTCCCAGACGGCTTCTCACGGGAGCAGCAGAACGTCCGCGCCGTATACTATGAGGGCCCGGCAAGCTTTACGCACAGCATCGGCGTGATCTCCGGCCCAAAGGCTGATGCGCCACTGCTTAAGTTTGCCGCCGTCTATCTGCGTTCTACATTGGCACGCTATTTCCTGATGATGCGCGGCTGGAAGATGCTGTGTGAGCGCAACGGCATCCATCTAACCGATGTCGACGCCTTCCCCTTCTTCCAGCCCGAGGACGCCCCTGATCCCGAAGCGGCCGCTTCGGCACTGGCGTCGATCATTGACCACGTCGAACAGCTCGAGTCTCAGCAGGAGTTGCTCCAGCTTGCTGGGTATGAATCCGTTCGAGGTGAACTGGACGCAGCCGTCTTTGCCTATTTCGGACTGACGAATGAGGAGCAGACTCTGGTTACAGAGACGGTCGAAGTGCTTATGCCGTCTATCCGGCCTCGGAGTTTCAAGAGCCTCGACACTCCTGCCCAGAGGGCCGCGGAAGAGAAGGACTTCAATGTCTACGCGACTACGCTGGCCGCTGCGCTCACCGCCTGGCGCGACCGGACCCGCGGCCGAGGGCGTTTCCATGTTGACGTCGTGGCTAACAATCCCAGCCGCGCCGGACCATCGGGGATCGTAAAAATCAGCTACGCCGAAGGGGAGCAAGCGGCGCCTGGCATCGCAGCGGCAATCAACGATGAACTCGTTATTGAGACCTTATCGGCACTGAGGAAGTCCGGTTTGCGCATCATCCCCTCTGGTGACTATGTTGCCCTTGTCCCAGATGCGCATCTCTGGATCGACGGCAGCCTTTATTTGGTCCGACCGCTCATACAGCGCAGTTGGACTGTTCGCCAAGCGCTGCGCGACGCCGAGCATATCGTGCGAACCGTCCAATCTCGGGCGAGTTTCAACAAGTTGGCGGTGCTTGCATGACGGGGGCTGCCGATTGGCTCTCGGCTTTTCCAATGCAGCCTGCGACAGAGGCGGTCGAAGCGTTGCGGCAAGGGTGGTCTGAGTTGGCGGCACGGCCGCGACCTGAGTTCAATCCTAAGACAAAGGAAGATGCGCTGACAAAGCGTCTCAAGGTTTATGTCGAGAATTACGTCGCGCGGGAGCGCGGCCTACTTGGCATGTGGGCGGCCGAAGACATTATCGGCGAGTTAGACCCAGCAACCGGAGCTCTTATCGAGGAGCGCAGGACCGACATCGTCTATGGCTGGAACAGCGAATTTCAAGCCATACAACTGGTGTTCGAGTTCAAACGGCTAGGCCGCCAGAAGAAGCATCGTGACCATTATCTGCGTAATCAAGGCTTGGGAAGATTTGTGACTGGCATCTACAGCCGACGCCAAGCTGTCGCGGCCATGGTCGGCGTTCTCCTTGATCCTGAAGACGAGGTAGTACCGCACATCCGCAACGCACTCGGTGATTCAGCGTTGGCCACGCTCCTGCGAATACGCCCGACTGCCGCCGGCGAAGCTTATGCCCGACCATCGCCTCTATTCTCTTCCGCAGACTTTGACACAGAACATGAGCGAGATGCGAGACTTGCCCCCAGCCATGGCACGATCAGGGTATCGCATTTCTTCTTTGCCTTCGGATATGAAACCAGCACAGCTAAGGTTAGGCTCCCGAAAGCATCTGCTAACATATGTAGTCCAACGGGGCCGATTTAGTATTCGTAGCTAGGTTCTGCGGTCGGTTACTTGACCCAAAACGGCGATCTCGGTGACGGCGAGATGGTTCATAGCGAATTTCTCGCATCGGGGAGCTACGGTAGATTGACCGCGAAACGTAGCGCCTCGATTGTTGAGCGCGGCTGGTGGTCGAAGTTAATCGTTTTCGTAGGCTGATGTGCTGCCCTCGCCTCCGGCGCGGTCGGGGACTTTTTATTGCTGCGCCTTGATCACCTCATGGCGTTCAAGATTTGCCGGCACAGTTCCAAGATCCTGAAGCAGTTATTTTAGTCTTCGTTAGGATCGTTTCCACAGATGGCAAGACCGGCTTCAAGGCGGTCCAGGTTTCGACCAAGCCTTTCAATCTCACGTTCCAAAATACGGCCGATGCGGTCGGTAATGTATTCCTCCTAAAAGGGCCAAGGCATGGAGCTGATCCACGTTGCCACAGATTGCGCGACGCTGGTCAGGGCACCGATGACAGTTTGGGGATCGGCAAGGCCATATCCAATCAGGACCGCGCCTCCAGCGTCAATTCCGGCGTTGATACGATCACGTGCCCACCCGCCGACGGCCCGCAGCACCCGAACGAAAACGTTCTGTCCGCGCTCGACGACCTCGAGCTCCGGCTCGGGTTTGGCGGCTTCGGCACGTAGCTCTTCGATGGCCGCCTGGACCTCTCGCCACTCCTCACGACTTACCGCTTCCTCGATGGCAAACTCGGGCGGAGGCTGGTTATGGCCGATTCCCGGCAGCAGATCAGGCGGCCCGTGTTCTTCGACCAACGGCCGGATTAGCTGCTCTAAGGTTTCAATTCGCTGGAGCACGGCGGCCCGTGCGTCAGGTTCCGGCACGTTGGGAGTCGAGGCGATATCGAGATCGTCCTCAGCCCAGTCGGCACCCGGAATAGGACTCCAGTCGTATATCCCGGAATCGTCTGTGATTTTTGCGGCTGCCTGCTCGATTAGGTCGTCGCGATACACAGAGCCAAAGCTATCGCCGAGTGCCTCTTCTGGCGTCTCCGGCCCACCATATATCCACTGATAGCCGCCTTCCGCTGACTCGTAGGGCACCCGGTTCGCCGGATCCTCATAGTTCTGGTGGAACCACTCGATCATTTCCTCGATTGCAGCTGCGTCGGCTTCACTAGCATCGCTGTCTTCCGGATCGTGCTCCAAGGTGATCTGGAAATCCGACACCAGTTCATGGCCATCGACGTCTGTATCGGTGCCATTGAATGCACCCTCGGGGTATTCCCACAGTTGCCAAGTCAAGATGCCCAAATCTGGGAGTTCGATGGATGCCTCCCAGGTAGTGCGGGTGCCCATCGGCTCCTCATCGGCTCCGACACTATCCCAGAGGTCTGAAATTTCATCGGCTTCGATTTCGAACACCTTACCGGTGTCCTTATGTCGAATGATGGCAGTCCCGCTTGTCTTAATATGCATCGCCGTTCACCGCGCCGAGGAAGTATCAACCGTCATAGATTCACTGCTATCACCCACCCACGCACAATAATCAAACACGAAAGCAAGGCGCTACGCGAGCCGATCGGGCTGCCGATCTAGGTCTCACGCTCGAGAGAGCTTCGGAACGGGGAAGACCACTTTCCAAGGCCTGCCGCAGGTGCGTTGCCGCACTGCCGTCAGGCCGCTCACCGCCCTCCCGCGGCGCAGTCCGGCGCTTTCCGCCCGCTGCGTATCCTCAGTTCCGCCGGAGATCGACCGCGCCTTCACTATGCCAACCCGATCGTCGACCTGGGGAGCCTTGCGAGGGACTTGCTTCGCACCCTGCGCCGACCGAGATCCATGCTTGGCGAAGCTTGGTCTTGGCAGTTAAGTAGGGAGGGGGGTACAGGATGGATACAAGGAGCGCTCGCATACAGGCTAGCGATCGAAGGAGAGATCCTGCCGTTCGACGACAGCTTGCGCCGGACCCGTGGCGGCCCCGGTGCGGTGGTTCTATCTGCAGGCGTGCTCGAGCCTAGCCGCGCAGTCTTCGGCAGCTTTGATCCCCAGCTCGCCGTCTCGGCGGTGCGCGCCTTCGTGCAAGTGGTCCTTGGCCGGCGGCTTCTGGTCCGGCGCGGTCAACCGACCATAACGCCGATCATCCCGGAGGCGGCGCGACGGCTGGATGAGCCCTATCGCCGTTGCGTCGTTTTGTGTCAGAACGCTTTCTTCAACCACCGCTACCTGCAGACCAATCTGTGGTTTGACAAATGACGCGAGCTTCCGGCCGTTGAGGGCGACGCGCAAGCTAGGCTTGGGCGGTTGCGGAAACGGAAGCTGGGCGGTCAGCCCTGCGAGACGGCGGTCATCATCGGCGGCATGGAGGGCGTAGTCGACACCTTGCGGAGGCTTGCGCGCCAACCCCAGCCGATCCCGCTGCCTGCGCCGGGGGGCGTATTGCGCGATCTCTTCGACCGCGTGTCGGGTCTGCCGGGCAAGATGCGGCACCGGATCGACTTCACCTATTTGCTTTATCGACTGTTGGATATAGACCCCTCCGAGCCCCGCGTGGGTCGTTTTGGTCCCATCGACCTGAAAACGAGGTAATCCGCTCCAATGTTCAGGTTGCTTCATCTCGCAAATCCCACGACTCCCCCGGACGCACCCTTCGTCATGCTGGCCGGATCGCGCTGGATCATGCGCGACTACGACCAACCCTTAGACGCGCCGCCCTACAGTTGCATCTCCTATGCCTGGCAGGATGGAAGGGTCGACCATGCCTTTGACGCGGGGCAGAGGATGTCGGCAAGGACGGTGCCGGCCCTCGAGGCGACGATCGCGGCGACGCGGTCGGTCGATGCCTGGAGCAAGTCTGTCCAATTCAGTTACAAGGGCGACGCCGCCGAGGAAAAGGCCGGCCGCGATGCCGCCATGGAGGCCGCGCAGGCCCTGTGGATCGATGCGCTTTGCGTACCCTTCGACGAGCCGGCCCGGTCGTCCGCTCTTCGCGACATGGGCCAGATATTCGGCAGCGCCCACCAGGTGATCGTGGTCCTCTCAGACCGCTGCGCCAAGGTCCTTGGCTGCATCGGCAGGGACGACGCCATCGACGATCCCACGCTTTTGACGCTGGAAGTGGAAAGCTGGACACGCCGCGCCTGGACCTACCAGGAGGCGGTGAACAGCAGGGTCCTGTATTTCCTCGCAGAGGGCCAGGAGGATCTGATCGTCTCGGGACAAGATTTTCTGCAGCGGGTCGAGGATGGCATCGACGCCTACAAATCGCGCCACGCCCTGGGCAGCCTTGCCTGGCTAGAGGCCAATCCGGGGCTGAACGGCCTCGAAGTCCTTCTGGCCGATTACCGGATCGCGGAATACTCGGATCGGTCCGCCTACCAGGTCATGTCGGCCATAGGAAAGCGCACCTCCGAGCGACCCGAGGACTATTTCTACGCCATGCTGGGGTCCATTTCATCGGCGCCCCCATTCGCCGATCAGGACGCAGCAGTTTCGCCCGCCGAGCATTTCCTACGCCTCTGCGAGGCGAAGGGCGATTTCTCCTTCATATACTGTCGAGCAGCGCGCAGCACGGCACCCGGTCGCGGATGGTGCCCCGGTGCGGGCGATTTCTCGCCGGTGGTGGGCGGCCTGAACATCTTCGGGAAAGGCGAAGCTGGAACGGTCTATCCAGGGCATATCCAGCTGGACGAGATGCATTTCCCCCTGCGCGGAGCGATTTCTGCCCAGGGATTGAAGCTGGCGAGCATCTTCTCGGGGCTCGCTGGCGCGGAATTGGCGCCTGCCTCCGTTGCGTCCGGTGTTCTGAGGAAATTGCTGGCCCTGGGGTTCACGGGCTGCGGTGAATACCTTGAGTTTGAAACGGGGTTCTTCTTTCCGCAGAATGCTTCCTCGTGTTCGGACGATGTATCGGTCGCCGTTTCCTGTGGGATAAATTGGGTCAGGGGCGGGCCGGGTATAGTTTTGCGACCGAACGGTTCGGACCCCGGCCTGTTTGTGGATGTCGGAGCATTCGTCGGCGTGAGCCCGAAGACCGGGCAGCCGGTCAAGATCCGCTGAAGGCGTGTCTCGGGCGTATGGCCTCGGGCGCCATTTTCCCGAAAGACAGGGTCAAAGCGCCCAAAGATTCAAGATACCTACCGCAGAAGGGCCTCGAAACTGGCGGACAACGTTCAACCGGCCTCATAAAAGACCAACCCAACCTTGAAAGCATGTTCCGAAAGTCACAATAAATTACATAATCTTCATTATCGGTATTTCTATAAGTAAATGAAAAACAATAAAAATACTCGGGTCTTCTTGTCCATCACCCATTCGGAAACAGAATGGCCTCGACATCCATCGCGCCGTTCAAGATGTGCAAGACGGTGATCCTCTCCCCTGCTATGTGGTAGAAAATCAGATAGCGGCCATGCACCCGGCGGCGGATGCCGTGATGTTCATAGCGCGGTACCACAGGCCAAGCCTCCGGCATGCCGGAGAGATCAAGACATGCCTGCGCCAACTCGCGCACGAAACTCAATGCGCGTACCGGGTTGTCGCGGGCTATGTAATCGCCGATCCCTTCGAGGTCAGCTTCGGCGGCCGCAGTGAATTCGACGATCATTCTGCCGGGCGATTGGCGGCCTGATATTTGGCCTCAATCCGCGCAAAAACGTCAGCTGCAGGTCTGACGCGACCCGCTTCGGCGTCGGCAAGGCCGCGGGCGATCGACTGGTCCAGCACCGTTAGGCGTGCCTCGCGCTCCTGGATTAGCCGGATCCCTTCGCGGAGCACTTCGCTTTTCGAGTTGTACCGGCCCGCTTCAACCAGCGAGGTCACGAAGGTTTCGAGTTGGGCCCCAAGGTCTGCGCTGATCATCGTGGTCTCCATCAGGACTGAGCGAAATATGACAGCCTTGATAACTACTATCAAGGCTGTTCCTTCGGGTGCTGACCTTTCAGCCAGACAACCGATACCCGCGTCGCTCCTTCGCGCCGATCAACCGGGAAGCCGCCGCTTCCGCAAGAGGGATCGACGGGTAGGACACCGCCCGGCATTGACCCGTGCCCCCGATCCGGCCCCAGCGGCGTTCGACTATGACCGCGCCAAACAGGTCGGGCGATACCTCGACCCGGTAGAACCGGGCCATGTTGAGATCGGGGTCGATCCGATGCAGCAGTTGGCAGGACACGGGCACCTCCTTTGGTAAGAATGCGCCCTCTGCCTTTCGCCGTCCAATCAGGAAATTGAATCGAAAGGGGTCAAAGGATTCAGGTTGCTGATCCTTGGTCGCGGTCCACTTCGAGGTTTTCGAGCCAGATGACGCCGCGATGCTCCTCTGGTGGCACATGCCAGGACATGACAACCGAGCCATCCGGCCTGCGCCGACGGTCGCCCAGGAGAACACGATCTGGACCCTGAATCCCCCAGGCTCTGCCAATGAGTTGCGCCTCGCTTTCATCGCTCATGTCGGCACCTCATATCCGAGGGGTCACCTGCGACCGTGGACAAGGCGGCAATCACAACATATCTGATGCGTTCATAAGCGGTTTCGTGATGATGCCGCGCCCCCAGAAAAAGGCCTTCCTGTCGATGCATGTTCGCTTCCCCCTGTTTGGCGTCCTGACGCTGTTTCTTGCTTCCGGCCCGGCGCTTGCCCTCGATGCCTGGACGCAGACCATCGAACGCGGCCTGCCTGTTATCAGCCTCAAATCCGGCGATGGCGCTTTGCGGATCGTCTGCGACCCTGATCGGGTCTTCGGCCCGACGCCCAACGGCGCAGTGATCGTGAACCTACACAAGGACAAAGCGGCCTCGACAATTGTCTTCCTGGCCAAGAGTGGTGAGCAGGCACGGCTTGCCGCAGCCAAGGGGACAGCGGCGCAGCAGACGGCCGATGCGGCCGAATGGGCGAAGATGGTGGCAATCGTCAAGGTTGGCGGCGAATTCGCGGTGGTCTCGACCCATGACAGCCTGAGCTTCGAGACCGCACCCTTGCCCGATTTCGCCTGCGAATGAAGGCAGGCAGAATGAGAACTTGCTCTTCATCTTGAACGTCACCCGGCTCGGCGCGCCTCTATGAGGCGCGTCACGATGGCCGCAAGGAAAGCGCCGACGACCGTGGCGCGGGGCTCGATGATCCAGGGATCTTCCAGCGCTTCATGCATCGCCGCAATGACATCCAGGTGGACATAGACGGTCATCGTCTCACCCACGGTCCTGTCCCTGGCCCCGAGTTTCCGGAACTCCTTTGCCACTGGAATGAAGCTGACCAACTCGTCGCGGCCTTTGAGGCGGCGCAGGACCGCCCTGCCCTCTTTCGCAAGAGCGCGAAGCACATAGTCCTTGCTCACGCCTTGAGCACCGGGCATGTCCGCGATCCGCCGCTCCAAGGTATTCGCAAGACGGAACGTGACCACCAGCTTTTCTTTCCGGGATTCCTCCGGCTGAACCTGCGACACCGCTCTAGATTTGGGCCCCGCGCCTCCAGCGGGCTCGACGCCTGCCAAATCCGCCGCGATCGGCCCAGCAGGCGCTGCTTCTTCGGCTGATTGCCCCTCTCTCCTCCCGTCATCTTCTTCCGATGCGCTAGTCTCAGCGAGCCGTTCCGCCAGAAGTCGGGCCTGCGCCTCACGGGACGACCGAAGGCGCGAAGTCACGTTTTGATGGCCGGGCTCTTTGGTGGCCGGCGAAGGGGCCACCCGCGGTGGCAGTTGATACCGGCTCATGCAGAAGCCGCCTCGTCGATCCCGGCGAGGAGCAAGCGGCTGACTTCGATCTGCCGCGTGATGGCCTCTGCCATCAGCCGACCGCCTGGTGTTTTCGCATTCGCCAATGCCGCCGGGCCGAGGGGGCCGTGAAAGCCCATCTGCTCGAGGATCTTCGAATGCGGCACGATCACGTCGAGATGGTCGAGCTGCAGGATCTCGATCAGGACATCCTGATCGCGCTTGGGAAGGAGGCTCATTCCTCCTTCCCGGGTCGCCGCGTCGATGATCTTGGCACCGGCATCCATCACCAGAACCCGAACAGAGGGAAATCGCTCGCCCTCGGCAATCGAGGCCCGCAAGTCATCCATCCAGAGCACGGCACGATGGGTCATCTCCCACTCGGCGAAGACGGGCCGTGCCGGGATCAGCACCAGGTCAGACAAGAGGCAGAAGTCTTCGGTGTCGGCATACGTGCCAGGCCGCGTGTCGATTACCATTATGTCGACACCCCGCGCCTCTTCCGCTTCGAGGAGCACCAAGAAATCGTCGACAGTCTCGGGGGGTGACAGGATGGTCAATGTCTCGGGCCAGACAGGCTTCTTGACGGCCTCCCAGGCGGCCAATTCGAAACTGTCGCGCCAGCGGCCCAACTGGGCATTCACGTCGCCATCGATCAGGGTGACCCGCCGCCCGGCATCGAGGCCGGCGGAGGCGATCAACATCGCCGTGGTGGTCTTGCCCGAGCCCCCTTTGGTCTGCACGATGGTAATGACTTGCATTCAACTAACCCTTCGCAATCGTCACGACTTTCTGAGGCGAGGGCCGTGCGGAAACACGCTCAAGTCGACCCGACGCCACGCGAAGGTTAGGCGGGAAGTTCCTATAAGAACTCGCAATTCCGCTCTGCCTTCGGGCGCGCCGTTTATGCATAGGGTTGAAAAAAGGTCAAACAGCTTGTGCTTGCGGTTGCGCCGGTCCCGCCTAATCATTCCTATTTCTTGAGGAATTTGCCGATGCCGTGTTGGGCTTCAATGGCCCCGGCCTTTCACTTGGCGGTATAAGGTCTGAATGCCTGCCCTGATGCGCGTTTGCCGGTTTGCATGGCTGCAAGAGAACATGCCTGCATGGCTGCAATGCCATCGGGCAAAACGTCTGCGAGTCTGGCAGAAAGCGCGGATGCAGGAGAGCCCGTTGGACAGCGCGACAGCACGCCTGTTGACCTGTCAGCATGGGCGGATGAATGGTTTGCGGCACTTCTGCAGCTCGGCCCGATCAACCGACCTGAATGTTCGGTTTGCATCGATGCCTGTCTGCATGGACGCCTAGATACCGGTTCGCTGCGCACCTGTTGGGAGCCATCCTGGTATGCGATCAGGATCGTCCGACCGGATAGATTGAGCTGTCATCAGCGTGCGTCCCAAGCCGCCGCCACAGATTGATGACCTCCCTCTCAGCCCACCCTCCCCTTCCCGGAAGAGTCCCAACACGCGAACTGGGCGAAGGGTTTCAAGATCTGCGGACGGGTCCCAACAATCAGACATTCCCCACGCAAAGTCTCAATGTTTCAAGGCGCTCGACCACGAGTCTCGCGCTCCAGCGGAGGCCTGAAGGCCGGGCGCAGGGTGGTCTGTCGGCGGGCAAGCCGCCGACCCCTGACGCCATATGGAGTCCTCACCGGCTG
>CAZKJZ010000058.1:0-13896 GCA_964553145.1 uncultured Frigidibacter sp. | reverse complement strand
GCCCGCGCTATGCTAGCTTAACCTGCTGTCCACAAAACCGGCAGCAGCTCAATCCAGCATCAGCGCAAGCAGGTTGATTTGCGGGCTTGCCGATCGGGCGCCGCGGCGCTAAGTGGCCTCCGTCGGAAAAGGCATGGCTTGGTGTGGTTGGCCCAAGCCCTTTCGGAAACGAAAGCTCTCCCCTTGCTGCATGGCATGAGGTTCCACGACGAACATGGGCGCATCCCGCGCCCTGTGTTCGTCCGTGTGGTTCCTCGTCCCGATGAACCGCTCCGGTCGGACACCCAGACAGGAGCAGACTATGCAACTTCCCTTTGGACTATCCCGCCTGTTCGACCGCGATGGCCTGATCCTGGTCTCGGTCTTTCTGAACTTCGCCGGGTTCACCCTGATCGGCCCTGTATTGCCGTTTTCGGTCGCCCGTTACGTCGCGGCCCCGCATGTCGCCTTTTGGGTGTCGCTGATCCTTTCGTCCTATGCGCTCTGTTCCTTCGTGGCCGCACCCGTTCTGGGCGCGATGAGCGATCGGTTTGGCAGGCGGCCCATCATGCTGCTTTCGCTGTTGGGATCGGCGCTTGGCTTTGTCGTGTTCGGCCTGGGCGGCGCGCTATGGGTGCTGGTGTTGGGCCGGGTGATCGAGGGCCTGACCGCAGGCAGCATTTCGGCGATGTATGCCTATGTCGCAGATACCAACGCGCCCGAGGATCGCGGTCCGGCCTTTGGTCGTCTAGGTGCAGCGGGGGGCTTAGGCTTCATGCTGGGGCCGGTTCTGGGCGGGCTGCTGAGTGGCATCTCGCTGTCCGCTCCACTTTACGGTGCCGCCGTCCTGGCACTGCTGAATGCGGTCTGGGTCTGGTTCGCCTTGCCCGAAAGCCATCCGGCTGAAAGCCGCAGCACGGGCTTGAAACTGGCGCAATTCAACGTCTTTGGTCAACTCGGCACGGCCCTGCGAAATCCCATGCTGCGACTCCTGTTCGCGGTGGTGTTCTGCTTTGCGCTTGGCTCGACTGTGATGCAATCCAATCTGGCGGTGATGCTGCGCGATGTGCTGACCTTTACGCCGGCCAAGATCGGGCTGGTTATGTTCGGCATCGGGGTGATGGATATTGTCAGCCAAGGCCTTGCTGCGCCGCGTCTGCTGCCCGGTCTGGGAGAGGGTCGCGTCGCTGTGATCGGCCTGCTGATCAACGGCGCGGGTCTTGCACTATTGGCCGGGCTGTCCATTTGGCCAGTGCTGCCGCTGCTGGTCGCCGGAATTGCCTGTTTTACCTTTGGCGACGGGCTGTTCCAACCTTCGGTCAGCGCGATGATCTCACAGGCCGCCCCGGCAGGTAAGCAGGGCGAGGTTCAGGGCGCCAACCAGTCGCAGCAGTCGATTGCACGGATGGGCGGCCCCTTGGCCAGCGCCTGGCTTTATGGGATTTTTGCCGGAGTGCCCTATCTGACGGCGGCTATCCTGGTCTTGCTGGCCGCTGCCACGCTCGCGCTTCGCCTTCCAGCGAGGTCAGCGTCTGACGGCAATCGTTAAAGGGCGGCGGCGCTGACCAGAGCTGACAAGGCGAACAGAGGTGTCGACAATGGATTGGACCCGCAACGCAGCGGGGGTCAATCCGCGGGGTGCCCTTGCTTTCGTGCATATTACCTGTTAGATGATAACTATCAATCGATAGGAATCTCCGACAGGGAGCGTGACCTTTGACCGAGGAGCAGGCTGAAAAGCTCTATCAACTGGCCGATCTGATCCATGCTGTCGCACGACAGCTTGGGGCACCCGCCGACCTGCGACCGGGGCCCTGCACTCCGGTTGAAATCAGCGTAATGCGGTTCATCAGCCGGAATCCGGGCAGCTCGGCTCGAGTTGCTGCCGCAGCCACGCGGCTTGCCTCCAGCAATTTCAGCCGTGTCATCAAGGGGTTGATTTCAAAGGGCCTCTTGCGGCGGGAAACAGACGGGCAGGATGCACGCGGCGTGCGCCTTTACCCAACTGATCTGGCAAAGGCGAATGAGGCACAGATGCGCAGGGCGTGGAGCGCGGCGCTGGCAGGCGCAGCGCCCGACCTTCACACAATTGATCTTGTGAACGCGGTCCTGTGGGACATCGAGGCTGAACTTGCCTTGCGCGCGAATTCGCCGACCCACGACACTGATCGCCAGACCTGACTGACCCACTTCGCTTTGACATGACAAGGAAGAACTTCATGCCCGCCGACCTGTATTCCCTGAAGGGCAACACGGGCCTTCAGTCGCACCTCCGTGGCCTGTACGTGACGCCGACGGCGCCACTTCCCTTCTTGCGCGGTGTCGTGGTGCGGTCGTTCCTGCTTGAACGCGCGCAGGGCAACATCATTATCTACAATTCGCCAGGCATCGCGGGTGCGCGCGATGACATTCTGGCGCTCGGTCAGCCATCCCGACTGTTGATCAACCATTGGCACGAGGCGATGTATGGCGATCCTGGCATGGATGTGCCGATCTTTGTGCATGAAAATGACCGGGCACAGACCAATCTTCCCGTCACCGGAACCTTCGGGGCGCACACGGTGATCGGCGACGATCTGGAGGTCATTCCGACACCTGGCCACACGCGCGGCACAACCGCTTTCCTGTGGGACAATGGCCAGCATCGCCTGCTCTTTCCCGGCGACTCGATCTGGGTTCAGGGCGGCGAATGGAAGGCCGTACTACTGGGGGAGAGCGACCGCGCGGCTTACATCGACAGCCTTGCACTGCTGATGGAGACGGATTTCGATATCCTGGTACCCTGGGGCAGCGAGGAAGGGCAGCCCTATGGTTACGGCGTCACACGCGCTCGGGCGAGGGAAAATCTTGGTGGGATAGTGAGCCGCCTTCAGGCCGGAAAGAACGGGTGACCGCCTGATCCAGGCCGTGCCGCACCCGCAACCAAACCTGCGGTCATGCGGCGCGGCAGTACTGGGCAAGAGGGCGAACCTCTGGCCATCATTGTGCACCGCATACCGGCGACGGGATGCAGATTATGCAGGTTCCGCCGGGAAAATTGGCTGATGACAGGACCGCAGAGGTTCTGATGTGACGATCAGATGAAACCCTCACTACAATACGTTTGACTCGATTTATAATATATCATACACTATACAGACAGTCTGATCTGGGAGATCTTCTGATGAAAAAAAGCATGACACTGACGCTGTTGGCGGTACTTGCCGCGCCGGCGGCACAGGCAGAAAAACTGACGGTCACGGCGTTTGGCGGGGCGTTGCAGGATGCGCAGCGCGCGGCCTATTTTGAGCCCTTTGCCAAGTCCAGCGGCATTGAGGTTGTCGAAGACACCTATGATGGCGGGATATCCAAGATCAAGGCGATGGTCGAGACGAACAGCGTCATCTGGGACGTGGTCCAGATGGACGAGAACGAGATGGTTCTTGCCTGTGAAGAAGGGCTATTGGAAGACGCCTCGGCGACAACCCTGGGGATCGCAGAACATCTGATGCCGCAGGCATCGGCGCAGGACTGCGGCGTCGGCTTCTTCGTCTGGTCAATGGTCCTGGGCTATGACGGCGACAAGATCAAGGATGCCCCCAAGTCCTGGACGGACATGTGGGACACCAAGACCTGGCCCGGCAAGCGCGGCTTTCGCAAGCAGGCAAGGATGACGCTGGAAATTGCGCTTTTGGCCGATGGCGTGGCGCCAGCCGACGTCTACAAGGTTCTTGCAACGAAAGAGGGGGCCGACCGCGCCTTTGCCAAGCTTGATCAGATCAAGGATCAGATCGTCTGGTGGGAAAGCGGCGCGCAGGCTCCGGAAATGCTGGCGTCAGGTGATGTTGCCCTGACGGCGGCCTATAACGGGCGCATTGCGGCGGCCAACAAGGAGGGGCGGCACTTCGGCATTGCCTGGACCAACCAGCTTTATGCGACGGATTTCTGGGCCGTGGTGAAGGGCGCAAATCTGGAAGCGGCCAAGAAGTTCATCACCTTTGCAATGGATGCGCCGAACCAGAAAGCCTTTACCGACCAGATCCCCTATGGTGTGACGAATGTGGCGGCAAATGCTTTGATTGATCCGGCCGTTGCGGCCCAACTGCCGACCAGCCCCGAGAATCTGTCGGCGGCCCTGGCACTCAGCACTGACTTCTGGGTCGACCATGAAGAGGAACTGCAGACCCGCTTCACCCAATGGCTGGCCCAGTAAGGACTGAATGCCACACGAGCCGCGCAGCACCTGGCTGCGCGGCTGGTTCACGATCAGGGGAACGGAAGATATGACGGCAATAAACAGGTGCAGCCCCGTTGTGGGCATCAGCGACGCCCAGCGACGCGCCTTCCGCCGGGACAGGCAAAACAAAAGTCTGGTGTCACACCTGCTGATCGCGCCCTTGCTGCTCTTCATTCTATTGATGTTCGTCGGCCCGATCGCAGCCATGCTGCTTCGGTCGGTGCAGAACCCGGAAGTGTCGGCAGCGCTGCCGCAGATGGTTGGCGCGATCGCTGACTGGGATGGCCAAGGACTGCCGCCTGACGCGGTTTTCAGGGGGCTTGCCAGTGATCTTGGCAATAGAGAGTTGCAGGACGAACGTGCCGGTGCCGCGCGGCGCCTGAACTACGAAGTCTCGGGGTTCCGGACGCTGCTGACCGGAACAGCACGCGATCTGGCGCATATGGCTGACGAGGTGGCGCAGGATCCGCGCAGGACTCTGATCAGCCTGGATTCCCGTTGGGGCGATCCGGTCTATTGGCATGCGATGCAGCGGGCGTCAGGCCGGGTCACCCCCTATTATCTGCTGGCGGCGCTTGACCTGAAGGTCAGCGACGACGGGACCATCACGCAAGCCGAGCCAGAGCAGCGGATTTTCGTCCCGATATTGCTGCGCTCGCTCTGGGTCAGTGCCGTCGTAACGGCGACCTGTCTGCTGATCGCCTTTCCTGTCGCGAATTTTATGGTGACGGCAAAGCCACGGCTGCGCGGGTTGGTGATGGTCTGCATTCTGCTGCCCTTCTGGACATCGCTGCTGGTGCGCACCAGCGCCTGGATCGTCGTCTTGCAACGCGAGGGCCTCGTTAACGAAATCCTAACCGGGCTGGGTCTGGTGGCAGAGCCGCTGGCGCTGATCTTCAATCGCTTTGGGGTCTATGTTGCCATGGTACATATCCTGCTGCCCTTCATGGTGCTGCCGCTGTACTCGGTCATGCAGAGCATTCCGCCAAGCTATATGCGTGCGGCGGCATCGCTGGGCGCGCCGCCATTGCGGGCCTTCAGCAGGGTCTATCTTCCGATGACCCTTCCCGGGGTCGGCGCAGGTTGCCTTCTGACCTTCATTCTGGCGGTTGGCTATTATGTCACCCCGGCCCTGGTTGGCGGTGCGCAGGATCAGATGGTCGGCTATTTCATCGCCTTCTTCACCAACACGCGGATCAACTGGGGCATGGCGTCCGCGCTGAGCGTCATTCTGCTGACCTGCGTCATCGGACTTTACGTGGGGTTTGGTCGCTATGTCGGAATCGGGCGGCTTGTGGGGTTGGACAAATGAATATCATGCGGCGGCGGATACGGGTCCTGTCCTGGGGATCAGCGCAGCTTGGCCTTAGCTTGCTGGTGGCGCTGTTCATGGTCGGCCCGATCCTTGCGGTCATTCCGATCTCTTTCAGCTCGGGCAGCTTTCTATCCTATCCGCTGCCCGGACTTTCGCTGCAATGGTATGCGCGGGTCTTTGAATATGAACCCTGGATGCATGCCCTGATGAACTCGCTTATCGTCGGGTTCGCATCAGCGACACTGGCGACGATCCTCGGAACCCTGGCGGCCCTGGGCTTTGCCCGCAACAACCTGATTGCCCAACAGTTTCTGATGGGCCTGGTGATTTCGCCGATGATTGTGCCTTTGGTGGTATCGGGCGTGGCCATGTACTTCTTTCTGGCCAAGCTTGGACTCGTGGCAACCTTTACCGGGTTGATCCTTGCGCACACCGTACTGGCGGTTCCCTTTGTCGTCATACCGGTCATGGCAACCCTGCGCGGCTTCGACACAAACCTGGTGCGTGCGGCCAACAGTCTTGGCGCAACACCCTGGACAGCGTTTTTCCGCATCACACTGCCCAACATCGCGCCGGGGGTCATTTCTGGGGGGCTTTTCGCCTTTGCGACCTCGTTTGACGAGGTGGTAGTCGCCCTGTTCATCGCCGGCCCGTCGCAAAAGACCTTACCCCGGCAGATGTTCGACGGCATCCGCGACAATATCGAACCGTCGATCCTGTCGATGTCGGTCATTCTGGTGATCGTGTCCGTCCTGATGCTGGCGGCAACGGCCTGGCTTGCCCGCAAACGCTGAAGTCACATGAAGACAGGGCTTACTTCCATGCCGGACTCCATCCGAAATGCGCAATCCGCCATCTCTCGACTGAACAAGGTTCTGGCCGGAGGGGTCGGCAGCGGTGGTCGGGTCGATCATCGCAGTCTTTTCCTGGCTTCGGGGCAGGGCGCCAAGGTGACGGATGCCGACGGACACATCTATGTCGACTATATGATGGGGTTCGGCGCCTTGATCCTGGGGCACCGCCCGCCCGAGGTTGCGGTCGCCATTGTGCGGGCGCTGGAGCGCGGCACGATGTTCGGTGCCGCCTGCGAGGCAGAGCTGGAATTGGCGGAAAAGGTCGTGGAATGCCTGCCTGCGGCCGAAATGGTACGCTTCACCAGTTCGGGAACCGAGGCAGTGCAGGCCGCCCTGCGCCTGGCGCGCGCGGCCACCGGCCGGGACAAGATCCTGAAGTTCGAAGGCCACTTCCACGGTTGGGCCGACAACATCTACATCAGCGTCAAGACACCTGGCCTGAACGGCCTTGCCGCACGCCCGACCCCCTTGCGGATGACACCGGGCCAGCCTGAAAGCGTGCTGCAGGATGTCGTCGTGGCACCCTGGAACGACCTTCCCGCGCTGGAGGCGATCCTTTCCGATCAGGGCCGCCAGCTGGCCGCGATCATATTGGAGCCCTATCCGACCAACAACGGCTGCATGGACAGCGGGCGCGACTATCTGGTCGCGCTGCGCGGCCTGTGCGACCGTTATGGGATTGTCCTGATCTTTGACGAAGTGGTCAGCGGGTTTCGTCTTGGGCTGGGGGGTGCGCAGGCGCATTATGATGTGACACCTGACCTTTGCACCTTTGGCAAGGCCATGGCGGCAGGCATGCCGATTGCCGGTTTTGCCGGTCGCCGCGATCTGATGGATCTTTTGGAGGGCAATCGGGTCACGCATCTGGGCACCTATAATTCCAATGCCATCTGTGCCGCCGCGGCGCTGGCCACTATCAAGGTGCTTGAGGCTGACAATGGTGCCGTCTTTGCCAATATCCGCGCCTATGGGCAGGACCTTTGCGCACGGATGAACGATATCTTTTCCCGCCATGACCTGCCGTTGTGCGCTGGCGGGCATGGGGCGGTTCTGTCGATTTACGCCTCCCGGACCGTGCCCATGACCTATCGCGAGACGCTGGGCCATGATGCGGCGCTGTTGTCGCGGCTGCACCGCGAGTTGCTGGCGGCGGGGATATGGATCTTTGCGCGGGGCAATCTGATGGTCAGTGCCGCACATGGACCGGATGAAATGGCGGAAACGCTGGAAAAGATTGAAGCGGTCTCGGCACGCTTGGCAAAGGATGGAAACTAGGATGCAGGATATGGGTGTTGTCATCGTTACCGGGGGAACCCACGGCATCGGGCGCGCATCGGTCGAATTGTTGGCGCAGCGGGGCTATCGGGTCGTGTTCTCTGGCCGTGATGCCGAGACGGGTGCCGAGGTTCAAAAGGCCTGCCCGGGCAGCCTGTTCCAGCATTGCGATGTAGCTGAGGAAGCGGACTGCGCCGCAACCGTGCAGCTGGCGATGGAACTTGGCGCGGGCCGGATTGCAGGGCTGGTGAACAACGCCGGCATGTCGCTTCGGGCGGGGTTTGAGGCCACGACGACTGCCGACTGGGACCAGGTCATGGCGGTAAACGCGCGCAGCGTCTATCTGATGTCGCGAATGGCTCTGCCCGGCCTGCGGGCCGCCAGCGGCAGCGTTGTCACGACCTCGTCGGTTGCCGGTCTGGTCGGCCAGCGGGGGTTGGCGCTCTATACAGCGTCGAAGGCGGCGCTGATCGGGCTGACGCAGGCGCTTGCGCTGGAATACGGCGCCGAGGTGCGGTTCAACGCAATCGCCCCCGGACAGATCGGCACGCGCATGATGCAGAAGGTGATGGACGACCCCTCTCGGCTGGCCAAGACCGTGTCGGCCATTCCTGCCGCACGTCTGGGCACGGCGGCAGAGGTCGCGGAGGTCGTCGCCTGGCTGATCTCGGATGCGTCGAGCTTCGTGAACGGCGCGATCATCCCGGTAGATGGCGGCGAGACGGCGGGGATATTCGACTGAACGCCTACTGCGTGTGGGTGGCGATATAGTCTTCCATGCTTGCGCCGCCGCGGCGCAAGTCGGCCTGCATGGCGCGTGCGGCGGTGGCACCATCCCCGGCGCGCAACGCCGCCAGCACATTCAGATGCTCTTCCGCGCCGATGTAGTCCGTATTCATCTTGTCGTAAAAGACATTGAGGATCGGCCCCATCATCGCCCAGAGCGTCTCGATACTTGCCAGCAGCAAGGGCATTTTTGCCGCACGATAGATCCCGAAATGGAATTCGCGATTGTTGCGCAGGGTCGCCTTGCCATCATGCGCAGCTTCGGCAGCCACGAATGCCAGGTGAAACTCGGCAAGCCTGTCGATGTCCCGCCCGGTCAGGTGCTGAGCGGCGGCCTCGGTTGCGATCCCTTCCAGCGCCATCCGCATCGCCCGGATTTCGCGATAGCGGTCCAGCGAGAGCGGCGGAATGGCAAAGGCACGCGGCGAATACATCTCGACCGCGTTTTCGCTGACCAGCTGGATCAGCGCCTCGCGCACCGGAGTAATACTGGTTCTGGTCTGCTCGATCAGATCGGCAACCCGCAGCTTTTCGCCAGGGCGGAACTCTCCGGCAATCAGAAGATTCTGAAATTCCTTGTGAATACGGGTAGAAGCCTTTTCCGGTTTCGAAGGGCTAAGTTGGGGCATCGGATCAAGGCTCTGTTGTGGATCGGCTCACCTGATAGAATACAATATACGCTGGGTCACGAAGAAACCGGGGGCCGAAGCCCCCGGCCGTTATCATGCCAGAGCTTCTCGCGCGCGCACCGCGATCCCCTCGGCATCCAGCCGGTAATGGGCGTAAAGATGGGTGGGAGGCGCGATCAGACTGTATTCGTCCTTGATTCCATGGCGGATCAGTCGGCAGCCCGCACCTTCGTCCGCCAGAACCTCGGCCACGGCCCCGCCAAGCCCCCCGATGATGTTGTGTTCTTCCACCGTCATCAGCATCCGGCTTTCGCGGGCTGCGCTCAGCACCGCCTCGCGGTCAAGCGGCTTGATCGTGTGCATGTCGATCACACCAACGGAACGCCCCTCTGCCCGCAGCAACGTGGCCGCCGCCAGCGCCGGATGCAGCATGGAGCCGGTGGCGATGATCGTCATGTCGGCACCCGCGCCGTGCCGGATCGCCTTGCCGAATTCAAATTCCATCCCAGTCTGGTAGACGTCCGGGTCACGGCCCCGACCGATCCTGAAATAGATCGGTTGCAGGTGAGCAGCCGAGGCGGCAATCATGGCGCGCAGCTGCGCATTGTCCGCCGGGGCAACCACCGTCAGATCGGCGATGGAGCGCATGATGGCAATGTCCTCGGTCGCATGGTGCGAGGTGCCGTAGAAGCCCAGGGAAATGCCGGTGTGGTGGCCGATCAGGCGGACGGGCAGCGCGGAATAGGCGACATCGGTCCTGATCTGCTCGCAGCACAGCAGCGCCAGAAAAGAGGCAAAGGTTGCCACGAAGGGCATGGCCCCGGCAGCGGCCATTCCGGCAGCAGCGGACACCATGTTCTGCTCGGAGATGCCGAATTGCACGAACCGGTCCGGGTGGACCTTGGCGAATTTCGACAGGCCATTGGAGTATTGCAGATCCGCCGTACAGGCGATGACCGGATGGCCCGCACGAACCAGATCGTCCAGCCCGTCAGACAGGGTCTGCAATCCGGGGTTCAACTGGTTCATCTGGCGGTATTGCCAGCTGTCTTTGCTGATCGGACCGTTCATTGCGCTGCTCCTGCCCTGAGTTCCTCGATCGCGCGCGCCTCGTCCTCGGGCGCGAGATAGCCCAGATGCCAGCCGGGTTCGGTCTCCATGTAGCTGATCCCCTTGCCCTTGATCGTGCGGGCGATGATGCAGCAGGGCCGGCTGCGATCTTTGTCATTGCGCACCTGCCTCAACAGACCGGCCAGCGCCGCCATGTCGTGGCCGTCAACCTCATGCACCTCCCAGCCGAAAGCCCGCCACTTCGCGGCCAGATCCTCGACCCCAAGCACGTCATCGACCTTGCCATCAAGCTGATAGCCGTTGCGGTCCACGATCACAGTCAGGTTTGCGGCCTTGTGATGCGCCGCGCTCAGCGCGGCCTCCCAGACCTGGCCTTCCTGCATTTCACCGTCCCCGACCAGGGCGAAAGCGTGAAAATCGCGGCCCAGCATCCGCCCCGCCAGAACCATGCCAAGCGCCCCGGAAATGGCGTGGCCGATGGAGCCGGAGCTGAAGTCGATGCCCGGCACCTTGCGCATGTCGGGGTGATCCCCAAGCGGGTTTCCCAGCTTGGTGTAGCCATCCAGCAGTGTCTTGGGGAAGAAGCCAAGGTCCGCAAGGATCGGGTACAGCCCGACCGCAGCATGGCCCTTTCCCATGGTGAACCGATCCCTGTCGGCCCAATTCGGCAAGCCCGGCTTCAGACGCATCGTGTCATAGTAAAGCGCTGCAAAAATCTCGGCACAGGAAAACACCGAAGTATAGTGGCCGACCTTGGCGATTGAAATCAGCCGGACAGTTTCCAGCCGACAGAAAAGAGCGCGATCCCTGAGCTTTGCAAGCGTCGTTTCGGTGATCGGTCCATCTGCGGGCAAACGCGGATGCAGTTCTGACTCTGGCATGGGTCTCTCCGGGGATTTGATGTTGACGTGATAGTGTATAATATATTATCTGTCAATCTCGAAACATCTCCGGCCGATGGAGCCCCCCGTGACCAACTACGCAACCCACCTCAACGCACTGGACAAGGCGTATCACCTGCACTCGCAGACCAACGCAATCGCCCACGAGACTCGTGGCGCGCTGATGTTGACGCGGGGCAGCGGCGTTTACGTGCAGGATGCAGAGGGGCGTGAATACCTCGAGGCGATGTCAGGCCTTTGGTACGCGAACCTGGGGTTTTCGGACGCGCGGCTGGTTGCGGCCGCGCATGCGCAGCTGTCCACCCTGCCCGCCTATCATACGTTCAATCATCGCAGCAACGATGTCTGCGCGCGTCTGGCCGAACGTCTGGCCGGGATCGTCCCCATGGAGGATGCGCGGATTTTCTTCGTGAACTCCGGGTCCGAGGCGATTGATACCATGGTCAAGATGGCCTGGTATTATCACGTGGCCAACGGGCAGATTACCCGGCGCAAGATCATCTCCCGCAAGGGGGCCTTTCACGGGTCCTCGGTCTTTGGCGCAATCGTCGGAGGGCTGCCGCATATGAAGGACGGCTTCAATCTGCCGCCCACGGATGCCATCATCCATGTCTCCTGCCCCAGCCTTTACCGCGACGGTCGCGATGGCGAAAGCGAGGCCGACTATTGCGACCGGCTGATTGCCGAAGTGGCGGACGTGATTTCCGAACATGGTGCCGCGTCCATCGCCGCGATGATCGCCGAGCCGATCATCGGGGCCGGAGGTGTTCTGACTCCTCCCGCAGGTTACTTTGCGCGGTTAAGCGCCCTTCTGAAATCGCACGGGATTCTTTTGCTGATGGATGAGGTGATCTGCGGCTTCGGGCGCACCGGCAACTGGTTCGGCGCACAAACCTATGAGGCCCGCCCCGACTTGATCGCCATGGCCAAGGGTCTGACCGGAGGCTACATCCCGATGGGTGCCGTGGCCCTGTCGGATCAGGTCTATCAGGCGCTGGCGGCGCAAAGTGACCAGCTTGGGGTTTTCGGGCACGGCTACACCTATTCCGGCCACCCCACCGCTTCGGCTGTCGCCCTTGCAGCATTGGACGCTTATGACGAAATGGATGCCCCGGCCTTGATCCGCCGTTTGGGAAAGAAGCTGCAAGACGCGCTTGCTGCATGGCGCGATGATCCTTTGATCGGGGATATTCGCTGCGAAGGGTTCATTGCGGGGATCGAGCTGGTTGAACACAAACCAACCCGCAAGCCCTTTGATCGCAGCCGTCAGGCCGGGCGGATATTCGAAGGCCACGCCCTAGCGCAGGGTCTGATCGTGCGCAACATGGGCGATACCATCGCGATTTGCCCGCCCTACATCCTGACCGACGCAGAGTTCGATCTGATGATGACCCGCCTGGCCGCCGCGCGCGAGGCGACACGCGCGACCCTCGCCGCAAAATGAAACCGCGCAGCCAACCCCAGCCCGGGAGCATAGAATGACCGTAGGCGACAGTGCTTTCGTCGAATTCCGCAATATCGACAAGACTTATGACGGCAAGAGTTTCGCGGTGCGCGACATGAACCTGTCGATACGCAAGGGCGAGTTCATCACCCTGCTTGGCCCGTCAGGGTCGGGCAAAAGCACGACGCTCATGATGCTGGCTGGGTTCGAACAGCCAACAGCGGGGCAACTTTTGTATGAGGGGCGGGAACTGAACGCCATCCCGGCCCATCGGCGCAACTTCGGCATGGTGTTCCAGAACTACGCGCTGTTCCCGCATATGAGCATTCTGGAAAATGTCGCTTTTCCCCTGCACATGCGCCGGATCAGCCGGACCGAGGCCGCCGAAAAGGCGCGAGCCGCGCTTGCGATGGTGCATCTGGCGGGGTTTGCCGACCGCAGGCCCTCGCAGCTCTCGGGCGGCCAGCAGCAGCGCGTCGCCCTGGCGCGCGCGCTGGTCTTCAACCCGGGCATTGTCCTGATGGACGAACCCCTGGGCGCGCTGGACAAGAAACTGCGGGAAGAAATGCAGATCGAGCTGAAACATCTGCATCAGAACCTTGGCGTAACCTTCGTATTCGTGACCCATGACCAGGACGAGGCGCTGACCATGTCCGACAGGATTGCCGTATTTGGCGAAGGCCGCATTCAGCAGATTTCTGACCCGACCACCCTGTACGAAGCCCCGGCGAATGCCTTTGTCGCAACGTTTCTGGGCGACACCAACATGCTGAAGGGTCGGATCGTCGGCGTTGATGCCGGACGTCCGGTAATCGAACTTGCTGATGGCGCCAAGGTGTCTGCGGTGAACGACACTGGGCTGGGCACGGGCGATGCCGTTTTGGTTTCCATCCGGCCAGAGCGGATTTCGCTCGGCGACGCGGCCGGCACGGGCATCATGGCCCGGCGTCTCGAAACGATCTACCATGGCGCTCACGCCTCGGTCTTGTTCCGGACCGAGGCCGGTGAAGCAATCACAGTGCGAGTTCCAGCGGGCATATTGCCCACAGCATCCGTCACACTAGAGACGCTGACTTTCTCACCCGAACATATCCACGCCTTTCCCGTCGCGATGTAAGCGGCTACCTGAAACGGATGCAGATTGAATACTTTCAATAAGTCACTCAGTGCCTTTCCGCTCTCAGGCTGGGCAATGCTGACTTCGCCTCGATTGTTGCTCAGTCATTGTGCTCTTTCAGCATCATGCTGCCTTGTTCGAGTAGATTCTGTTGTTTGACCAGTTTGCAGTTCCTTCAAGTAGGTATTCGCTCTGCTGTTTCATCCAGCATCAGATTGCCTTTGGATCCTACAGGGAGTCGGATAGACCCTAACTGTTTGATCCCACGGTTTGATGGTGCGATCCTTTCGCAGGAATGGAAGGAGTCG
>CAZKJZ010000057.1:0-14863 GCA_964553145.1 uncultured Frigidibacter sp. | reverse complement strand
GCGAAAAGATAGGTCCCCCCCGCCACGCCGCCCGTCGCCCGCGACTGCACCGCCGATGTGCCGATCTTCTGCATCGAGACGATGGTGAAGACGGTCGCAAAGGCCTCGATTTCCTTTTCATAGACATCACGGTGCGCCTCGACCGTCACGTCGCGGCCGGTCAGCCCGGTGCCGCCCGTGGAAATCACCACATCCACGCCCGGATCGGCCACCCAGGCCCGCAGCTGCGCCGCGATCAGCGTGCGGTCATCCGGCACAATCGCCCGATGCGCCAGAAGATGCCCCGCCCCGGTCAGCCGTTCGACCAAAGTATCGCCCGACCGGTCATCCGCCAGACTGCGGGTATCCGACACGGTCAGAACCGCGATGCGGACGGGGATGAAGGCCTTTGTGTCGTCGGTCGCGGTCATGCTGGGTCCAACAGGCGGGATTTGATGGCAAGAAGATCCGCCCATGCCTCGCGCTTGGCCGCCGGAGTGCGGAGCAGGTAGGCCGGGTGGGTCATCGGCATCGCCGGGCGGCCAAAGGCCTGCGCCCATGTACCGCGCAGCCGCAGGATGCCGCGCGCGCCCAGCGCCGCTGCACAGGGCGTATTGCCCATCAGGACGATCAGGTCGGGGTTGATCAGATCGACATGCCGGGTCAGGAACGGCAGCATCATCGCAATCTCGGCCGGTTCGGGATCGCGGTTGCCGGGCGGGCGCCAGGGCAGGACATTGGTGATATAGAGCGCCGCCGCCGGGTCGGGCGAGGTGCGCGACAGGCCGATGGCCGCAAACATCCGGTCCAGAAGCTGGCCCGCGCGACCGACAAAGGGCCGCCCCTCGATATCCTCGTCCCGGCCCGGCGCCTCGCCGATCACCATGATGCGGGCCGCAGGATTGCCATCGGCAAAGACAAAATTGCGGGCACCTTTCTTCAACTCGCACTGGTCGTAGGCCGCCTGCACGGCAGCCAGCGCCGCCAGATCGCCCGCCCCCGCCGCAGCCGCCTGCGCCGCCGCAACCGGGTCAGCAGCGGCCACCGGTGCCGCCACCGGCTCTGCCGCCCGCGCCGCCGCCTTTGGCGCCTCGGGCGGCAGGTCGTAGCGGTTCAGGGGCAGATCGCCCATCGGCTCGTCAGCGCCAAGCTCGCGCTGCCAGTCGAGAAGGGCGCGGGCGGTCCAGGGGTCAAGATCGGCGGCATGGATCATGGCAGCAACCTAGGCCCGCCGGGGACGAAGGTAAAGTTCGCTTGCGTCACGCAGCAGTTTCGCGCATGGAACCCGCGCCCGAAGGACATGCCATGACCGCCCTGCCTCAAATCCCGCGCGCCCGCGCCCTGACCAGCCTGAACGCGCTTGAGGCCCGGGGACTGGTCGCGCCCGAGGCCGGGCTGCAGGATGTGGCCGAGACGTTCCGCATCCGCCTGTCGCCCGCCATGCTGGCCGCGCTGGAGGCACCCGATGACCCGGTCGGCCGCCAGTTCCTGCCCACCGCCGAAGAACGGGTGATCGGCGAGGCTGACCTGCATGACCCGATCGGCGACCGCGTCCATCTGGTGGCCCCCGGCCTGACCCACCGCTACCCCGACCGCGCCATCCTGGCCGTCACCCAGGCCTGCGAAGTCTATTGCCGGTTCTGCTTTCGCCGCGAAACGGTCGGCGCCGCCGGGCCCCTGGCCGACGACGAGCTGGCCCAGGCCTATGACTATCTGGCCCGCACCCCCGCGATCCGCGAGGTGATCCTGACCGGGGGCGATCCGTTCAGCCTGTCGCCCCGCCGCATCGGCCAGATCATGGCGGCGCTGGCGGCGATCGGCCATATCGAGGTGATCCGCATCCACAGCCGTGTGCCGGTCGTGGCACCGGAACGGATCACACCTGCCCTGCTGGCCGCGCTGAATGTCCGGCCCGCGGTCTTTGTCGTGGTCCATACCAACCATGTGCAGGAACTGACGCCTGCCGCCCTTGGCGCCCTGTCGCGGCTGAACCGGGCGGGCATTCCCCTGCTGTCCCAATCCGTGCTGCTGCGCGGCGTGAACGACAGCGCCGACGCGCTGGAGGCGCTGTTTCGCGCGCTGATGCGGGCGCGGGTCAAGCCCTATTACCTGCATCACTGCGACCTGGCGCGCGGGGCGGGCCATTTCCGCACCTCGATCGCCCAGGGTCAGGCGATCATGGCCGCCCTGCGCCAGCGCCTGTCGGGCGCCGCAATGCCCACCTATGTGCTGGATATCCCCGGCGGCTTTGGCAAAGTGCCCGTCGGCCCGGCCTATCTGACCCCGGACGAGGGGGGCTGGACCGTCACCGACCCGCAGGGGCGGCGGCACAGATACAGCGATCCCGGCTGATCGCCGTTGCCCGAACCCTGCGCTTTTGCGATAAGCCGCCAAACCGGACCCGGAGGCCAGAATGATTTTCCGCGCGCGCCATCTCTTGGGCATCGAACATCTGGCCCCGGACGAGATCAGGACCGTTCTTGATCTGGCCGAGAAATATGTCGACCTGAACCGCCGCACCGTCAAGCAGGGCGACGCGCTGCAGGGCCTGACCCAGATCAACATGTTCTTCGAAAGCTCGACCCGCACCCAGGCCAGCTTCGAACTGGCGGGCAAGCGGCTGGGGGCCGACGTGATGAACATGTCGGTCGCCCATTCGTCGGTGAAAAAGGGCGAAACGCTGATCGACACGGCGATGACGCTGAACGCCATGCATCCCGACCTTCTGGTGGTGCGGCACCCCTCGTCGGGCGCGGTCAACCTTTTGGCCTCCAAGGTCAATTGCGCGGTTCTGAATGCGGGCGACGGGCGGCATGAACATCCGACCCAGGCACTGCTGGACGCGCTGACCATCCGCCGCGCCAAGGGGCGCATCCAGCGGCTGACCGTGGCCATCTGCGGCGATATCGCCCACAGCCGCGTCGCGCGGTCGAACCTGATCCTGCTGGGCAAGATGGAAAACCGCGTCCGCCTGATCGCGC
This sequence comes from uncultured Frigidibacter sp., assembly GCA_964553145.1. GTDB lineage: Bacteria > Pseudomonadota > Alphaproteobacteria > Rhodobacterales > Rhodobacteraceae > TMP-24. The sequence continues at coordinate 11,903 of CAZKJZ010000057.1, read as the reverse complement.
CCCCGACGCTGATGCCCGCGGGCGTCGGCGAGTTCGGCTGCGAGCTTTACGACGATATGCGCGAAGGGCTGAAGGATGCCGACGTGGTGATGATGCTGCGCCTGCAAAAGGAACGGATGGACGGCGGCTTTATCCCGTCGGAACGCGAATATTACCACCGCTATGGGTTGGACGGCGACAAGCTGGCCTATGCCAAGCCCGACGCCATCGTCATGCACCCCGGTCCGATGAACCGCGGGGTCGAGATCGACGGCGACATCGCCGACGACATCAGCCGGTCGGTCATCCAGGAACAGGTGGAAATGGGCGTCGCCGTCCGCATGGCCTGCATGGATCTTCTGGCGCGCAACCTCAGGGCCGAACGCGGGGCCAGGGCGGCGGGGGTGATGGTGTAAGGAAGCGGCGAGGCGGGCGCAGCTGGCCGGTGCAGCGACCAGCCGCAGCAGCGCCCAAATCTTACCACGATCTTGGTGCAACCCATTGACAAGACTGAGCCCTTCCCCACGGGGAAGATCACACCACTGGCCCGAAGGTCTTGCATGGCGATGGACCCCATATCCCGGCCTGACGCCCCTGCCGACGGATCGGTCTGGGGCCGTTATCTCGACCCCGGTGAGCGGCTGCTTTGGTCCGGCGCACCCGATGGCGGGCTGCGCTGCACAGGGCGCGATCTCATAGTCAGCGCCTTCAGCCTTTTGCTTTTGGGGTTTGCCATCCTGTGGGTCGCGGGGGCGGGCGCGGGCCTGTGGTCGGGGGAATGGCGCGATCATCAGGGGTTCCTGCGCTGGTGGATGGTTCTCTTCCCGCTTTTCGGTCTGCCCTTTGTGCTGGGCGGGTTTTACGCGGTGATCGGTCGCTATTTCACCGACGCCGCCCGACGCCGCCGCACGGTTCTGGCGCTGACCGACCGGCGTGGCCTGATCCTGGCCGGCGGTCCAAGGCCGATGCTGACCAGCTTTCCGATCCGGCCCGATACGGTGATTGACTATTACCCCGGCCGCCTTGCCCGCATCCATTTCGCCACCATAGGCGACAAGGACAGCGAAGGCTGGACCTCCTATCACCGCGCCGGTTTCGACTGGATCGCCGGGGGCGAGGCGGTCTATCGGCTGATCCGCCGGATCCAGCAGGGCGAGGGCTGAACGGGGGCCGCCCCTCGGGCACCGCAGCCAAGCGACCGGCGCGCAGGCGGAGTTTGACAAACTCCGCGCCAGAGCCTTTCAGGCTCTGATCCGATTTCTGAACAGAAATCGGGCCCCGCCGTCCCGCCCGCTCAGCCCGGTTCGGCCACGGCCATCACCTCGTACATCACCGGTTCGAAATGCGAACACAGGCCCGCGATCCGCCGGTTCCGTTCGCGCATTTCCGGCGTCCGCAGCATGGCCTGAAAATCCTCGCGCCGCTGCCACTGGCTGTAGTTGGCGATGCGGGTCTGGGCGTCGTTCATATGCAGGCCCGCGCCGATGAACCCCGGCTGGTGACGGATGAAGGAGGCATAGGCATCTTCCAGCGCCTCCATCAGATCCTGCGCCGTGCCGGGCGTCATTTCAAAGGTGGTGATGACGGTCTGTCCGGTGAAATCGCCGTGAATGACGGGCATGGAATCCTCCCCTCTGGTGGGGCCATGCTGCCACATTCGCAGCCGCCGCGCATCTGCTGATCGGACAGGGAACGGCGGTCAGGCCGCATCCTGCCGGACGATGCTTTCGATCAGAATGCTGCCGACCGTCGCACCCAACTCCTGACGCGCCGCCTCCAAAAGCCCGTTGCGCAGAACCTCCATATGGCCCGAGGCGGTGAAATTGCCGTCAAAACCGCCGCTGTTGGCATGATCGAACAGAACCTGCAGGAACCTGTCGCGCAGCTTGGGTTCGGCCATATAGACCTTGGGCCCGTCGCCGGTCTTCACCTCGAGACTTAAGGACAGGATCACCAGCGAATCGACATGGCCATCGGCGACGACCGGCACGATGAACTGGTTGTTCAGCTTGACAAATTCGGACACGGGCGCGCCCTCCTCGCCGCCATCGGCAGGTGCCGCCTCGCCATGCCCCTCTGCCGCGGCCTTGTCGCCCTCGGCAGCCTGGCCTGCGTCCCCGCCTTCTGGCGCCGGACCGCAGGGGGTGATCGCGACCACCTCCTGATGGTCGGGGCGCAGCATCACCCCGGCACCAACCCCGCCGCCAAGGCCGATCAACGCCAGGATCAGGGGCAAAAGCTTGCGCAGCATCAGGGAACCTCCGGGTCAGAAGGGCAGGATGGCGTCAGCCACCTGCTGGCCATAGGGCGGTTGCTGGACATCGGTGATCTGGCCGCGCCCGCCATAGGAAATCCGGGCACCGGCGATCTTGTCATAGGTGATCTCGTTCTGGCGGGTCACATCCTCGGGGCGGACAAAGCCGGTCACGGTCAGGTCACGCACCTCGAAATTCACCCGCACCTCCTGGCTGCCCTGAATGCGCAGCACACCGTTCGGCAGAACCTCGGTCACGGTCGCGGCGATGCGCAGGGTCAGCTTTTCCTTTCGCTGAACCGACCCCGTGCCCTGAAATTTCGATGCCGATTTCGCGTCGAACGCATCGGCCATGCTGGAGCCTTCGGCCAGAGCGGAATCCAGCCGCTGCGGGATCCCGAACATCGACGGAATGCCCATGCTGCCCGAACTCGTGCGGCTGCGGCCGCTGGTGTCGGTCATTTCGGCCTTGTCATCGATTTCGACGACCACGGTCAGGATGTCGCCGCGCTGCCCGGCCCGCCGGTCGCCCAAGAGGGACCGCGGCGCGCCAGACCAGAGCGACCCGTCCCCCGGTGTGACGCCGGTGGGCAGGCCGCCGCCCGCCATGGCCAGATATTCGTCCCCGCCGTCGATCGGCGTCAGCGGCGGCGCCTTGCCCACACGGTCCAGCCCCTGACAGGCGGCCAGCATCAGGCACAGGCAGGCGATTGTCACATTCCTCATCGGTCCCTCACTCTGTCAGTCGGCCAGAACGCGGACGCTGCCGTCGCCCTGGACTATCCCCGTCACGCCCAGCTTGGACGCGCTGTTCATCACCTTGATCATCTCACCCGGCCCGGCCCGGCCCAGGGCCCGCCCCTCGGCCCGGATCGTCACCAGCCCGGTCGCATAGATCAGCGCCACCATCTGGTTGCGTTCGATCATGGCGGCGGGCGCCAGATCGGCGGCGCGGACCGGCTGGCCGCGGTAAAGCGTGACGCGGGTTTCCAGCCCGATCGCCTGGGCCGCATCGGTCACCGCGCCGACCGCCTTCGGATCGGGCTGCAGGTCGGACGCCGCAAGCACCGTATGGGCGCGGAGCGTGCGGGCGGCGACCAGCCCCTCGGCCCCGGCGCCACTCGACGACAGCAAAAGCAGGATCAGCGCGCCCCTCATCTGATCTGCACCGTGGCGCCCAGCATCTGGTCGGCGGCGGTGATGACCTTGGCGTTCATCTCATAGCCGCGCTGCGCCTCGATCAGGTCGGTGATCTCGCGCACGGCATCGACGGAACTGTCCTCCAGAAACCCTTGCTGCACGACGCCAAGACCGCTTTGCCCCGGCGCGGCAACATTGGCCGGGCCCGAGGCCGCCGTTTCCAGGAAAAGGTTCGACCCCGTCGCCTGCAGGCCCTTTTCGTTGGTAAAGCCCGCCAGCGTGATCTGGCCCAAAAGCTGCGGCTGCACCTGATCGTTGAAATAGGCGTAAACCTCGCCCGAGGCGTTGATTTCCAGCGACCGTGTTTCGGCCGGGATGGTGATGCCCGGCGCCACCTGATAGCCGTCCGAGGTCACGATCAGCCCGTCGGGCGAGCGTTTCAGCGCCCCGTCGCGGCTATAGGCCGACTGGCCCGAGGGCAGGGTCACTTCGAAATAGCCCGCGCCCTCGATCGCCAGATCAAGATCGCCGCCGGTTTCGGACGGGGTCCCCTGGGCGACATTGACGGTGACGGCGGCAGGGCGGACGCCCAGACCCAGCTGCACGCCGGTCGGCACCACGGTTCCGTCGCTGGCGCTGATCGCCCCCGGGGGGGTGACCTGCTGGTAATGCAGATCGGCGAATTCGGCGCGGCGGGCGTTGTAGCCGGTGGTCGACATGTTGGCGAGGTTGTTGGAAATCACCTCGACCCGCATCTGCTGGGCGCTCATGCCGGTGGCGGCGATAGAGAGGGCACGCATCGCTGGCTACCTCCTATCGGCCAAGGGTCTGGGTGACGGACCGGATGCGGCTGTCTTCCGCCTCCATGAAGCCCTGGCCCATCTCGTAGGCGCGCTGAACCTCGATCATGCGGGTGATCTCCTCGACCGGGTTGACGTTGGAATTCTCTAGAAAGCCCTGAAACATCTGGCCACCCTCTACCGGCTGCGGCGCCTCGGCGGTGCGAAAACGGGTACCGCCGCTGCGGGTCAGGTCGGCGGGGCTGGCGGGCGCGAAAAGACCCACCTGCCCCACCGGCGCCCCCGCCGCCGAAATCGTGCCGTCGCGACCGATGGTGACGGGGCCTGCGTCAGCGGGAACTGCGATCGGGCCGCCGCCCGCATCCAGAACCGGAAATCCGTCGAACGTGACCAGAGTGCCTTCGGGCGACAGGGTAAAGTTCCCCGCCCGCGTCAGTTCGCCGCCGCCTGGCGTCTGGACCATGAAGAACCCGTCACCCTCGACCGCCAGATCGAACGTGCCGCCGGTCTGCTGCAACACACCCTGCGACAGGTTCAGCGCCCGGCCTTCGGCAGTCGCCATCGACAGCGAGGGCGCCGCACCCTCAAGCCCGGCCACCACCTCGCTGAAGATCACGCCTTCCTTGCGAAAGCCGGTGGTCGAGAGGTTGGCGATATTGTTGGCGACGCTGCGCATCTCCTGCATCAGGCCGGACTGGCGGTTCAGCGTGGCGTAAAGCGCATTGTCCATCTGTCAGCTTCCTGCGATCAGCGGGATGATGCGGCTGGCAAAGAACGACACCAGAGTGCCGGACATGAAGCTCATCGCCGCGAAAAAGGTGATCATGATCGCGCCGACCTTGGGCACGAAGGTCAGCGTGCTTTCCTGAACCGAGGTCAGGGCCTGCAGAAGGCCGATGACGGTGCCGACCACCAGGGCCACCGCCAGAACCGGCGCCGACATCATCACCGCAACCCACAGGCCCTGGCGCAAGACGTCAAAGAGGATGGTTTCATTCATCATCGGCGTCAGACCTGCATCCGAAGGATTTCCTGATAGGCCTCGACCACCTTGTCGCGCAGCGTCACGGCGGTTTCGACCGCCAGTTCCGAACTGGCCAGCGCCTGCACCAAAGCCTGCGGATCGGCGCGGCCCAGCATCGCCTGTTTCGCGGTGTCCTCGCCCGCTTTCAGCGTCTCTTCGAAGGATCCGACCAGACTGCCCAGCGCGCTGCCCGCCGCACCGCCCGCGCCCCCAACCTTTGGCTGGGTCGCTGGCCGCGACTGGGCATATCCAAGGGAAGCAATCGTGCTTTGCACATCCATTCAGGTGCCTCCCTTACCGGCGCAGCAGGTCAAGCAGGCTTTGCGACATTTGCCGCGCCTGATCGAAAAGTTTGAGGTTCGCCTCGTAGCTGCGTTGCGCTTCGCGCGCGTCGGCAATTTCCACGACCATGTCGACGTTCGATCCGTCGTAATAGCCGTCGGCCCCGGCCAGGGGATTGCCGGGGTCAAAGATCCGTTCAGGATCACTTTCGTCCAGCGTCGCATCGCCCAGCGCAACCCGGCCCGATGCCTGCCCGCCCGTCAGTTCCGCCTCGAAACCGGCGGTCTTGCGGTGATAGCCGGGCGTGTCGGCATTGGCGATATTTTCCGAAATATAGCGCAGCCGCATCGACTGTGCCGCCATGCCCGAGGCCGAAACCGAAAGAAGGTTCTGAAGATCGCTCATCGCCCCGCCCCCTATCTGCGGCCAAGGCTGGTGCGCAGCAGCGACAGCGCGCTTTTGTAGATGGCCAGCGCCTGGTCATGGTCCTGGCGGATGGTGGCCGCGCGCATCATCTCCTCCTCCAGCGAGACGGAATTGCCGTTGGGGGACATGGCGCCGGTCAGTTGCACCTGACGCTCCGTCAGGTTGCCCGAGGCGCCGGTCAGATGACCCCGGCGGGTGGCCCGCAATTCCTGCGCGCCGTCCGCCTGATACGAGCTGGCAAAATCCTGCAGGTCGGTGGCGCGATAGCCCGGCGTATCGGCATTGGCCACATTCCGGGCGGTCAGCGACAGGCGGGCAGCGGCATGGGCGGCCGAAGCGGATGCCATGCGCAGAACCTCGGGATTTTCAAACATCGGGGCTTCTCCTCCGAACTTCAATCAAGCCTTAACCGTGATTCGCTTAAGAAAGGGAAAATGCAGAACAAAAAGGGCACAGAATGGCCGATGACATGCTGAGCCGCCTGCGCGGCGAGATTGCGGGATGCCAGGGCACCCGGGCCTTGGCGCGGGTCAGCGCGGTGGCGGGCGGGCTGGTCCGGGTGGCGGGCGCCACGCGCGACTGGGCGATGGGCGATCTGGTGCAGATCGACGGCGGCCCCGCCGGACTGATGGGCGGCGAAGTCGTGGTTCTGGATGGCGACGGGGCCGCGATATTGCCCGACAGCGCGCCCGAAGGGCTGCGCATGGGCGACATGGTCACGCGCACCGGGCCGGGCCGGATCGCGCCGCATGACGGCTGGATCGGCCGGGTGATCGACCCCTACGGACGACCCCTGGACGGACGGCCCCTGACGCAGGGTGCGGAGCCGCGCCTCTTGCGCAGCCCCCCGCCGCCCCCCGCGCAGCGGCGGCGGCTGGGCGCGCGGCTGGACACCGGGATGCGCATCTTCAACACGCTGCTGCCGCTGGTCCGCGGCCAGCGCATCGGCCTTTTCGCCGGGTCCGGGGTTGGCAAATCCTCGCTTCTGGCCACGTTCGCGCGCCGGGTCGCGGCCGATGTGACCGTGATCGCGCTGATCGGCGAACGCGGGCGCGAGCTGCGCGAATTTGTCGAGGATGTCCTTGGTCCCGAAGGCATGGCCCGGTCGGTGATCATCACCGCCACGTCGGACCAGTCGCCCCTGGTCCGGCGGCGCTGTGCCTGGGCGGCGATGGCGGTTGCCGAACATTTCCGCGATCAGGGCCGTCAGGTCCTGTTTCTGGCCGACAGCGTCACGCGCCTGGCCGAGGCGCACCGCGAGGTGGCGCTGGCGGCGGGCGAAGGGGCGGCGCTGCGGGGCTTTCCGCCATCGACCTCGCATCTGATCATGTCCCTGGCCGAACGGGCCGGGCCGGGGCCTGAAGGGGCGGGCGACATTACGGCGGTCTTTTCGGTGCTGGTCGCGGGGTCGGACATGGACGAGCCGATCGCCGACATCCTGCGCGGGGTTCTGGACGGCCATGTGGTGATGGACCGCGAGATTGCCGAACGCGGACGCTATCCGGCGATCAACCTGTTGCGGTCGGTATCGCGGTCGCTGCCGCGCGCGGCGGATGCGGGGGAAAACGCGCTGATCCAGCGGGCGCGTCAGCTTCTGGGTGCCTATGACCGGGCCGAGATGATGATCCAGGCGGGCCTATATGCGGGCGGCAGCGACCCTTTGATCGACCGGGCGCTGAAGGTCTGGCCCGAGCTTGACGCCTTTCTGGCCGAGGAAGAGCCAGAGGATATCGCCGCCAGCTTTGCCCGGCTGGAGGAGATTCTGGCACGGGCAGAGTGATGGGGGCCGGGGATGGGGCGACGGCAATTGGTGCGGGCGCAGCCCGACAGACCGGCCGAACCGGCCCGCCGATTTCTGTACAGAAATCGGACCAGAGCCTCGTCAGGCTCTGGGGCGGAGTGTCTCGAACTCCGCTGGCGCGATGTCGGCCGGGGCTGTGGCCTGTCACCCCTTTCAGTCGCTTGATCCCTGGCCCAACGCCGATCCGGTTTCTGTTCAGAAACCGGTCCGGAGTTTGAAAGACTCCGGTGCGGCGGCGGTGGCAGGCGGATCGGTGCAGACGGGCAGGCCCTCAGGCAAGGCGGCTCAGGCCCGCCCCGCTGCGGCCTTGCCGTGAAAAGAGCGTCTGCAGGGTCGCGCCCGCCGTCGTGCCGCTGTCGATGTCGCTGCGCGCGAGGAACCGGCGGATCAGCCGTTCCACCTTGTCGGGGTTGGTGAACTGGGCGGGGTCCGCCGACCCGAATGCCTGTTCGGCCCGATCCTTGAAGATCGTCAATTGCCGGTCGATGTCGATCCGCGCGGTCGAGGCCGGGAGGCCGAGCGCCGTCTGGATCACGCTGCGCAGGGGCGCCGAACCCATGATCGTGTACCATTTGCCATCGGCACTCAGCGACTTTGCCGCAATCTCGGGAAGTTCGCGCTGGGCGTTCAGCGCCAGACGCAGGTTCTGATCGGCAACGCCCACCGCGCTTTCGAATGTGCGGGCGGCATATTTCGACAAGATCCCGTCGGCAAAGTCGCTGCGCTGGGTATTGGCGACCGGAAAGTCGCCAAAGCCGAACGCCTTGGACAGGTCCAGATAGCGCTTGTCGGCCAGACGGTTGCCCAGGGCCTTGGGGTCCAGGGTCCCGTCTTCGAAGATCCGCTTCAGGAAGGCCTTGTTCGGCAGATCGCCTTCCAGCCCGAAAGCCGTCAGCGCCACCGACAGAAGCCGGCGGTCGGCGATCAGCGCATCGGCGGTTTTCACCTGGCCGATCTTGTCGCGAAAATAGGCCTCGTCCCGGCTCAGCGCCGGATCGGCGGCCAGCGCCTTTTTCTGCGCCGCCGCCGTGCGGGTCAGAAAGAGCCAGCCGTTCAGCCCGCCGGAGGGAAGGGCCGGAACAAAACTCACGCCTGGGCCGTGGCCAGAAGCCGTGCCTCGCGCGGCAAAAGGGTGCGCAAGCATTTCAGGGCCTGATAGAACTGCGCACCGATCACCGCCTCGGTCGCCTGGGTCAGCTGGCTGCGGCTGTCGGTATCGGTCAGGGCGCGGCTCAGCTGTTCGATGCCGCGCAGCATCTGGGGACGCGCCTCGTCCGGTTTGGCGTCGCCCGACAGGACCAGCTGGGCGATGTAGCAGACCCGCCGGACAGGCGTCGTAACCTCGCCGGGGTGGATCGCATCGCGCAGGCGCAGGATATGGGCGTTCGGCGTCATGATCGCCAGTTTTGACCGTTTGTCGCCGTTTTCGATGACGGCGCCGTTGATCAGCACCCGTTCGTGGGGTGCCAGTTTCAGGACCAGTCCGCTCATGCCCGCCCCTCCTCGCCGCGCAGGCCGCGCATGACGGCCATGTTGATATCGACCAGCGCCTCGGCCCCCGCCTCGCCGGCCAGAACGCGGCTGCTGTGGCGGGCGGTGAATTCGGCAAGGTAGAAAAGCTGCGCCCGCAAGGGCGCGGGCAGGCCATTGGCGGGGTCCGCAACCTCGGTCGCGATCACAGACCAAAGTGCGCGGTTTTCATGCAGCGCACGCACAAGGACGGGATGGTCGTCTGGGGTGGCCAGCGCTGCGCGCAGGCGGTGGGTGGCGCGGGCAAAGGCGTCATATTCAATGTCGCGCGCCGTTCTGGTGGCAGAGGACGGGCTGGCATAGGCCGCCCGGGCCAGGGTCTGCAAGCTCACTTCGGAACCTTTCCATACGTTCGGACCACGGCTTTGCCGCAGCCTGTGGGGCGCCCGCGACAAACCGCGGGCGCCGGCTATTCATCAGCCGCGGAAGAGCGCCAGGATATTCTGCGGCGCCTGGTTGGCGATCGACAGGGACTGGACGCCCAGCTGCTGCTGGACCTGCAGGGCCTGCAGACGGGCCGACGCCTCCTCCATATCCGCATCGACAAGCGAGCCGATGCCGGCCTTGAGCGAGTCCGACAGTTCCTTGACGAAGGTGTTCTGGATGGTCAGGCGGCTTTGGGCCGAACCGAATTCCGCCGCGGCGTCGATACCGGTCTGGATCAGCGTCTCGATATTGCCGAGTGCCGCCGAGGCGCCCGACGCCGTCGACACATCGATCGCCGAAAGGGCAGCAAGGCCGCCCGAGCCCGCATTCTTGAACTGGGCGCTGACCGTCAGATCTTTGGTCCCGGCATTGGTGAAGGCCAAAGTGCCGGGGGTGCCGCTGTCATAGTCGACCGTCAGGCCGCTGACGCCCAGCGCGTCAACGGCATTCTTCAACCCGACCGCGACCATGTCGGACGGGGTCGTCGCCGCCACATCGGCCGCCGACACCGTATAGGTCGCCGTCTTGCCGCCGATCGACACGCTGACGCTGTCACCGGCCGCGAAGGGCGTGGTGGCATCGTCAATCTCGATCGTGCCGGTGCCCGTGGCATTGTCCAGCTGGAAGCCGGCCGTGTCGCCGTTCGCCGAAACGCCGGTCGAGGCGCCGAACACATTCTTGGCCGAATAGGCACCGGTCGACAGGTCCTGGGCGTTGACCGTGATCGAGGAGGTCACGATGGTGCCGTTCGACTGGCGGTCAAGCGAGGCCAGAACATCGACGCTGGTCTGCGAGCCATTGACCAGGTTCAGCCCGTTGAACTGGGCCGCGCCAACCACGGTATTGATCTGCGAGCGCAGCACGCCGATGTCGGTCTGGATCTTGGTCCGGTCGACGTTGCTTTCCTGGGCCGAGACGATCTTGCCCTTGATCTGGGTCATCAGGTCGGTGACGGTTTCCGCCGCCTTGCGGGCCACGGCCACGGTCGATTCGCCCAGCGCAAGGCTGTCCGTGATGCCCTTGAACCCTTTGACGTCCGATTCCATCACCTTGGAAATCGCCCAGATCGCGGCATTGTCGCGGGCCGAGGCGACCGACTTGCCGGTCGAAATTTCGTTCTGCGTCTTGTTCAGGTTGGCATTGACGCCGCGCAGGGTTTGCAGCGCGACCATCGAGCTGGTGTTGGTCAGAATACTCGACATTTCCTAGTCCTTGTTCCGGGGGGTGCTTTGCACCCGTTGACACAGCCATCAATGATGGCCCTGGCGGTGTTCTGACCGATGCGGGCTTCGGGTCCTGACCCGGTCCGCGCCGCCCCTTGGGACGCAAGGCAGACGCTGGGGCAGAAAGTCTAAGGTTTCGCTAAGGCCAGCCCCCGAATGCGGAAAAGTTGAATGACCCTATGCCCGGCGTTCGATGGTCGGCCCCGTGCCCCCGATCACCCGGCCCGCGCCGTCGGCGCCATAGGACCGCGTGCCTTCGGCCGCCTTGCGGATCGCCTCGGCGCGGGCGCGGGCGGCCTGCACGCCCTTCAGCGCGGCGCCGATCAGCCGCTGGTTTCTGGCCAGATCATTCGCCAGCCCGGCCAGCGCGCCTGCGCCGCCACCGGGCTGCCCCGAAAGCCAGACCTGCTTTTCGGCGACAAGCGCAGGCAGGTCCGCCAGCCGCCCCGCCGCCAGTGCCGCGCGTTCGCGCGACAGAATCGCCCTTAGCGACGCGGTTTCACTGCCCATCGCCGCCCCCTTCCCGCGTCGACAGCGCCCGAAACAGCGCTTCGGCCAGACCAACGCCGCCCGCCCGCACCATGGCCCGGGCCTGTTCATCAACCAGAAGCGAGCGGAACTGCGCCTCGCCCTCGCCCCCGCCAAAGCTGCCGGGCTCCTTGTCGGCGCCCATCGGCTTCAGCATTTCCGCAAGAAACTGCGCCTCCATCGCCTCGGCCGCCTTATGCAGGGCGGCATCGCGCGGGCTTTGCGGCGCGGGCTGGGTGGGCTTGGGATCGATCCGCATCGGAACCTCGGCTTTCTGCGATTGTCCAGAAATAGCGCTCGGGCGGTAAAGAATCGGTAACCCTGTTCTGCAAAGGTTCCGGTGAACGGCAGAAGGCAGGTTCATGGATATTGCAGCAGTGATTCAACCGACCCGTACCGCTATGGCGGGGGCAGAGGCGCCAGAGGCAGGGACTGCGTCGCCCGAGGGTGCGGCGTTTTCGCTGGGCACAGACGAGGTGGAGACGGGCGA
>CAZKJZ010000056.1:0-14959 GCA_964553145.1 uncultured Frigidibacter sp. | reverse complement strand
CCTTGCGGGCGGCGATGCGTTCACCGGTGGGCGGGCCTTCGAACCGGCGGTTTTCGACAGCGCCCCACAGCAGGGCAGCCAGGATCAGGAAACCGATGACAATCCAGAGCACTTTGTCATTCGGCGGCTGGATGGCGATGTAGAAGATGATCACCATGCCGATGACGGCAAGCAGGGTGACCAGCTTGTACAGTCCGGCACTCATCGCCCAGGGACCCGGGTTGGGCCATTTCGGGCCGCCAAACGCCAACGCGCCGGCCACCAGCGGCAGCGTGAAGGAGAGGAACAGGAAGATGAGTGTCGAGTTTACGACGATTGTGTAGATGTTCGTCCCGCCGATCGAGATGAACTGGGCGACAAACACATAGATCAGGCAAAGCACCGTCGACGTCCAGATGGCCGTCACGGGCGTGCGGAAGCTGGGCGAAACCGTTGCGAGTGCCTTTGAACCGATCGGCATCCCCCCGTCACGGCTGAAGGCGAAAAGCATCCGGCTGGCCGAGGTGACGGTCGCGAGACCGCAAAGAAACTGGGCAATCAGGATGCCGATATAGACCAGCTCTTTCAGCCAGACCGGCATGATGCCGTCCATGGTCAGGAAAAACACCGACCAGCCCTGACCCGCGGCGACATCCATGTCCGGGATCGCAAGAACGATCGCGCAGACCATGATCCAGCCTGCAAGCGAGGACCAGATCACCGCCGAGACAATGCCTTGCGGAACCGAATTCGCTGCATTTTTGGTTTCTTCCGATGTATGGGCAGAAGCGTCATAGCCGGTGATCGTATAGATCGGCAGCAGCAGACAGAGCAGGAAGAGTTTCCCCATGCTTTCAGACTTCGGGAAGACCTGGCCGTCAGCATAGTTCTTGAAGGTCCAGAGCCGCGACAGATCCAGCCCATGCCGGAAAGCTGCAGCCAGACAGACCAGCACAAGAACGGCCGTTGTGACGAAGATCACATAGCCGGAGATGTCAGTCAGGAAGGTCGTAACCTTGATGCCGACATGGTTGAAGATCGCCTGAATCACGGTGATGATCACCACGAAGGTCACAATCTGCGTGGGCGTCGAACCGTCAAAGCCAAACATGCCGGGGAAGGCGCCGGCGAAGTAGAAGGCGGTGCCGATATTGATCGCGCCCAGAACCGTGATCAGCCCCAGAAGGTTCAGCCAGGCGGTCAGCCAGCCCAGGAAGCGGTTTCCCAGGATCGAGCTCCAGTGATAAAGCCCGCCCGCCGTCGGGAAGGCCGAGCCGATCTGCGCCATGGCCAGCGCGAAGAAGCCCGAAATGATGCAGCCGACGATCCAGCCGATCCCGGCCGCCGCGCCGCCGATCGAGCCGGTTGCCTGCGCGAACGAGTTGATCCCCCCCGACAGGATACAGATGATCGAGAAGGATATGGCGAAGTTCGAGAATTTGGACATGGAGCGTGACAGCTCCTGGGCGTAGCCCATGCCATGCAGGACTTTTATGTCCTCATGGTGTTCGCGATCGGAATAGTCCGACATGATTGTCATCCCCTTGGAACCAATGGTTCCCCTGTTGATCCGTTACCCAGCGGTCTGAAGCGCCGCCTGAGGGAATGAAACTACGATTTGTTTCATCCGGCAAGCTTTGAATAGATGTTTTCAGGATAAAGATGATCTTGAGTATGGGAGGTCTCAGCGGCCTAAATGTGGTGGGCGTCGGCTGAAGAGCAGGCTTTGGGCGCAGGCTGAGGATCAGAGGCCCCCGATCAGGTCGGGGGCGAGGACTGGGGCGGCGACGGACGGCGGGATCAGGCGTTGAACAGGAAATGCAGCACGTCGCCGTCCTGCACCACATAGCTTTTGCCTTCGACCCGGAACTTGCCGGCCTCGCGCGCGCCGGCCTCGCCGTTGCCTGCAACATAGTCGTCATAGGCGATGGTCTCGGCGCGGATGAAGCCGCGTTCGAAATCGCCGTGGATGACGCCTGCGGCCTGCGGCGCTGACGTGCCCTTGCCGATGGTCCAGGCGCGGGCCTCTTTCGGGCCGACGGTGAAATAGGTCTGCAGGCCCAAAAGGTCATAGGCCGCGCGGATCAGCCGGTCCAACCCTGCCTCGTGCAGGCCCATTTCTTCCAGGAACATCTGGGCGTCTTCGGCGGGCATCTGTGCCAGCTCTTCCTCGATCCGGGCGGAAATCACCACATGGGCCGCACCGGCCGCCCGCGCCATGTCGGCCACGCGGGCCGACTGGCTGTTGCCGGTCGCAGCCATCGCTTCCTCGACATTGCAGACGAAAAGGACAGGCTTCGCCGTCAGCAGCTGCAGCATGTCCCAGGCCTTGCGGTCATCCTCGGCCACCGCCACGCTGCGGGCCGGGCGACCCTCGTTCAGCGCGGCCTGTGCCTGCCGCAGCAGCCTTTCCTGGGTCACGGCATCCTTGTCGCCACCCTTGATCTTGCGGGCGATATTGGCCAGCCGCCGTTCGATCGATTCCATATCGGCGATCATCAGTTCGGTTTCGATCGTCTCGGCATCGGCGATCGGGTCGATCCGCCCCTCGACATGGGTGATGTCGCCATCCTCGAAACAGCGAAGGACATGGGCGATGGCATCGGTTTCGCGGATATTGGCCAGGAACTGGTTGCCCAGCCCCTCGCCCTTGGATGCGCCGCGCACCAGGCCCGCGATATCGACAAAGGTGATGCGGGTCGGGATGATCTGCTTGGATCCGGCAATCGCGGCCAGCCGGTCAAGCCGCGGGTCGGGCACTGCCACCTCGCCCACGTTCGGTTCGATCGTGCAAAAGGGAAAGTTCGCCGCCTGCGCCGCAGCGGTGCGGGTCAGCGCGTTGAACAGGGTCGACTTGCCGACATTCGGCAGACCCACGATACCCATCTTGAACCCCATCGGAGCCTCCTGTTGGCGGACGGGCGGGGTCTAATGCAGTGCGGGCCGATTTGGAAGGGGCGCAAGGCGCCGATTGCGGCACATTGGCGCATCACATGTGCTAGCCTGTTGCTGACCATCCACTATGATCCACCGACAGCAGAGGGGATTTGTCATGGCATTCACCGCCTATATCCATTTTCAGGGAACCTGCCGACCGGCAATGCAGTTCTATGCCGACCTGTTCGGCGCGACCGAACTGACGATCCATGACTATGAAGAGATGCCCGATCCGCCCCCCGGCGCGCGCGAGGCCGGGCTGGTCATGCATGCGTCGATGACCGCGCCCGGCGGGCAGCTGATGGCGTCGGACTATCCGCCCGGTGTGCCCGGCGAGGGGCAGGCGGCCGTGTCGGTCAGCCATGATCTGACCGACCCCGTGACGGGTGCCGCACTCTTTGCCCGGCTGGCCGAGGGCGGGCATGTGATCATGCCGTTCGGGCCGACCTTTTTCTCGCCCGGCTTCGGCATGGTCAAGGACCGGTTCGGCACCCATTGGATGCTGATGGTGCCGCAGCCGCCCGTGCCTGCGGGCTGAACCCGCAGGTCCGCAGAGGATGACGCTGTTTTTCACCCACCCCGCCGGACTGGCGCACGAGATGCCGCCCGGCCACCCCGAACGGACGGATCGCCTGCAGGCGATCTATGATGCGCTGCGCGCCGGTGACTTCGCGGCGCTGGACCGCCGGACCGCGCCGATGGCGGAGGAGGCCGCGCTTTTGCACGGGCATGACCCCGCCTATGTCGCCCGCATCAAGGCCGCGCGCCCCGCGTCCGGCTGGGTGCAATTGGACCCCGACACCTGCCTGATGGCCGGAACATGGGAGGCCGCCCTGCGCGCCGTGGGTGGGGCGCTGGCGGCGGTGGATGCGGTGCTGGCCGGGCCATCGCAGAACGGCTTTGTCGCCATGCGCCCGCCGGGCCATCATGCCGAACGGGGGCAGGCCATGGGCTTTTGCCTTTTTGGGACCGTGGCCCTGGCGGCCCGGCATGCCCTGGACCATCACGGGCTGGCCCGTGTCGCGGTGCTGGATTTCGATGTGCACCATGGCAATGGCACGCAGGATATCCTGTGGGACGAGGCGCGGGCGATGTTCGTATCCTCGCACCAGATGCCGCTTTATCCCGGCACGGGCCATGCGTCCGAGACCGGCGCCCATGGCCAGGTGCTGAACCTGCCTTTGGTGCCGGGGTCGGGCGGGGCGGCGATGCGCACCGCCTGGCAAGGCGCGCTGGCCCGCGTCCATGCCTTTGCCCCCGACCTGATTCTGGTCAGCGCCGGGTTTGATGCCCATCGTGATGATCCTTTGGGCGGCCTGACCTGGACCGAGGCGGATTTTGCCTGGATCACCCATGCGATCTGCGATCTGGCCGATGATTGCTGTGGCGGGCGGGTGGTATCCGTGCTGGAGGGGGGCTATGATCTGGCGGCGCTGGCGGCCTCGGTCGCCGCACACATCCGGGTATTGATGGAGCGGGACCATGACTGACATCGCTGGCATGAGCTTCGAGGCGGCGATGGCCGAATTGGAAAAGGTCGTGCGCGATCTGGAATCGGGTTCGGTCGAGCTGGAAAAGTCCATCGCCCTTTACGAACGCGGTGCTGCGCTGAAGGCGCATTGCGAGGCGCGGCTGAAGGCGGCCGAAGAGCGGGTGGAAAAGATCACCCTGTCGGCAGCAGGCACGCCTACGGGCACAGTGGCGGCAGAAGGTCTTTAAGTGTTCGACGCACGGCTGAAACAGGTTCAGGGGGCGGTCCAGACGGCGCTGGATGACGCGCTGGCCTGCCATGCCGATCAGCCGCTGATCCATGCGATGCGCTATGCGCTGCAGGGGGGCAAGCGGCTGCGGGCCTTTCTGGTCCTGGAAAGCGCGCGGTTGCACGGGCTTTATGACGGCGATGCCATGCCCGCGGCGGCGGCGGTCGAGGCGCTGCATGCCTATTCGCTGGTCCATGACGACCTGCCCTGCATGGATGACGACGATCTGCGGCGCGGCCAGCCAACGGTGCATGTGAAATGGGATCAGGCGACGGCGGTTCTGGCCGGCGACGGATTGCAGGCGCTGGCGTTCGAACTGTGCTGCGACCCGGGCCTTGGCCCCCGCCGGATCGATTTGGTCACGGAACTGGCACGGGCTGCGGGGGCCGAAGGCATGGTGCTGGGTCAGGCGCTGGATATCGCCGCCGAAGCGGCCAGCACGCCCTTGACCCTGGCCGACATCACCCGGCTGCAGGCGGGCAAGACCGGGGCGCTGATCGCCTTCGCGGCCCAGGCGGGGGCGATTTTGGCCGGGGCCGACCGCGCGCCGCTGGCGGCCTATGCGTCGGCCCTTGGGCTGGCTTTTCAGATTGCCGACGACCTTCTGGACGTGCGGGGCGACCCCGGCAAGGCGGGCAAGAAACTGCGCAAGGATGCAGGCGCAGGCAAGGCGACCTTTGTGTCGCTTCTGGGTATGGCCGGGGCCGAGGCGCGGGCCCGCGAACTGGTGGATCAGGCCCAGGCCGCGCTGGCCCCCTACGGCATGCGCGCCGACAATTTGCGCCGCGCGGCAGAGTTCGCTATTCAGCGTGAAAGCTGAGAGCCAGAATGACCGACATACCAGAGCGCCCTTTGACCCCGACCCTAGACCGTGTGCGCGTGCCGTCGGACCTGAAGGGGCTGAGCGACCGCGATCTGGCGGTTCTGGCCGACGAGCTGCGGGCCGAAACGATCAGCGCCGTGTCGGTGACAGGTGGGCATCTGGGCGCGGGTCTTGGCGTCGTCGAACTGACCGTGGCGATCCATGCCGTGTTCGACACGCCGCGCGACAAGCTGATCTGGGACGTGGGCCACCAGTGCTATCCGCACAAGATCCTGACCGGGCGGCGCGACCGTATCCGCACGCTGCGGACCAAGGACGGCCTGTCGGGCTTCACCAAACGGTCGGAAAGCGCCTATGACCCGTTCGGGGCGGCGCATTCCTCGACCTCGATCAGCGCCGCACTTGGGTTTGCCGTGGCGCGCGACCTGGGTGGTGACGCGGGCGATGCGATCGCCGTCATCGGCGACGGGTCGATGAGTGCAGGCATGGCCTACGAGGCGATGAACAACGCGGGCCATCTGAAAAAGCGGCTGTTCGTCATTCTGAACGACAATGACATGTCGATTGCGCCGCCCGTTGGCGCCATGTCGGCCTATCTGACCCGGCTTTATACCGAAGGCCCGTTTCAAGAGCTGAAGGCCGCGGCCAAGGGTGCGGTCAGCCTGTTGCCCGAACCCTTTCAGGAAGGGGCGCGGCGGGCCAAGGAAATGCTGAAAGGCATGGCCATCGGCGGGACATTGTTCGAAGAGCTGGGCTTTTCCTATGTCGGCCCGATCGACGGGCATGACATGGAGGCGCTTTTGTCGGTCTTGCGCACGGTCAAGGCGCGGGCAACCGGGCCGATGCTGATCCATGTGCTGACGAAAAAGGGCAAGGGCTATGCCCCGGCCGAACGGGCCGCCGACAAGGGCCACGCGACGGCCAAGTTCGACGTGGTGACGGGCGTGCAGAAAAAGGCGCCGTCGAATGCGCCGTCCTATACCAAGGTCTTTGCCCAGTCGCTGATCGATCAGGCCGCGCGCGACGACAGGATCGTCGCCATCACCGCCGCCATGCCGGACGGCACCGGGCTGAACCTTTTTGCCGAACGGTTCCCGCACCGCTGCTTTGACGTGGGCATTGCCGAACAGCATGCCGTCACCTTCTCGGCGGGGTTGGCGGCGGCGGGGCTGAAGCCGTTTTGCGCACTTTATTCCACCTTCCTGCAGCGCGGTTATGATCAGGTCGTCCATGATGTGGCGATCCAGCGGCTGCCGGTGCGGTTCGCCATCGACCGGGCGGGGCTGGTCGGGGCCGACGGCGCGACCCACGCGGGCGCCTTTGACGTGGCCTTTCTGGCGAACCTGCCCGATTTTGTCGTCATGGCGGCGGCGGACGAGGCTGAGCTGGTCCATATGGTCGCCACGGCGGCGGCCATCGACGACCGCCCCTCGGCCTTCCGTTTTCCGCGCGGCGACGGGATGGGGGTCGAGATGCCCGACCGCGGCCAGCCGCTGGAGATCGGGCGCGGCCGCATCGTGGCCGAGGGCGGGCGCGTAGCGATCCTGTCCTTTGGCACCCGCCTGGCCGAGGTGCTGAAGGCGCGCGAGGCGCTGGCGGCCCGGGGCCTGGCCCCGACCGTCGCCGATGCGCGGTTCGCCAAGCCTTTGGACCGCGAGCTGATCCTGCGGCTGGCGCGGGAGCACGAGGCGCTGATCACCGTCGAGGAAGGCGCGATCGGCGGCTTTGCCAGCCATGTGGCGCAGCTGTTGGCCGAGGAAGGCGTCTTTGACCGGGGTCTGAAATTCCGCTCGATGGTGCTGCCCGATACATTCATCGATCAGGCCAACCCCGAAGACATGTACGCCACAGCCGGCATGAACGCCCCCCAGATCGAGGCGAAGGTGCTGGAGGTTCTGGGCGTGGCGCTGGTCGGTGAGCGACGGGCCTGAAGGTCCGTCTGGGAGCAGGTCGCGTTCAGACGGATTCGGTTAGGACGCAGGTAGCCCGTCCCGGGCTTGCCCCGGGACCTCATGCGTCACAGGCGGTGCGGGTCGACGGCGATGCCCCGGGTCGGGTCCCGGGCTGAGTTGCCTCATATCAGATCGGCTGCGACAGGCCCTAAAACGCCGCCTCGCCCGCCAGACGAACCTGCACCAGCCCGGACAATTCGGCCACCGCCGCACCATGGTCGCGGGTGACGGCGCGGGCGGCGGCGGATAGGGCCGGGTCATGCGCAACCTCGGCCACGCCGGTCAGGAATTGCGCGACATAGTCCAGCGCGCCATCATCCCGCGCCTGATCCAAGAGGTCGGCGGCATGGGTCAGGTCATCGCGGAAGGCGACCGGGTCGGGTTGGGGCATGGGCTGGCTTTCGGGGCGGGGCACTACCACCAACCGGCCCGGCATGGCCCCAAGAACCGCCGCCTGAAAGGCCACAAGGCTTTCGATCGGCTTTTCCAGAAAACCATCGGCCCCCGCCGTCAGCGCGGCACTTCGGGTATCGGCATCGCCGCTGGTGCCCAGGATCACCGGCACCCTTGGCTGCCCCCCCGCCAGCCGGGCGATCAGGCCCGCACCCGACCCGTCCGGCAGCCCCATGTCGACGATGACCGCCGAGGGCCGATAGGTCTGCAAGTGCCGTTCGGCCGAGCGCAGGCAATCGGCCCGCCGAAGGCGCGCGCCAGAGCGTTGGCACATAAGGCGCATCGCCTCGCTGGCAAAGCGGCTGTCTTCGACCAGAAGGATCGTCAAGCCCTGCAAGGGCCGGTCGGGTGCCGGGCCGCGCCCGGACAGAAAATCGCGGATATCATCGCCCATCGGAACCTCCATCAGCCGGGCCGTGCGCGCAGGTTAGGCCGCGCATGGCTAACAAGGGGTAAATGACCGCGACCATCCGCCGCTTGCGTGGCCGGGCCCGACTGCCCATAAGGGGCCAGATGTCAGGAGGGGTGTGATGATCGGGCGTCTGAACCATGTGGCGATTGCCGTGCCGGACCTGCAGGCGGCGGCCGATCAGTACCGGGGCACGCTGGGCGCCGATGTCGGCCCCCCGCAGGACGAACCCGACCATGGCGTGACCGTGATCTTCATCACTCTGCCCAATACCAAGATCGAACTCCTTCATCCCTTGTGCGACGCCTCGCCCATCCGCGGTTTTCTGGACAAGAACCCGGCGGGCGGCATCCATCATATCTGCTACGAGGTTGACGACATTCTGGCCGCGCGCGACCGGCTGCAGGCCCAGGGCGCCCGGGTTCTGGGTGGCGGAGAGCCGAAGATCGGCGCGCATGGCAAGCCGGTCCTGTTCCTGCATCCCAAGGATTTCAACGGCTGCCTGATCGAGCTGGAACAGGTGTGATGAGCATCACCGGCGCGATCATCCTTTATGCGACCATCTGGTTCCTGACGCTGTTCTGCGTTCTGCCGGTGCGGTTCCAAAGCCAGGCCGAGGCGGGCGAGGTGGTGCCGGGCACCCCGGCCTCGGCCCCGGCCAATGCGGACTTTCCGCGCAAGGCCAGGATCACCACGCTGATTGCGACCGTTCTGTGGGTCGTTGTCGTGGGGGTGATCCTGTCGGGCGCCATCGGCCTGCGCGATATCGACTTTGCCCACCGGTTGCGGCCCGATCAGGCAACAGCACCTTAGCCCCGGGGGTTGGTGCGGGTCAGCCGGTGGAAGAGATGGGTGAAGGTCGCCATGCCGACGACCGGCATCGCCAGATTGACGAAGGGCACCGACAGGGGTGCCGCCAGAAGGGCGCCCGCGATCCAGATCGTGCCCCTGTGGGTGCGGCGCAGGGCGCGGACCTGATCGGCAGGCAGGCGGCGCAGGGCGACCTGCTGAAAATAATCCCGGCCGATCAGGGCGCCGTTGATGGCCCAAAAGACCAAGGGCCCGAACGGCCCGGCAAGCAGATAAAGGATCAGCGCCAGAAGATTGGCGCCGATCATCACGCCTGCAAAATTCACCGCCATGATCATGCTTTCATAGCGGCCGGGCGGGGTTGCGGGCGGCAGGGCGGGATAGTGCCGATCCTCGACCGCATCGGCGACCCGGTCCAGGAACAGGCCCGAGATCAACGCGGCGATCGGCACCATCAGAAAGATCGACAAGACCAGAACCGCCGCCCCCGCCCCAAGGCTGAGCAGAAGGCGAAGCGACAGGCTTTCGCCCTCGATCGGGACGGTGGTGTCGGGGGGAACGATCCAGCCGATCAGCAGCGCCAGCATCAGCCACGCCCCGATCAGGATCAGGACTGACAGGCCGATCCCCAGCCCCATGACCCTTAAAAGCCGCCGGTCGCCCAGCTGGCCAAGGGCGGCCAGGAACGAGGAGAGGATCACGCCGAAAGCCATTCGGTCAGCGCGGCCACATCCGGGCGGGGCCGTTCGGGCGCATCCATCGCGGGCGTGCCGATATGGACGACGCCCGCCACCCATTCGCCTGCCGCCAGACCCAGACCGTCGCGCAAAAAGACCTTGTCGCCCAGCATCCAGCCGGTCAGCCAGTTGGCGGCAAAGCCCGACGCCTCGGCCGCGTTCAGAAGCGACAGGCAGGCAGCGCCGGTGGACAGGATCTGTTCCACCTCGGGCACCTTTTCGGTCGGGCGGGGGCGCTTGACCACCACCACCGCCAGCGGGCTGTCGGCATATTGCGCAACGCCCTTGGCCCGCTTTTCGGGGTCGATACCCATCGCAGCGCCCCGTTCGGCGGCCAGCGCGGCCAGCCGCGCCAGCGCGGGGCGTTCCAGCACGATAAAGCGCCAAGGCTCCAGCTTGCCGTGATCGGGCACGCGGGCGGCGGCGGTCAGCATCAGCCCCAGCGTGGCACGGTCGGGCACCGGCGCCACCAGCGTCCGCGCCGGGCGCGAACGGCGGGTCAGCAGGAACTGCATCACATCACTGGGGGGCTTGGTCATCATATTCTCCGGTCGGTCGGGCTGATATCGGCGCCCGGCCCCGACCCGTCAACCCCCGGCCGACAAAGGATCGGAGGTGACCAGAAAGGGGCGCGTCAGATCCGACAGTGACTGGCGTTGCCGCCCGTCTGCATCAAAGTTGCCCGGCTCCAGCCAGGCCCCATAGGCTGCCGCCAGCCCGCCCCGCCAGTCGCGATCGGTCATGGCGAACCAGGCGGTGTCGCGGTTGCGGCCCTTGTAGACCATATGCTGGCGGAATGTGCCCTCATAGCTGAAGCCCAGCCGCTGGGCGGCGCGGCGCGAAGGCAGGTTCAGCGCGTCGCATTTCCATTCGTAACGCCGGTAGCCCGCGGCAAAGGCCCAGTCGGCCATCAGATAAAACGCCTCGGTGGCGGTGCGGCTGCCCTGCAGGGCGGGCGACAGGCAGATATGGCCGATCTCGATCGTGCCATGGGCCGGGGTGATGCGCAGATAGGCGGCGACCCCGGCGGCGCGGCCGGTCGCCTTGTCGATCAGCGCGTAAAAGAACGGATCAGGTTCGGCGGCCATGCCACGCGCCCAGGCGTGAAAGGCCACGGCATCGGCAAAGGGGCCATAGGGCATATAGTCCCAGACCCAATCCTGATCGCGGTTGCCGGTGAAAAGATCGGGCGCATAGCGGTCGGCCTCCAGCCGTTCCAGCCGCACCCAGCGCCCATCCATCACCGGCGCGTCGGGCGCGCGCGGTGGTGTCCAGCCTTCGATCCGGGGTCCGACCCTTCTGTCCGCCATCTCTGCCCCCTGCCCTTCGGGTCAAAGCCTGCCATGGGCGGAACCGGCCCCCAAGTGCAGAATTGTCGCCCATACAATGCCCCTGCCGGGCCATCGGCACTTCTTATTCGCGCCACAATCGGCAGCGATTTTTCCAGCATGATTTTAACGGCCACCACAGCACGAGGCTATTATGATTGATGGTGTTATCCGCATCGCTTTGAACGACCGCATCGTCAAGGCCGCGCATTGGACGGTCTTCAGCGTCGGTGCCCTGTCACTGACGTTTGCGGTCGTCGCCACAGCTGCCTCGGCCTTCTAGGCCGCCGCCTGACCCAAGGCAGTCAAAGGCCCGGAGCTTCGGCTCCGGGCTTTTTCGTTCATTCCTTGGGGATCGTCCGCAGGCGCAGGTCGCGCATCTGTTCGTTCGTGGGTTCGGACGGCGCGCCCATCATCAGATCCTCGGCCCGCTGGTTCATCGGGAACATGATGACCTGACGGATATTCTGTTCATCGGCCAAGAGCATCACCGCCCGGTCGATGCCCATGGCGCAGCCGCCGTGGGGGGGCGCGCCGTATTTGAACGCCTTGACCATGCCGCCAAAGCGCTTTTCCACCTCGGACGCGGGATAGCCGGCCAGTTCAAAGGCCTTGAACATAATCTCTGGCTTGTGGTTGCGGATGCCGCCCGAAATCAGTTCATAGCCGTTGCAGGCCAGGTCATACTGATAGGCATGCACGGCCAACGGATCGCCCATCAGCGCCTCGAGCCCCCCCTGCGGCATCGAGAAGGGGTTGTGGCTGAAGTCGATCTTGCCCTCGTCGGTCTTCTCGTACATCGGGAAATCGACGATCCAGGCAAAGCGGAAACTGTCTTCCTCGGTCAGGCCCAACTCGCGGCCGATTTCGTTGCGGGCGCGGCCGGCGATCGCCTCGAACGCCTCGGGCTTGCCGCCCAGGAAAAAGGCGGCGTCGCCCTCGCCAAGGCCCAACTGCTGGCGGATCGCCTCGGTCCGTTCGGGGCCGATGTTCTTGGCCAGGGGGCCTGCGGCTTCCATGCCGGACCCGTCCTCGGCCTTGCGCCAGAAGATATACCCCATGCCCGGCAGGCCTTCCTTCTGGGCAAAGGCATTCATCCGGTCGCAGAATTTGCGGCTGCCGCCGGTCGGGGCGGGAATGGCGCGGACCTCATTGCCGGGCTGTTCCAGAAGCTTGGCGAAAATCGCAAAGCCGGAACCTGCGAAATGGTCGCTGACCACCTGCATCCTGATCGGGTTGCGAAGGTCGGGCTTGTCGGACCCGTACCACAGAAGCGCGTCCTTGTAGGCGATCTTTGGCCAGTTGGCATCGACCTTGCGGCCCCGGCCGAAATCTTCGAACAGACCCTGGATCACCGGCTGGACGGCGGCGAACACATCGTCTTGCGTCACAAAGCTCATCTCGACATCCAGCTGGTAGAAGTCGGTGGGGCTGCGGTCGGCGCGGGGGTCTTCGTCGCGGAAACAAGGCGCGATCTGGAAATAGCGGTCAAAGCCCGCCACCATGATCAGCTGCTTGAACTGCTGGGGCGCCTGCGGCAGCGCATAGAACTTGCCCGGATGCAGGCGCGAGGGGACAAGGAAGTCACGCGCGCCTTCGGGTGACGAGGCGGTGATGATCGGTGTCTGGAATTCGTTAAAGCCCGCGTCCCACATCCGGTTGCGCAGATATCGCACGACGTTCGAGCGCAGCATCATGTTGCGGTGCAGGCTGTCGCGGCGCAGGTCCAGGAACCGATAGGTCAGGCGGGTTTCCTCGGGGTAGTCCTGATCGCCGAAGACCGGCAGGGGCAGGTCCTCGGCCGGACCCAGAACCTCGACCTCGGTTGCATAGACCTCGATCTCGCCCGTCGGGATCTTGGCATTGACCAGCGAGGCGTCGCGCGCCTTGACCCGCCCGTCGATGCGGATGACAGTTTCGGCCCGGAGCTTTTCGATGACACCAAAGGCCGGGCTGTCGCTGTCGGCCAGAACCTGCGTCATGCCGTAATGGTCGCGCAGGTCGATGAACAGAACCCCGCCATGGTCGCGCACGCGGTGGACCCAGCCCGCCAGCCGCACGGTCTGGCCAGCATGGTCTTTGTTCAGTTCGGCGCAGGTGTGGCTGCGATAGGCGTGCATGTCAGGTCCCTTCGGCGCTGGCGGGCAGGGTGCCGCAAAATCCGTTGCGCCGATACAACGCTTGGTCGGGGTGAAGTCAAGGGCAGGCGCCAAACCGGCGGCCGGAACGTGATAATCCTTGCGAATTGCCCCCACGGCAAGGCACATCGTGCCAGAATTCAACCCCTGCGGATTCCGAGACGCACTTTATGACCAGACCGACCCCTTTTGTACCTGGCCCGGCCGAGAATGCGGCAACCATCCTGTTGATCTTGGGGTTTGTCGTTGCCTCAACCTTTGTATCGCACATCGGCCCGGCTGCCGACTTTCAGGCAGTGTGGCTGGCCGGCCGGTTCCTGGCCGAGGGCCGGCCCGACCTGATCTATCCGCATGACACATCGGTCTTCACCATGTCGCCGCCTCAAGAATGGGTCGACCGGCTGTCGGCCGAACATTATTCGGGCGGGATCTATCCGTTTATCTATCCGCCGATCTGGGCCTGGCTGGCGGCGGTTGCGACCCGCGTCATGACCTTTGACACGCTGATCAACTGCGTCGCGGTGATCAACCCGGTGCTGATGCTGATCATGCTGATGGCAGCGCGACGGTTGGCGGCCCCGAAGATGCGGCTGTCGATCTATCTTGGCCTGTCATCCCTTGTGCTTCTGCTGACGCCCGTCGGCCTGCTGGCCCTTTATCAAAGCCAACCGCAGATTCTGGTTGCCTGTCTGACTGTGGCCGCGATCGAACGGGCGGAACATGGCGCGCCGAAGTTGGGCGGCGCCCTGCTGGCGGTCGCTGCGGCGATCAAGCTCTATCCGGCATTTTACGCGCTTTTCCTGCTGGTCAGCGGCAATCGATCGGCCGCAGCCAGTTTCGCGCTGGTCGGCGGTGCACTGGGCGCAGCTTCGCTGGCGCTGCTGGGATGGCAGCCACATGCGGCCTTTCTGCACATGATTGGGGTGATTTCGGATACGGCGCTGGTCACCCGCCAGTCCTTCGCGGCTGAGTCGCTGATCGCACAACTGTGCTGTACCGACCAGTTGCAGCTGATCAAGGCGGCTGCGACAGACCCGGTGGCAGCAAAGGGGTTGGGCTGGCATGTCATGGTCAAGCCGCCGCTCTTTTCCATGCTGTTCAATCTGGCACAGGTCGGTGCCCTTATCGGACTGACGTTTCTGTTCCACCGCAGCCGCGCCAGACCCGACGCACGCGCCGCCCTGTGGCCCTGCGGCTTTGCGCTGCTGTCTTTGCTGGGGCCGATCGCCTGGTCCTATCACTTTCTGGCGCCACTGGCCTTTGCACCGATATTCCTGGTCCGGTTCCGGCCGGTCTTTGCGCTGACCGGGTTGTTGCTTTTCACACTGGCCACGGTGTCAGTGGGCACGCATCTGTTTGCCGGACTCCTTGCCAGGATGCACTTGGTGCAATTCGCCGGAACCCTTTCGATGACGGGACTGATGCTGGCCTATTTCCTGGCGGCGGGTCGTGCAGATCGGCGCGCGGACGGTACACCATCGGCATGACCGACAAGCCTGCACCAGAACCGCCGGTCAGAGGCAGGCCGCAACGGCCAGCATATGCCGCGCGACCATCAGATCCAGATGCGCGCCGCCGCCGTTCTTGCAAAGCGTGATCTCGTCCGCCCCGGTGCGGGCAAAGCGCCCGGACG
>CAZKJZ010000055.1:0-14973 GCA_964553145.1 uncultured Frigidibacter sp. | reverse complement strand
GAGACAAAAGGAATGGCGCCCCGGCAGGGGCGCCGCAATCGGATCAGCCCGCTTGCCTTGCGCGCCGCTTTCGGCCAAAGCCCGGGGATGGTGCCCTTTCTGAATGTCAGCGACTCGGCGACCCATCGCCGCTGGATCGGGCCGGGGCCCGAGGCCGACCGGCTGGCCGAGGCGATGGTGCAGATCGCCCGCCTGCCCCTGCCCGTCGCCCGCATTCTGGTGGCGCGCGGCGTGGCGCCCGCCGATGCACAGCGGTTTTTGGAACCGAAACTGGCCGATCTTTTGCCCGACCCGCGCGGGCTGAAGGATATGGAACCCGCTGCCCGCCGCTTTCTGCAGGCCGTCCGGGCGTGCGAGCAGATCGCAGTCTTTGCCGATTACGATGTCGACGGCGGCGCCTCGGCCGCGCTGCTGATCACCTGGCTGCGTGCCCTTGGCCTGACCCCCACGCTTTATATCCCCGACCGGATCGACGAAGGCTATGGCCCGAACGACGCGGCGATGGAAACCCTGGCCAACCAGCATACGCTGATCCTGTGTGTCGATTGCGGAACCCTGTCGCATGGGCCGATCGCAGCGGCGCTGGGCGCGGATGTCATCGTTCTGGACCACCATCTGGGCGGCGAGGCGCTGCCCCCCGCGCTGGCCGTCGTGAACCCCAACCGGGCAGACGAAACCGGCGATCTGTCGCACCTTTGTGCCGCCGCCGTCGTCTTTCTGATGCTGGTCGAGGTCAACCGCCTGATGCGGGCCGAGGGCGCCACCGGCCCGGATCTGATGGCGATGCTGGACCTTGTCGCGCTGGCCACCGTCGCAGATGTCGCCCCCCTGACCGGGGTCAACCGGGCTCTGGTGAGGCAGGGGCTGAAGGTTCTCGCGCGCCGCGAACGGCCCGGTCTGGCCGCGCTGGCTGATGTGGCGCGGATGAACGAGGCGCCGACCGCCTATCACCTGGGGTTCCTCCTCGGCCCCCGGGTCAATGCCGGGGGCCGGATCGGCGCCGCGGACCTCGGCGCGCGGCTTCTGGCGACGGATAACCCGCGCGAGGCCGCCATGCTGGCCGAACAGCTGGACCGGCTGAACAGCGACCGGCGCGATATCGAGGCGCTTGTGCGTGACGAAGCCCTGGCCCAGGCCGAGGCGCGGGGCGTGGACGGGCCGCTGGTCTGGGCGGCGGGTCAGGGCTGGCACCCGGGCGTCGTCGGCATTGTCGCCGCCCGGCTGAAAGAGGCGACGAACCGCCCTGCCGTGGTCATCGGCATCGACGGCGGCATCGGCAAAGGCTCGGGCCGGTCGGTCACCGGTGTCGATCTCGGCGCCGCCATCCAGCTTTTGGCCGCCGAAGGGCTGATCGCCAAGGGCGGCGGCCACAAAATGGCCGCGGGCCTGACCCTGGAGGCCGGGCAGATTGCCACGGCCATGGCGCGCCTTTCCGACCTTCTGGCCCGGCAGGGTGCTGGCGCGCAGGGCCCGCGCGACCTGCGGATCGACGGGCTTCTGATGCCCGGCGCCGTTACCCCGGCCCTGATCGAAGAGATCGAGCGCGCCGGACCCTTTGGCCAATCCGCCCCCGCGCCGCGCTTTGCCTTTGGCGCGGTCCACGTGACATTCGTGAAGCGGATGGGCGACAGTCACCTGCGATTTGGCCTGACCGACGGCACCAGCGGCACTTTGGAAGCCGTGGCCTTTGGCGCCTGGTCCAGCCAGATCGGCCCGATGATCGAAACCCACGGCGGCCGCCCCCTGCATCTGGCCGGACGGCTGGAGATCAACCGCTGGGGCGGGCGGTCCAAACCCGAATTGCGGCTCGAGGATGTAGCGCGGGCCGAGTAGCAATTTCCGCCCGAAATCGGCAAAATGCCTCTTGCGCCCCGCCCGGCCCTGCCCTAAACACCGCCCACACCGAGCGGGGCCACGCCCCGCCAGACAGCGCGGCCCGTTCGTCTATCGGTTAGGACACCAGGTTTTCAACCTGGGAAGAGGGGTTCGACTCCCCTACGGGCTGCCACTTCCATTTTCTCCTAGCAAAATCAGCGGCCTAGCAGTCGACTTTGTCCTGCCAAGTTACACGGTGGGCAAAGGTGGGACAGTTTCGTTCAGTTTTTGGTCCCGGTCGGCTTTGCCATCGCGGACTCTGCGCGACGCCTTTGCGATGCAGCCTTGGCCTGGCGTGTAACCTAGTTGCTGGTCTGGTGGCCAGTGATTGCCGCTATCCCGGATCTGGTGCAGCCCGGTTCTGCCAATGGCGCGCCGGCAGCCATGCGCAACCGGTAAGTCGAGCAATCCGACAGTCGGGCCTTGTCGCATCATTGCGGCAGCGGGTTGCCAAATCCGGCAGCCGTGAAGAGCTTGTCATATGCCGACACCAGATAGGCCTGATCGCCCGCAGGGGATGCCTCAATGACGCGTTGCATCCCGGCAATTTTCAGAACATTCGGCCTGACAGACCGATTCTCGCGCCCCTTGGCCCGTAAGGCCGCACGGCAGGACATCTGCGAAAAGATCGAGATGCTTTGCCACTTAAGACGCAAGCACGCCAACATAGGCATGCGTCACCCGTTGACTTCGAAGCGAGACAGCACAAACTGAATCAGGCATGTGTCTGGGAAACGGGGGCACCTGCGGTCCGCCGCGCGCGGCTCTTCACGGTGGTTTCCAACATGCAGTTTCCGTCCCGAACCGACTATTTCGCGCATTCCGGAAGCCCGGGTGACCCGAGCGATTGGCAACCTTTATCCGAACATCTCGAATGCACGGCACGGCTGGCCGAAGCCTCTGGCAGTGCCGTTGGCCTGCCGCACTGTGCGCGGCTGGCGGCGCAATTTCACGATTTCGGCAAGTATGACCCGGCGTTCCAGCTGCGTCTTCACGGCAGCGCGAATGCGGTCGACCACTCCACCGCCGGCGGCAAGCTGGTGGTCAGCCTC
Source organism: uncultured Frigidibacter sp. (assembly GCA_964553145.1). Classification (GTDB taxonomy): domain Bacteria; phylum Pseudomonadota; class Alphaproteobacteria; order Rhodobacterales; family Rhodobacteraceae; genus TMP-24. Next base: position 12,046 of record CAZKJZ010000055.1, on the reverse strand, counting down.
GCGTCGGAAGACACCCGTTTTGCCGCTGTTCTTTTGGCCCATACGATTCTGGGGCACCATGCCGGGCTGCCGGACAGTTTGGGTGGCCCCGCAGCGGTCGAGGCCCGGCTCGGCGGGTTCATCGACAAGGTCCCCGCGGCGGTCACCAGCGTCGCCAGGATCGACCTTTTGCCCGCCGCGAAAGAGCTGATCGCAAAATGTCGGCCGCAGACGTCCGGTTTCGACCTTTCCCTTGCCGGTCGGATGGTGTTTTCCTGCCTTGTCGATGCCGATTTTCGCGATACCGAAGCGTTTTATGACCGGCTGGCGGGTCGCAGTCGCGACCGCGACTGGCCCGCGCTTGGCCACATTCTTCCGCAGCTGCGCGCCGCCTATGACCGTCACATGGCGGGCTTTCCCGCAGGCACAGACCTGAACCTGCTGCGCACCGAAATTCTGTCGCACATCCGCGCGCAGGCCCCGCGCCCGCCAGGGCTGTATACGTTGACCGTACCGACCGGCGGCGGCAAGACCTTGGCCTCGCTGGGTTTTGCCTTGGACCATGCCGCGACGCACGGCCACCGGCGGATCATCTATGCCATCCCCTACACGTCGATCATCGAGCAGACGGCAGCCACATTCAAAGAGCTTTTTCAGGACTGCGGCGATGTGGTGCTGGAGCATCATTCGGCCATCGACAGTGAAGAAGCGGGGCAAGAGGCGCGCGACAAGCTGCGCCTTGCGATGGAAGACTGGGCGGCGCCCATCGTTGTCACAACCAACGTCCAGCTGTTTGAAAGCCTGTTTGCCTCCCGCCCCTCGCGGTGCCGCAAGCTGCACAATATCGCCGGCAGCGTGATCATCCTGGACGAGGCGCAGTGCCTGCCGCGCCCGCTGCTCTTGCCGACATTGCGGATGATCGACGCGCTGGCCGCCCGGTACGGTTGCACCATCGTGCTCTGTACCGCCACCCAGCCCGCCTTTGACAACGCCCAACTGACGGCCGGGCTTGATCTCGCGGGCCGCGAACTGGCCCCCGATCCAGATGCGCTGTCCGGGCGCCTTCGCCGCGCGCGGATCGTGCAGGGCGGCGTGATGGATGACACGGCCCTGACCGAGGCGCTGCGCCAGGCCCCGCAGGGCGTGGTGATCGTCAACAGCCGCAAACATGCCCTGTCGCTGTACCAGACCCTGCAGGCCGAAGGGCTGGACGGGATCATGCACCTGACCACCCGGCAATATCCCGCCCATCGCCGCCGGATCATTGCCGAGGTCAAGGCACGGCTGGGGGCCGGCCGGCCCTGCCGCCTGATCGCAACCAGCCTGATCGAGGCCGGGGTCGATCTGGACTTTCCCAAGGGCTGGCGCGCCGAGGCGGGGCTGGACAGCGTGATCCAGGCCGCGGGCCGGGTGAACCGCGAAGGAAAGCGCCCGCTAAAGGACAGCACGCTGACCGTCTTCACAGCATCTGACAATGCCCCGCCGCCCGAGGTGCAGAACCTTGCCAAAGCCATGCAAACTACAGCGCAGAAACTTGGCCATGACGCCCTTTTGCAGCCTGATGCCACCCGCCACTGGTTTGGCGAGGTCTATTGGCGTGCCGGTTCGGAACGGCTGGACAAACACGGCATCGTTGGCAAATTCCGTGCGGCGCGCAGCGGTTTGAACTTTCAGTACCGCAGCACCGCCGAGCTTTACCGGATGGTCGAGGACCGCATGGTTCCGGTCATCATCGAAACCGAAGAGTCCGCCGAAGCCATCCGTCAACTGGCCTTTGTGAATATCCCCTCGGGCAGGATCGCCCGCGCTTTGCAGCCCTACACCGTACAAATCCCCGCCCAAGATCGCGAGAGGTTGCGTCAGAATGGCAAGGGGGAATTCCGCGCCGACCATCTGCGGGGCGATCAGTTCTTTGTGCTGACCGAGGACAGGCTTTACCGCGATGACAGCGGCCTGTGGTGGGAGGGCGCGGAAGAGCTATCCGAGAGGCAGTGGATGCTATGAGGCGTGCGCCGGGCCTCAATTGGTCCGGCGCGCGCCCATCACTGTAGGTAGATCCCCAACGGGAATGTTTCGATCCACGCGGTTGGTCTGCCGCGACATGGCTGACTATATCGGCTCCAGATCAAGTTCGACCGAAATGGTAAACGAGCCTATTTTGAGCCTAAGGGCGTAGCGCCGTCGCTTCATGCCAAACTCCTTTCCTAGATACCAATCTAAGCACAAGACACGCGAAGAATCAATGATTGATCTCCAACTGGAATGAATTATAAAAGAACAAGAATCGGCCCCTTTGGTTTTATAACTTGCATCAATCTCTCCCCAAGGTAGTCTGGCTCGGAATACGAGGAAACGGATGTCTTACGGTATTCGCCTGCATGTCCGGGGCCGCCAGGCCCTTTTCACCCGGCCAGAACTCAAGGTTGAACGCGCCTCTTACGATGTCATGCCGCCTTCGGCCGCGCGGGGCATCCTTGAGGCGATCCACTGGAAGCCCGCCATCCGCTGGGTGATCGACCGCATCCATGTGCTGGAGCCGATCCGCTTTCAGTCGATCCGCCGCAACGAGGTTGGCCACAAGGCACCCGTCGGCAAGATCAAACAGGCGATGAACCGGGGCGATCTGGGCGGCCTGCAGCTTCTGGTGGACGAAGACCGCCAGCAGCGCGCCTCGACGGTGCTGGTCGACCCCGCCTATGTGATCGAGGCTCATTTCGTGCTGACCCGCCGGGCCGATGCCAGCGACAGCGAGGGCAAGCATCTGGACATTTTCAACCGCCGCGCCGCGAAAGGGCAGTGTTTTCACCAGCCCTGCCTGGGAACCCGAGAATTCGCCGCCGATTTCGCGCTGATCGAACCCGGCGCGCCCCTGCCTCCGCGCAAGCCCGAGGACGAGACGCCAGAGCTTGGCTTCGGCACGCCGCGCGATCTGGGCTTCATGCTGTGGGACATCGACCATGCCGCCCCGGGCAGGCCGTCGCTGCTCTACCGTGCCAGCCTGCGGGATGGGGTGATGGAGGTGCCGCCCCCCGGCAGCCCGGAGGTGAAGCGATGAGCCTGCTGTCGGCCCTGGTCCGCGCCTATGACCGCCTGCCCGACGCGCCGCCCTATGGGTTTTCGACCGAAAAGATCGGGTTCTGTTTGGTGCTGAATGCGGACGGGTCCGTGGCAGGGGTGGTTGACCTGAGGGATACGGACAAGAAGCGAAGTCCGAAGAACTTGATGGTGCCGCAAGCGAAAAAGCGCACCGTCGGCATTGCGCCTAACTTTCTTTGGGACAAGTCGGCCTATGTGCTGGGCGTGACCGCAGGTGAGGGGAAACGCACCGCCGACGAACACGCGGCCTTTCGTGCCAGCCATCTGGATTGGCTGGAGGTCACCGAGGACGATGGCCTGCTGGCGCTGCGCCGTTTTCTGGATGCGTGGCGGGCCGAGGATTTCCAGCCGCCCCTGTGGCCCGACGACTTGCGCGACCAGAACATCGCCTTCCGGCTGTCCTCGGAATATGGCTTCCTGCACGACCGCCCCGCCGCCCGGGCCCTTTGGCGCCGGATCGGCGCCGAAGGGGCATCGGACCCGCAAGTCTGCCTCGTCACCGGCGAGACGGCCCCTGTCGCCCGGCTGCACTCTTCGGTCAAGGGCGTCTGGGGGGCACAATCATCCGGCGCAAGTCTGATCTCTTTCAACCTCGACGCCTTCACGTCCTACGGTCACGAACAGGGCGACAACGCCCCCGTGTCCGAGGCCGCCGCCTTTGCCTACACCACGGCGCTCAACCGCTTTCTTGCCGACAAATCTCACCGCCTGCAAATCGGCGACACCTCGACAGTGTTCTGGGCGGATGCGTCGGACGCAGAGGTGGCGAAGGAGGCTGATCTCTGGGCCGGGGTGATGCTGGGGCGACCTGCCGTTTCGGGCGACGAAGATGCGATCGCCCAGGAACTGATCAAAGACAAGCTGGTCGCCATGCGCGATGGCCGACCCCTGGCCAGTATCACGCCGCGGCTGGCTGAAGGCGTGCGCTTCTTCATTCTTGGCCTTGCGCCCAATGCCGCGCGCATCTCGGTACGGTTTTACTGGGAGGATACGTTCAGCGTCCTTGCACGCAACTATGCCGCTTGGTTGAAGGATGTGGCGCTGGAACCTGCGCCTGATCGGCCTATCTTCTCGATCCGTGCTGCTGTCCTGCGCAGCGCCCCTGCCGAACGTCGCAATGGTGTCGTAAAGTTTGACGGCGAAAAGGTTTCGACGCTGCTTGCCGGCGAATTGACACGGGCCATCCTGTCTGGCGGTCGCTTCCCGCGTGCGCTGCTTGGCCTGTTGCTGCTGCGCATCCGCAACGACCATGTGCTGGACCGCATCCGGCTTTCGCTCATCAAGGGGCTGATTGTCCGTGACATGCGGCTTGAAAAGCGCCTGCCCAAACACCCCGATGGCACCGTGATGGAGGACTACCTCATGCACCCCGACGCCGACGACCCCACGCCCGCCCGCCGCCTCGGCCGTCTTTTCGCGCTGATCGAAAGGGCGCAACTTGCGGCCTTGGGAGACGGGATCAATGCAACGGTGAAAGACAAATTCCTCGGTGCCGCCTCCGCGACACCGGGCCGGGTTCTGCCCGGGCTTTTGTTGAATGCCGAAAACCACCATCTGAAGCGGCTGCGCAATGGCCACTCGGACGCCGATTGGATCAAGGACGCCGACCATGCCCGCGCAGTCTCAGTCGGCCTTGGTCGTGAGATTGGCAAGCTGTGGGCCGAGGCCGGGTCAGAAGCAGCGGCGCAGCATTCAGCGGAGGAGCAGGGCTTGTTTCTTGTCGGTTACTACCAGGAAAAATACGCGAAACGTGCCAAGGCTGGCGCCGAGCAGCCCGAAACCGATGACATTGAGCAAGAGGATTGATCCAATGACCGCCCTTCAGAACCGCCACGATTTCGTCTTCCTCTTTGACATCAAGAACGGCAATCCGAACGGCGACCCCGACAATGGCAACATGCCGCGGACCGATATCGACACGCAAAAGGGGCTGGTCACCGACGTGGCGCTCAAGCGCAAGATCCGCAACTATGTCGATCTCAAGCACGGTGGCAAACCGCCCCATGCCATCTACATGCGCGAAAAGGCCATCCTGAACAACACACACGGCGAAGCATATGCTGCGCTTGGTTTGAAGGCCGAAACCAAGAAGCTGCCGAAAGAAGAGGCCCAAGCTCGCGAACTCACACGCTGGATGTGTGTCAACTTTTATGACATTCGAACCTTCGGTGCCGTAATGACGACCGAAGTGAATGCAGGCCAGGTGCGCGGCCCTGTGCAACTTTCCTTCTCGGAATCTGTCGATCCGGTCCTGCCACAGGAAATCACCATCACCCGCTCGTCGGTGACGAATGAAAAGGACGCAGCCAAGGAACGCACAATGGGACGGAAGTACATCGTGCCTTACGGGCTTTACCGCTGCCACGGTTTTGTTTCGGCCAGCCTGGCGGGGGATGCGACCAAGGGCACCGGCTTTTCCGAAGGTGACCTCGCACTATTGTTCGAGGCCCTGTGCAACATGTTCGAACATGACCGTTCCGCCGCGCGGATGGAGATGAACGCCCAAAAATTGATCGTCTTCCGGCATGACAGCGCGCTTGGCAATGCCCCGGCACAGGCGCTGTTCAAACGAGTAAAGGTCACCCGCAACGCAGACGTGAAAGTGCCGCGAAGCTTTGACGACTACGACGTAGCCGTCGATCAGGAGAAGCTCCCTGTCGGTGTATCGGTTCTGTTCCCTTACGGGCTTTGAAGCATGCCTTCGATGCCCGCCGAAACGGAACCCATCCCGCTCTCGGCCATCCAGCACGCCGTCTATTGCCTGCGCCAGGCCGCGCTGATCCATCTGGAGCAGCTTTGGGCCGACAACCGCTTTACCGCCGAAGGCGATGTGCTTCATGCCGTGGCGGACAAGGGCGGCAGCCGCACCGGGCGCGGGGTGCGGCGGGTGCTGTCGCTGCCGCTCGGCTCGGAAAGGCTGAACCTGGTGGGGGTGGCCGATCTGGTGGAATTCTTGCCCGGCCCCGGGGGCGAAACCGCGTTTCCCGTTGAATACAAGCGCGGCAAGCCAAAGCTGCACCGCGCCGACGAGGTGCAGCTTTGCGCCCAGGCCCTGTGTCTTGAGGAGATGACCGCCCGCCCCGTCCCCGAAGGCGCGCTTTACTATGCCGAAACAAAGCGCCGTGTCGCCGTACCCTTTGATGATCGCCTTCGCACCCTGACCGAAGCCACCATTGCTGATCTTGCCCGCGTCTTTGCCAGCCGGATCACCCCGGCCCCGACCCCGCACAAATCCCGTTGCCGCGCCTGTTCGCTGCACGATCTCTGCCGCCCCGAAACCTATGCCCGCCCGGCCCGCGCCTGGCGTGACCGGATGGTTGCACGGGTCTTAGACGGGGCCTTGGATAGGGCATCCGAATGAAGAAGCTGCTGAACACGGTCTATGTCACCACCGAAGGCGCCTCCCTGAAGAAGGACGGCGAAAATCTGGTGGCCGAGGTTGAGGGGGCGGAGAAAGCCCGGGTTCCGCTGCACATGCTTGCCGCCGTCGTGGCCTTTGGGCCGATCCTGATGACGCCCGCCCTGATTGGCACCTGCGCCGAACGCGGCATCACAATTGCGCTTCTGGACCGCGCCGGGCGGTTTCAGGCCCGCGTCGAAGGCCCGGTGCAGGGCAATGTCCTTTTGCGCCGCGCGCAATACCGGATGGCCGAAACCGGCGAAGACATCGTGCGGTCCGTCGTGCTGGGCAAGATCGCCAACCAGCGCGCGGTCTTGCGCCGCCATATCCGCGACTATGCCAACGAGGCCCCCGTCGACACGCTAGAGGCCGCCTGCGAGCGGATGGCCATGATCCTGCGCAGGGTACAACTGTCGGACGTCACCATTGACCAGTTGCGCGGCTCCGAAGGCGAGGCCGCGAACCTTTACTTCGCCGTCTTTGACCAGCTGATCCGCAGCCCCGACCCCGAACTGCGCTGGACCACCCGCTCCCGCCGCCCGCCCCTGGACGCGATGAACGCGCTTTTGTCCTTTCTCTATACTCTTCTGACCCACGATTGCCGTTCCGCCTGCGAAGCGGTTGGCCTTGATCCTGCCGTCGGCTTCCTCCACCGCGACCGCCCCGGTCGTCCCAGCCTGGCGCTGGACCTGATGGAGGAGTTGCGCGCGCCCCTTGCCGACCGGCTGGCGCTGTCTTTGGTCAACCGCCGCCAGCTGCGGGCTGGTGACTTTCGCAATATGGACAGCGGTGCCGTGCTTTTGACCGACGAGGGCCGCAAGACCGTGCTGACGGCCTGGCAAGAGCGCAAACGCGAGGAACGCCAGCACAGCTTTCTGGACGAAAAGGCCCCCTTCGGTCTGGTGCCCCATCTGCAGGCCCAGCTGCTGGCGCGCCATCTGCGCGGCGACATCGACGCCTATCCGCCGTGGTTCTGGAGTTGAGATGCTGGTTCTGGTGACTTATGATGTGAACACTCTCGAAGAGGGCGGCAAAAAGCGCCTCCGCCGGGTGGCGAAGGCCTGCGAGGATTTCGGGCAGCGGGTGCAATTCTCGGTCTTTGAGATCGAGGTGGACCCCGCTCAATGGACCAAGCTGAAGGCACGACTGGAGGGGGTGATCAACCCCGGATATGACAGCCTGCGCTACTACTACCTTGGTGCGAACTGGACACGAAAGGTCGAGCATGTCGGCGCCAAGCCGGCCACCGACCTGAATGGCCCACTGATCATCTGAGACCGACCCCTGCGAACCCCAAGCGTGCCTGGAAAGACGCCGAGGCTCGCAAGGCTTTCAGCTCTTTGAAATCGTTTAACTTTCCGAGATCCATGGTCCGGCCTCCCCCCGATGGCCAATCGCGTCGACGCCGCTTCGCACCAAAAGCCGGATTTGCATCCCATTTCCAATACATTACGCTCCCGCCCGTCGCCCCCACCCGGGGGCGCGGATCGAAACACACCCAGGACTATGCCGGTAAGATCGGGCGCAAGGTCGCCCCCACCCGGGGGCGCGGATCGAAACCCCGCGTGGATCATGGGGCGTCACCCCAAGACAGCCGTCGCCCCCACCCGGGGGCGCGGATCGAAACGCCTGAAGGCGCTGGCGCAGACCGAAATCGAAAGGTCGCCCCCACCCGGGGGCGCGGATCGAAACATCGTCAGCGAGATCATCGACTGAATGCCGCCGGTGTCGCCCCCACCCGGGGGCGCGGATCGAAACTCTTTGTTTTCATGCGCTTGATCATTCCGTCCGATCGTCGCCCCCACCCGGGGGCGCGGATCGAAACCGTCCGATCCGATCCGTCCGAACGCGCGGCGGACGGTCGCCCCCACCCGGGGGCGCGGATCGAAACACGCTGAACCCCGGTCGCGCCGACCGGCATGTCGGGTCGCCCCCACCCGGGGGCGCGGATCGAAACATTGGCCCGCTTGGCCGCCTCGCGGCGGGCCACGGTCGCCCCCACCCGGGGGCGCGGATCGAAACGGCGTTTGATCCGATCTCGCCCACCTGGGCTGCGGCGTCGCCCCCACCCGGGGGCGCGGATCGAAACTTCCAGACCCGCACGCGACGGCCGGCCTTGGCGTGTCGCCCCCACCCGGGGGCGCGGATCGAAACGCGTATGCGGGGAATTTCATCAGCAGCAGGTTCTGTCGCCCCCACCCGGGGGCGCGGATCGAAACCTTGGCCGCAACTTCGCGGATGATCGACGGCCCGGTCGCCCCCACCCGGGGGCGCGGATCGAAACCGCAAAGAACCCCGGCCATGAAAAAGCCCGCCCACGTCGCCCCCACCCGGGGGCGCGGATCGAAACCAGAACCTGGTCAGTGATTGGGCCCGGCCGACCGGGGTCGCCCCCACCCGGGGGCGCGGATCGAAACTGCGGGATATGGCGGCGCCACGACTGCCGCCTGCGCGTCGCCCCCACCCGGGGGCGCGGATCGAAACGTTCCCAAGGGGCGGGCGATCACGCGGCGGACGAAGTCGCCCCCACCCGGGGGCGCGGATCGAAACTTGGACCGCCATGGCCAGATGCGCAGCGCCAAGGAGGTCGCCCCCACCCGGGGGCGCGGATCGAAACAGCATATCTGTCCAATAGGACAGGCCGGTCGCGCGCGTCGCCCCCACCCGGGGGCGCGGATCGAAACAACATTCCTGTTTTCGTCGATCCTGATCCCGGGCGGTCGCCCCCACCCGGGGGCGCGGATCGAAACTCCGGCGATGCTGGCGATCATCAGCGATGCGTCGTCGCCCCCACCCGGGGGCGCGGATCGAAACGTGCCGAACAAGGCCATTCCCGGCCTGCTGAAATGTCGCCCCCACCCGGGGGCGCGGATCGAAACAACATCCCGGGGGCAACGCCGTCGGGTCTGAACCGTCGCCCCCACCCGGGGGCGCGGATCGAAACATCGCCGACGTTCTGACCGATGCGGGCGGCGGCGGGTCGCCCCCACCCGGGGGCGCGGATCGAAACCCATGATCGCCCGGCGGTTGATCAGGGTCGACAGCGTCGCCCCCACCCGGGGGCGCGGATCGAAACGCCTTTTTGCAGGATCGCCGGAACTTCGTCGCCCGTCGCCCCCACCCGGGGGCGCGGATCGAAACGTTGCCGCGGCCATCTACCTGCGGGTGTCGGAATGTCGCCCCCACCCGGGGGCGCGGATCGAAACGTCTGCAAGACGTCACGGCTGCGACCCGGACCACGGTCGCCCCCACCCGGGGGCGCGGATCGAAACGGCCCCCAGCGCACGTCGATAATGCTGATGGCCGGTCGCCCCCACCCGGGGGCGCGGATCGAAACTACGATTCTGATCTGTTCGGGCGTCAATGCGTCGGTCGCCCCCACCCGGGGGCGCGGATCGAAACGGCAGCGTCGAGACGGCACGACGCAGGGCTTCCAGTCGCCCCCACCCGGGGGCGCGGATCGAAACATCGGGACCGACCCGCGCGCTGCGCAGGCGTCGATGTCGCCCCCACCCGGGGGCGCGGATCGAAACGTCTCTGGGCGCAAAGTGACGCGCACCGAGAAGAACGTCGCCCCCACCCGGGGGCGCGGATCGAAACCTGAATCCCTAGCCATGGCAAGCGATCCAACCCGGTCGCCCCCACCCGGGGGCGCGGATCGAAACTCCATACTCGCTATCCTGGATGGCTGCACGGACAGCGGTCGCCCCCACCCGGGGGCGCGGATCGAAACGGTCGCAGCGCTGAATATCGCAATCGACGGTCGAGTCGCCCCCACCCGGGGGCGCGGATCGAAACGTTGGATGTATCGCCCAATGATGGCGGGGCCCGATGTCGCCCCCACCCGGGGGCGCGGATCGAAACATCATGGCTGTGGGTGCCCCATTGAGATGTTGCGGTCGCCCCCACCCGGGGGCGCGGATCGAAACAGCAATACCGGAATCGACCCCGCCAACGACCCAAGGTCGCCCCCACCCGGGGGCGCGGATCGAAACGAATTGAAGCCGTATTTGAGTGACAGGATACGGGAGTCGCCCCCACCCGGGGGCGCGGATCGAAACGACAAGAGCGAGACGTTGTTGGCGTCCTTCAGGGTGTCGCCCCCACCCGGGGGCGCGGATCGAAACCGCCATTGTCCGCGACCGAATAGGCGCGGGCCTCAAGTCGCCCCCACCCGGGGGCGCGGATCGAAACCAGAACTTGTTGCGGATCAGCGCGGTGGTCAGCGGGTCGCCCCCACCCGGGGGCGCGGATCGAAACGGGACAATCCCCTCGCCATAGCCGAGGGCGCCACAGGTCGCCCCCACCCGGGGGCGCGGATCGAAACATCAGTGGCAGTGGCACCAACCAGCCGACCGGTTGTCGCCCCCACCCGGGGGCGCGGATCGAAACATCTGCACGGGGCGAATTGGCGCCGTCCCCCACGAGTCGCCCCCACCCGGGGGCGCGGATCGAAACACCTTGCGCCGGCGGCTGAAGCGGATCGAACAGGCGGTCGCCCCCACCCGGGGGCGCGGATCGAAACCCGATCGGGGTCTGGGATGACTTGGTCGAAGATGGTCGCCCCCACCCGGGGGCGCGGATCGAAACGCCCACAGGTCATGTGGACATTCGACAAGACCATCGTCGCCCCCACCCGGGGGCGCGGATCGAAACGAAATAACGGCTGGTTTGATTGGGCAAAGCGGGAAGGTCGCCCCCACCCGGGGGCGCGGATCGAAACAGCTTGAGAGACACACGCTTTGCAAAGGCCACAAGGTCGCCCCCACCCGGGGGCGCGGATCGAAACCTTGTCGCTGCCTGCCGTCGGAATGGCATTTGCCCGTCGCCCCCACCCGGGGGCGCGGATCGAAACGCAAAGCGCAATGGCGAAGGACGCGGAATAAAGCGCGTCGCCCCCACCCGGGGGCGCGGATCGAAACCCCCAAAACCATCGGGCTTTTGCGCATTCAGGCCCGTCGTCGCCCCCACCCGGGGGCGCGGGTCAAAGCGCGCATACGGCAGTCGCCCCTATAGTGCGGCAATGCAGCGGGTGGGCGCCCGCACCTCCCTGGACACCCTTGCTCTTGCAAAAGTGTGCATTCCTTTGGCATGACCTGACCGACGGGGGATCGCCAACGGTCAGGTGATTTCGGAGCGGCTGTTATTGGCCGGGCGCAGGCCTGCGGGGCAGAGAGCGCAGAGGGGCGCCGTTCCGGCCGTGCTGGCAAACATCCGATCTGCCATTTGCATGCCTGTCGCCCCGGCGCTGATCCCCCTACCCGCCAACATCGCGAACCGTCGCAAACTGCAAGTTTCGTTTCGGGATTCTACCGCCGGGTGTTACCATACGTCAGCTTTAGAGAGTCATCCCCCATTCGGCGCAGCGTGGTTCCATGCTAGACGCACTTGCCATTGAGCATCATACGGTTTCGACGGCCGACGGGCTTGCCCTGGCGATGGAGCGCAAGACCGCGAAAGGCCGTGCCAAGCCGGTTCCGGTGATCATGGTTCATGGCGCGGGGGTGCGCAGCCGGATCTTCGCCCCGCCGCGCCCGTTCGGCCAGAATCTGGACGAGATGCTGGCGCTGG